>CAJQNK010000133.1 GCA_905479655.1 uncultured bacterium | reverse complement strand
GAGACACGCTACGAGCGGCCCTCTCCTCCGGACTCTTCGTTGGGAATCCTCCCCGATTCACCGAATCGAGTGCGGATTCCCGCCTTGATTCCGAAGAAGATTGCGCGCTCTCGCTCGCGCCCGGCTTCCACCACGGGCTGCTATGGAATCCGAGCAGAGAATGCGCACTCTGAGGAGCGCCCTCGTCGTCTTCGGCGTCGTCTTTGTCCTGGGAGTGCCGGCCATGATGATGTGGGTCTGGCCGGACGGGTGGTCGTGGACGCCGAGGCAACCGGAGTACGAGCAGATGATCATGGGCGTGTACGCGACCCTGGGCATCTTCCTGATCCGAGCCGCGAAGAACCCGATGGCGCACGCGAGCCTGATCTGGTTCACCGTGTGGTCGAGCGTCGTCCACGGTGGGATCATGCTCGTCCAGGCCGTTCTGGACGAGTCGGATCGGATCAACCTGCTGGGCGACGTTCCCGCACTCTTCCTGGTGGCGATCGTCCTCGCGGTCTTGATGCCGAGGCAGGGTTAACGCCGGCGAGGCCCGACCTCGAGAGGGTGGCCCAGAGTCGATCGTGGGCGCGGTTCGAGCGGGAGTGGGAGCCCGCGGCGGAGCTACGGTGCTGGGCGAGCTGGCCGCGCTGGAAGGGCATGGGCCTCGGGAAGGAGTTGTCTGGGAAGTGGGCCTTGCGGCCCGCGACGAGGTCGGCGGCGGCGTCGCGGTAGGCGTCGACGAACTTGCGGTAGATGAGCTCCAGTGCGGCGCGGGCGGCGTGGAAGCAGGGGCGGAGGGCGCGAGCTCGAATTCGGTCCCCCGCGCGTGCTCGTATCTCTCGATTCTCCGGCTGTCGCCCTTGCGGCGAAGGTTGGCGCTGAGTGTTACGCTCGCTTCGTTCCGATGAGTGATCTCGACCTGCGCCTCCGGGCCTTCGACTGGCTGCGGGAGCGGACGGAGCGTCACGGCGACGTGCTGTCGTGGGCGCTGCTGCTGAACGGCTTCCGCTTTCGGGGGCGGCGTGTGCCGCTGCTGAGCCAGCAGGGGATCTTCAAGCCGGCGGCGGCGGAGCTGCCGGTCTCGATCCGGACCTCGCCGGACGGCCCGTACAGCGACGGCTTCGGCCCGGACGGCCTGCTGCGCTACGACTACCGGGGCGACGATCCCCAACACCGCGACAACGCCGGCCTGCGGGAGGCGATGTGGCGCGAACTGCCGCTGGTCTACTTCCACGGCATCGTCTCGGGTCGCTACTTGGCGGTCTGGCCCGTCTACCTCGTGGGCGACGACCCGGCCAGCCTGACCTTCTCGGTGGCGGTGGACGATGCGAGCGTTCTCTCCCGCGCGCGCCTCCGGGTCGAGGCGAACGAGGTGGCTGACGAGGATCCGGAACCGCGCCGGCGCTACGTGACGGCGCTGACCCGCCGCCGCGTGCACCAGCGCACCTTCCGAGAGCGAGTGCTGCGCGCCTACCGGGAGCAGTGCGCCTTCTGCAGCCTCCGCCACACCGAGTTGCTGGACGCAGCGCACATTGTGCCCGACCGCGAGGAGGAGGGTGAGCCCGTGGTGCGCAACGGCATGGCGCTTTGCAAGCTCCACCACGCGGCCTACGACTCCTTCTTCTTGGCCGTACACCCGACGAAGCTGCGCATCGTCGTGCGGGCCGACATCCTGGAAGAGGAGGACGGGCCGATGTTGCTCCATGGCCTCCAGGGGCTCTCGGGGCGCGAGATCCACCGACCCCGGAACGCGGCGAACCGGCCCGATCCGGCGCTCTTGGCGAGTCGTTACGAGAGGTTTCGATCTCTCGGGCCCCGGGGCTGATCGCAGGCGGCGCGCCGGGCTCGATGGCCCGACCCGATAGAGTTGCACGGGCTCGGCGCACCGGATCTGAAGACGATCGAGCGTCTGGTCGAGGAGCACGAAGAGGAGATCAGGAATGCCTGCGACGAGCCCTTCAGAGGCTGAGGTCACCAACATCTCCGGTCACGGCTTCTGGGTCCTGCTCGGCGAGCGGGAGGTCTTCCTGCCCTTCGACGAGTTCCCGTGGTTCCGGGACGCGCCGGTGTCTTCGATTCTGCACTTGGAGGTCCACGGGCCGGAGCACCTTCACTGGCCGGATCTGGATGTCGATCTCAGCGTCGACTCGATCGATCATCCGGAGCGGTACCCACTGAAGGCTCGCAAGACGCGCTGATGGGTGTGCACCGTGGCCGGGGTAGAGTGACCTATGGCGAAGAAGGGGCCTGAGGCCGATGTCCAGTCGCTGACCGCCCGCCCGGGAGAGTTGCCGGAGTTCGGGGACGCGGTCCTTGCGGACGACGGCGTCGACCTGACCGTCATCCGATGGATGCTCTCTCTGACGCCGGCGGAGCGTCTGGCGGCGGGCCAGGCGATGGTCGATCTGGCGGCATCGGTTCGGGCCGGTGAAGAGGACTGATTTCCACGGGCTCCTGAAGGCGCTGTCGGAGGGCGGCGTGGACTTCGTCATGGTCGGCGGTGTGGCCGAGGTCCTCTCGACTCTTGGCGGTCGGTACCGGGATCCGGACGGAAGGATCATCGAGCCCACGGTCCAGCGGCTGCGAGAGAGTCGGGTGAACCTCCTGACGACGGACCTCGGTCTGCTCGACGGGATGCAGGTGATCGGCGACGGTTGGCGCTTCGGGGACCTCCAGCCGAAGAGCGCCTGGGTGCGGGTCGGCGATCTCGACGTGCCGGTGCTCGGCCTGGAGGCGGTGATCGAATCGAAGCGGGCGGCCGGCAGGGAGAAGGACCGGGCGATGTTGCCGGTGCTGCTCAGGACGCTGGAAGAGCGGGGAGAGGAGTAGGGATCTGTGCGAGGGAGGGGCCGAGTTCTCGTTCCTGCGTCCGCAGGATCCGGACCATCCCGAGGGCCTGAGCGCGGGGATCGGGTACGCCCGCATCATGAGTGACCCCGGAGTGTCTCCGTGGTAGCTTGCCGCCATGGAGAAGGCCCATCTCCGCGGGTTCGGGGTTCCGAGAGACACGGAGGCCGAGGTGGAGGACCGGCGGGTCGAGGTCCTGCGCCGGATGTCCGCCGAGCGGAAGCTGGAGCTGGTCGATGACGCGATCCGGACGAGCCGCCAGCTCCTCCTGGCGGGTCTCCGGCAGCGTCATCCCAAGGAGAGCGAGGAACTCCTCGAGCGGCGGCTCCTCGGACTCGTCCTGGGAGAAGAGCTCGCGACTCGGGCCTATGGGCCGGCGCCGGGCGCGCCGTGACGCCTTCCGTGCCGGAGGCGCTGGCCGTCGCGCTCCAGGTGCTCGACGCTCTCGAGCGAAGGAAGATCGCCTACCACGTGGGTGGCTCGTTCGCGAGCTCGATCCACGGCGTGCCCCGCCACACGAACGACGTGGACCTCGTGGTGGACCTGGCGCTCGAAGACGTTGCCGCTCTGGCAACGGAGCTATCGGACGACTTCTACCTGGACGAGGAGACGATGCGCCGGGCGGTTCGCACGAGAGGGAGCTGCAACCTGCTCCACCTCGGAAGCGGCGTGAAGATCGACCTCTTCGTCGTCGGCGACTCGCCGTTCGACCGGACCGAGCTCCGGCGTTCCATTTCCACGGCGCTTCCCTCGGCCGGCCGCGTGATCTCCGTGAAGTCCGCGGAGGACACGGTGCTCCGCAAGCTCCTGTGGTACCGGATGGGTGGTGAGACCTCGGACCGCCAGTGGGGAGACCTCACCGGGATCGTCGCCGTGCAGGGGGAAACGCTCGACCGCGACTATCTGCGGCAGTGGGCGGAGGAGCTGGGGGTTTCGGAGCTTATGGAGCGGCTGATCGGCTCGGGGTGACCCGCAGGCGACCGATCCCGGTCGGCGAAGTCGCGGGGCTTCTCGCGGCTCTCGCCGGGCCCGCGGCGCAGCACCAGTTCCTCTCGCCGCTGGCTGGCTTGTGGGCGCGATCGTCGACCGCCACGGCTGGCTTGCTGGCCGTCGCGTCCGTCGCGTGAAGGCTCACTCGCCGAACAGGGGCACGCCGCTCGCCGTGGCCGCTCGACGGAGGCTGGCGTCCAGGGTCGCGAGGGACGCGCCGCGGCGCACCGCCAGGTCGAGGTAGGCGCTGTCGTAGGCTGACAGGCTGTGGCGTCTGCCGATCGTGACGAGCGAGCCGGCGACCGCTCGACCCGGCGCGTCGTCGATCTCGATCGGCAGCCTGCCGAGGAGGCCGAGGAAGCGTTCGCTCGCGGCGATCGTGATGCGTCCCCGGCGTTCCGCGACGAGCAGGACGTTGGCGACCTCGAGGAGCCAGAGGCCGGGGACGACCGCGCCGCGGGTCCGCAACGAGTCCAGGACCTGGTCGGCGTAGGCGCTGTCCTCGTCCTCGAAGCACCAGGCCATCGCCACGGAGCAGTAGACAACGATCTCGCTCAACGCCGGCCCTCGTCGAGGGCCTTGCGCAGCGTGAGGTCGCCGAGGGTCCGCCCGGCTCGATGGGCCTTCAGCTCGTGGATCACCTCGCCGAGATCCTCGCCCCGCTCGGATGCGACCGGTGCCAGGACGGCGACGGGCTCGCCTCGGCGGGTGATGACGATCCGCTCGCCTCGGCTCACTCGATCCAGCAGCCCGGACAGATGGGTCTTCGCTTCGTAGGCGCCGATCGTCGTCATGCGACCAGTCTAACGACCAGTCGGCGCAGAATCAACAGGGGTCCGCGTCGCACAGAAGGACCGACCTGACCTCGGGCCTCGGTGCGGGCCTCGGTGTGGGTCTCGGCGCAGACCTTCGGTGCCAGTCAGTTCTCTGGCCGGCGGCCGGACTCCGTTGGGTAGCGATCGGGTTGTGGCGCCGGCCGCCCACTCTCGCCCTGTACTCGGAGGAGACCGGGACTCCGTGCCGAGGCACGCGCCTTCGCGCGCATCGATCGATCACATCTGCGTCGGCCCGGGCCTGCAGGAGCAGAGCTCTCCCCAGAGCTGGCCTCGAACCGCGACGCCGCGGAGCGACCTGTTGGATCACTTCGGTGTCGTCGTGGCGCTGGATGGCCGCGTCTCCTCTCGGGGCCCTCGGAAGTCGCTGCGGTCGCGGACGGTGTCGAAGGCGGGCTCCTCGAGGCGATCGGGGTCGGACCATCCAGGTCGTGCCGGCGTTCTCGGTCTTCCAGACGCCGAGCCGAGGTCACGGGCCCCTGCTTCAGCGCGACCTCGAAGAGTCCCGCCGCCGTAGCGAGCTCCGCCTCCGCCTTCCGGTGGGCGGAGCGACCGGCGGGCCTTCGGTCAGGAGCCATCGGGCCGTAGCGTCAGCCGGTACCGGTAGACACAGTGGCGACCGTGCGACAGGAGCTCGACGACACCGTCGAGCTCGCCGCCCAGCTTCTCGGCGACCCTCTTCGAGGGCTCGTTGTCCGGGGCGAGGTAGGTCACCAGCGTTCGGAGCTTCAGGACGTCGCGGGCGAAGTCCAGCGCGGCGGCTCCGGCCTCGGTGGCGTAGCCGCGGCCCTGCGCGGCTGGGACGAGCAGTAGCCCAATTCGGTCTCGGGCGAGCCGGGCGAGCCGATCCGGACCCTGGATCTCCTGCAGATCCCGAGTCACCGGGGAGCAGAGCGCCGCCGAGCGCCTCCTTCGGGGGAGACGGCCCGCTCAGGCTACGGCAGCAGACGGAAGGCCCTGCCCTCCACGCTTCGTACGGTGGAGAAGTGACGGCGGTCCAGGGTGACGATGAGGTCGGTCCCCATCCGTTCGGCCAGCGCGATGACCGATGCGTCGGTCCCGCCGAGTGGGAAGTCGGCGTAGGTCTCGACCAGGTCGGCCATGCGCGTCCAGTCGCCTTCGGCCGGACTCCGGACATCGAGGGAGCGCAGACCTCGGAGGAAGGCGGCCTCGACGGAGGGTCCCTGGCGTCGACCGAGAAGGAAGGCGACTTCGGCAACGCAGAGGGCGGGCACGACGAGGCGCAGGGTCGGCTCCTCCAGGATGCCGAGAACCGCGCGGTGATCCGGGTCGGAGCGGTTGGCGGCCGCGAGCAGAGGTCCGCTAGCGACGATCGCGATCGAGATCATCCGCCCACTCCGCTTCCAGGGCCCGATCGATATCCGAACCCGCCGAGAGGTGCGGATCGTCGCAGATCGAGGCGAACGGCAGCGCTCGCCGCCCCACACCGACGAGCGTGGCGTGCAGGGTCGACCGGATCGTCTCGGAGACGGAGGTCGACCGGCGGTGCGCCTCCTCCCGGATCAGGGTGGCGAGGTCTTCCGGAAGAGAGATGGTGATGCGCTTCATACGAGCAGCGTAACATATCTCCGACCCGTCGGCCCACCCGCACGGTTGACCGGCCTCGACTTCGCTCCCGACCCCTGTTGCTAGGCTGCCGTTGTGGCGCGGAAGCGGAAGAGTCGCGGCTCGGTCCTCACCGGCAAGGTGCGGGTGCACGACCCGTTCGAGCTGGTGCGCTGGCTGGCGCTGAGCCAATCGGACCCGCGCAAGGCCATGGCGGAGCTGGTCCAGAACAGCCTCGACGCCGGCGCCCGGCGGATCCGGGTCACCCGGGTGCGTCGTCGGGGGACTCTGTGTCTCGAGATTCGTGACGACGGCGCCGGGGTGATCCCGGAGTTCGAGCGACCGGAGGCGCTGCGTTACATCGCCACCCACATCGGCCACAGCCGCAAGCGTTCGCTGTCGCCCAAGGAACGGCTGGAGTTGCTCACCCAGGGGCAGTACGGCATCGGGTTGCTGGGCTTCTGGAGCGTCGGCGAGTCGCTGGAGATCCGGTCGTCGGTGCCCGGCCAGCGGCCTCACCGTCTGATCCTCCACCGTGACCGGCCGGAGTGGGAGATCGAGGCGATCGGCCGGCGGGACCTGTTCGACGAGCGCTGGACGGAGGTCGTCGTGGTGGATGTCCACAAGGAGGCGATGGCGGCGCTGGGGTGTCGGCGGGCTGCCGACTACCTGGCGGCCGAGCTGCGCGGTCAGCTCCTGGCCCGCGAGGTCGAGCTGATCGTGGAGGACCGCGTCGCCCGTGGCCGAGCGGAGAAGATCGCCTCGGTGGAGCCGAAGCGCTTCCTGGGCGAGCCGGTCGAGGGTCTCGGGCCGATCGAGCTGCCGGGCCGGTCGCCGGTGACGGTCGAGATCTACCTGACGGGGGAGGATGGGGACGAGGACGAGCGTGGGATTGCGCTCTATGCGGGCGGCACCCAGGTCGCCGGCAACTTCCGGGAGCTCGGCAACCTCCGGTTGGATCGTCGTCCGTGGACCGATCCGCGTCTCACGGGGCTCGTCGACGCCCCCGACCTGACGGTGGCGCCGGGCAGCCGCCGGGGAGTGGTCCCCGACGCGGTCGCCGCGCAACTCGCCGGCGCCCTACGACGACTCGAGCCGCGGCTGCGGGAGGCTCTCGAAGAGACCGAGCGTCGGCGGGCCGAGGAGCTCGACCGCAACCTCGTCCGGAGCCTCCAGCGGGCCTTCCGGGGCTTCTATCGCGACCGCTCGCGCTACTCGCTGCTCCCGGTGGCGGGTCAGGAGGCCCTGCGGACCGCGGGCGACTCGGGCGAGGGAGAGGCCGGCGACGGCTTCGCGGCCGCTCCCCCGGCGACCGCCGCGCCCGAAGGGGTCGTGGCTCGCGAGGAGGTCGAGCCGAAGACGCTGTTTCCCCCGGGGCCGCTCGCGAGTGTCGAGCTCACGCCGGCCGAGGTCCGCATGCCGGTGGGCACGGTGCGTCGCGTCCGAGCCCGCCCGGTGGACGCCGCGGGTCGGCGGACGGAGGGTGTCGTGGAGTTCCGCTGGAGCCTCGCGAGCGGCGTCGCCACGCTGGTGACCGACGACGGCTCCGGATCCCAGATCCTGGTCAAGGCGAGCGACCAGCCGGGAGTGGGCGCCCTCGCCGTCCAGGCCCGTTCGGAGGGACGGAGCGTGGAGGCCGAGGCCCTGGTGGAGGTCGTGGAGAAGCGCCGGGGCGGCCGCTCCGACGAGGGGATCCCCGAGCCCGAGCTGATCGACCTTCCCGGCGCCGGTTGGCGCTCCCGCCTCGAGGGCGAGCGCTGGCAGGTCAACACAGGGCACCCCGAGTACCGTGCCATCCGGGACTCGCCGGCGCTCAAGCTGCGCTACCTGTCGCTGCTGTTCGCCAAGGAGGTCGTCCTCCGGAGCAGCAACGACCCTCGCCTCGCGGCGCCCCTGGAGCAGCTCGTCGAGGTGGCGGCCTACGCGGACCGCAACCTCCGCCGCGGCCGCAAGGGCCGCCGGCGATCGAGCGACTGAGGCCCCCCGGAGTCGGGCGAACCCTCCGAACCGGCCCACGTCGCGGGCCCGTTGATTCGGTGGGTCCGCCGACCCGAGGTCGACGGCCTCGAGCTCAGGCGAGGTCGAAGCGGTCGAGGTTCATGACCTTGTCCCAGGCCGCCACGAAGTCGCGCACGAACTTCTCCTGCGAATCCTCACAGGCGTAGACCTCCGCGATGGCGCGGAGCTGGGAGTTCGAGCCGAAGACGAGGTCGACGCGGGTGCCGGTCCACTTCGTCGCGCCGGTGGCGCGATCTCGCCCTTCGTAGACACCCTCGGTCGACGACTCGCGCCACTCCGTGCCCAGGTCGAGCAGGTGGGTGAAGAAGTCGTTGGTCAACGTCTCGGGGCGGTCGGTGAAGACACCGTGCTCGGAGGCGCCGACGTTGGCCTGGAGGACGCGCAGGCCGCCGACGAGGGTCGTCATCTCGGGGCCGGTCAGCGTCAGGAGCTGCGCCCGGTCCACGAGCCACTCCTCGGCCGGTCGGCCGTGTCCGTTCCCGACATAGTTGCGGAACCCGTCGGTGGTCGGCTCGAGTGGTGCGAACGCGTCGACGTCCGTCTGCTCCTGCGACGCGTCCGTCCGTCCCGGAGCGAAGGGGACCTGCACGTCGTGCCCGGCCTCCTTCGCGGCCTTCTCGACGGCGGCGCACCCGCCCAGGACGATCAGGTCGGCGAGGGAGACCCGCTTGCCCCCCGACTGGTTGTCGCCCGATTGGGAGCCGTTGAAGCTCGCCTGGATGCCTGCCAGGACCTTCAGCACCTTGTCGAGCTGGGCCGGCTGGTTCACCGCCCAGTCCTTCTGCGGAGCGAGACGGATCCGCGCCCCGTTGGCGCCGCCGCGCTTGTCGGAGCCGCGGAAGGTCGACGCCGAGGCCCAGGCGGTCGAGACGAGCTGGGAGACGGACAGGCCCGAGTCGAGGATCATGCCCTTCAGGGCGGCGACGTCGTGGGCGTCGATCAGCCCGTGGTCGACGGCCGGGACGGGATCCTGCCACAGGAGCTCCTCGGACGGGACCTCCGGGCCGAGGTAGCGCGAGACGGGCCCCATGTCGCGGTGGGTCAGCTTGTACCAGGCCCTGGCGAAGGCGTCCGCGAACTCCTCGGGGTTCTCGTAGAAGTGCCGCGCGATGGGCTCGTAGATCGGGTCGACCTTCAAGGCCATGTCCGCCGTCGTCATCATGGGGGCGTGCCGCTTCGCCGGATCGTGGGCGTCCGGCACGGTGCCCTTCGCGGCCTCGTCCTTGGGCGTCCACTGGTGGGCGCCGGCCGGGCTCTTCACCAGCTCCCACTCGTAGCCGAACAGGTTCTCCAGGTAGTTGTTGTCCCACTTCGTCGGGTCGGTGGTCCAGGCGCCCTCGAGGCCGCTGGTGATCGTGTCGCCGGCCTTGCCGCTGCCGAAGCTGTTCTTCCAGCCGAGACCCTGCTCCTCGATGCCGGCGCCCTCGGGCTCGCGGCCGAGATACTCGGAGTCGGGGGCGGCGCCGTGGCACTTGCCGAAGGTGTGGCCGCCGGCGACGAGCGCGACGGTCTCGTAGTCGTTCATGGCCATGCGCGCGAAAGTCTCACGGATGTCCCGGCCCGAGGCGAGCGGATCCGGGTTGCCGTTCGGCCCCTCCGGATTCACGTAGATGAGGCCCATCTGGACGGCCCCGAAGGGGTTCGCGAGCTCCCGGTCGCCGCTGTAGCGCTCGTCTCCGAGCCACTCGGTCTCGATGCCCCAGTTGATGTCCTCCTCGGGCTCCCACACGTCCTCCCGCCCGCCGGCGAAGCCGAACGTCTCGAAGCCCATCGACTCCAGGGCGCAGTTGCCGGCGAGCACCAGCAGGTCGGCCCAGGAGATCTTGCGGCCGTACTTCTGCTTGACCGGCCAGAGCAGCCGGCGGGCCTTGTCGAGGTTGGCGTTGTCGGGCCAGCTGTTGAGCGGCGCGAAGCGCTGGGTGCCGGAGGACGCGCCACCGCGGCCGTCGCCGATGCGGTACGTGCCCGCGCTGTGCCACGCCATGCGGATGAACAGCCCGCCGTAGTGGCCGTAGTCGGCCGGCCACCAGTCCTGCGACCGGGTCATGAGCTCGTAGAGGTCCTTCTTCACGGCCTGGAGGTCGAGACTCTCGAACTCCTCGGCGTAGTCGAACTTCTCGCCCATCGGATCGACCAGGGGAGAGTGCTGGTGCAGGATCCTCAGGTTCAGCTGGTTCGGCCACCAGTCCCGGTTGGTCGTCTTGCTCGCCTCGGTGGGGGAGTGGGCTCCGCCCGTCACCGGGCATTGGCTTGCGTTGTCGGACATCTGGATTCTCCTGGGTTGGACAGGTTGGGTCGTGAGACGGATCGGGTGGCGGTTGCGGCGGGGTAGCGGAGCGCTCTCGGAGGACGCGGGCGACGGGGTCGGTCGCCGCGTCAACCCTCGGCCGGGTCCGGGCCTCGGGCGAGACACTCGGGGCAGTAGCCCCAGAAGATGACCTCCGCCTCGTCGATCTCGTAGCCGCAGGCGTCGGCGGCGCTGAGGCAGGGCTTGGCCCCGACCGCGCAGTCGACGTCGACCATCCGGCCACACGTGCGGCAGATCAGGTGGTGGTGGTTGTCGCCGACCCGGTCCTCGTAGCGCGCCGGCGACCCGGCGGGCTGGATGCGTCGCACGAGACCCGTGTCGACCAGCACGCCGAGGACGTTGTACACCGCCTGACGGGAGATGGCGCCGATCTCGGTCCGCACGGCCTCGGCGACGTCATCCGCCGTGCTGTGCGGTCGACCCGACACCGCGGCCAGGACGGCGAGGCGCTGCGCCGTGACTTGCAAGCCGTGTTGGCGCAGGAGCTCGGAGGGGTCCATCGGCATACCCCTAGGATCTGTCTAAATCTGGACTTTGTCAAGTGTTCGCGCGCAGCGTCTTTCACGGGTCCGACGCCGATGTCGAGGTCCCGCCGCGAAGGTCCCCACCCCGTGTAGGATTCTCCGGCGAGGAGCCGATGTTCGATTGGTGGGTCAGACGACGGCGAAAACGGCTACTCGCCGAGCCGTTTCCGCAGGAGTGGCGCGAGGCGATCGAGCGCGAGGTGAGCCTCTGGCACGCGGTGCCGGCGGCGTCGAGAGGCAAGCTCGAGGACGACGTGCGCTGCTTCGTGGCGGAGCGCTCCTGGGAGCCGTGCGGGGGTCTCGAGCTCACGGAGCCGATGCGCGCGGTCATCGCGGCCCAGGCCTGCATCCTGACCCTGGGGCGGACGGTCGACGCCTTCGACCACGTCCGGTCGATCCTCGTCTATCCCCACGCCTTCTGGGTGCCGGACGTCTACGAGGACGACGCCGGCATCGTCACGGAGGACCTGGACTCGCGGGAGGGCGAGGCGTGGCAGTGGGGGACGGTGATCCTCTCCTGGCAGGAAGTGCTCCGCGACGCCCGCAGCCTGAACGGGCGCAACCTGGTGCTCCACGAGCTCGCGCACCAGATCGACATCCTCGACGTCCTGGAGCAGGCCTACCCCGGCGGCGGCGACCGGCAGAGTCGGCGCCGGCTCTGGATGGAGACCTTCCTCGAGGCCTTCGAAGACTTCACCGAGCGGGTGGACTCGGGCCGACGGGTCAAGGCCCTCGACGCCTACGGGGCGGAGGACGAGGCGGAGTTCTTCGCGGTGGCGAGCGAGTCGTTCTTCGAGCGGGGGGCCTACCTGAAGAGCCACCATCCGCGTCTCTACGACGTGCTCGCGGCCTACTACGCCCAGGACCCGGCCTCCTGGACCCTGCCGCGATCCCGACGACCGCGCCCCGACGAGACCGGGCGCGAGCGACGTCGGCGGCTGCGGGCCGAGGCGCGCCGCCTGCGCAAGGGCAAGCCACCCGGTTAACCTGACCTTCTCACCAACTCTCTACTGCGAGGTCGTATGTGCCTGAACCTGCTGCGTTACGCTCCCGTCGGCCTCCTCGACGTACCGACAGTACGACTGCGTCGCCCTCGGTCGCAAGCCTTGCATCTTCAGGCACCTACGACCTCTCGCGACGATACCCGGTGAGAAGGTCAGGTTAACGGCGGACGGCCCGCCGGCCCCCCGGGCGGCTCCGGTCCCCCCGGAGTCAGCTTGCCAAGCTCCCCCGGCTCAGGGGCAGGCGGCGCGGATCTGCTCGTCGGTGAGCCCGGCCCGCGCCATGGCCGCGATCTGCTCGAGCGTGCACGACTCCGAGACCGCGCCATGGCGCGACGCCTCCCTGGAGGCTCCCGAGCCGTCATCCGTCTCGGACGTGGGCGGCTCGGGCGGAGCCGTCTCCTCCGGAGGAACGTAGTCCCGCCTCGTGTGCCGACGAATCAGCGGGAGGTCCCCGCCAGGGGGACGAAGGTGTCGATCGAAAGGAAGTCGACGGACACTCCGTCCAGGGGGTAGAAGCCGGGGGTTCGATCGGTGTCCACCAGGCGGATGAACACCCGGCCGCTGAGACTCGGCGGCAGCGGAGCCGTCAGGGCTCCGTACTCCAGGGGGATGTCGACCAACGGCAGGAAGAGCTCTCCGTCGGTGGAGTACTCGAACCGGAAGCCGTCCTCGCGGTCCGGGAAGGTGAAGGTGTTGGCGTGGAAGGTCACCGAGCTGCCCGCGGCGACGTCGAAGTCCCAGCGGTGCTCGAGGATGCTGTAGTAGCCGTCTCCGTCGTTGGCGAGGTCCTCGTAGAACAGCTCGAAGTCGTCGGTGTCGTAGACGTGGGTCGACGTGTAGTCGCCTGAGATCAGCGTGCCGACGACCGGGATGTCGGACAGCGCGAGCTGGACCTGGGCGCACGGCGGGTCGACCTGGATGAGGTCGATGAGCGTCTTCGTGTCCGTGCCGCAGCTTCCGCTCGCCGTGAGTGTCACCGTGTAGAGGCCCGGCGAGGCGTAGGTGTGGGTCGGGTGCTGCTCCGTGGAGGTGGTCCCGTCGCCGAACTCCCACAGCCAGGAGTCGGGGAAGCCGTCCGAGAGATCCGTGAACGAGACCTCGCCGATCGGCGCGCAGACCTGGGTGGGGCTCGCCGTGAAGAGGGCCAGGGTCGGCGCGGCCGAGGTCACGTAGTCGAACCGTGCCGCGGTGTCGAAGCCGCCGAGGGGACCGCCGGCGGTCATCGTGACGGAGTAGATGCCTGGCGTCGCGTAGACGTGGCTCGGGTTCTGCTCCGTCGAGGTGCCGCCGTCGCCGAGATCCCAGAGCCACGACACCACCTGGCCGGCCGATCGGTCCGAGAAGTCGACTGCCAGCGGCGAACAGCCCGCGACGGGCGCGCCGTCGAAGGCGGCGTCCGGCGGGTCGACGAAGGTCCCCATCGTGTGGAAGAGGCCGAGCCGGTAGGACTCGAAGCCCGGGGCGTCCCGGAAGATCGCGGCCGCGAGCAACGTGTCGCCCGCCGCACTGACCAGCGCCGGGTGTTGCTCCGGCACGGCCTGGACGGCCACCTCGACGCCGGCGGGATCGAGCACCACCCCGTCCACGCTGACCCGGGAGCTGTACAGGTCGGTCCGGAGGTCGAAGAACTCCTCGGCGTTGCGCGTATCCTCCCAGACCACGAGGAACTCGGAGCCGTCGAAGGCGACCGTGGGGCCGCGTTGCTGCTCGACCTCGCCGGAGATCTCGAAGCCGAAGGCAGGGTTCCCGTCGCCCGTGATCAGCCCGCCCTCGAGGTCGTCGAGGAAATGGTTGGGCGCGCCCTCGCGGCAGACCACCAGCGCGGTCCGGGCCGAGACGGCGACCTCGGGCTCGGCGCCGCCGCAGGCCGATGGCGTCTGGAACTTGTCGTACTCGACGACCCCGCCGGCGCTGACGAAGTTGTAGTAGCTGGAGCCCCAGCTCTCGTCGTGCGACGGCCGGCGCTCGAAGACCACCAGCCACTTGCCGAGGAACGTCGTCACGCGCGGCTCGACGGCGTAGGACCAACCCACGACCAGGGGCGTGGCGTCGAGAAGCTCCCCGGTCACGCCGTCTACCCGCGCCGCCAGGGGCACGACCTCATGCTCGAAGAAGATGAAGTTGTCGCGCCCGACGACGAGGAAGTTGTCGCCCAGCGCCGCGACGTCGGCGTGGTTCGCCTCCATGACGGAGATCGGCTCCGGGTCGATCACCGTTCCGTCCGGGAGCATCCTGACGGCTTCGACGAAGTGGCCGCACGGGGGCCAGTCTCCCCCGACGCAGTAGTAGAACTCGTCCCAGACGACGAGGTAGACGGAGCCGTTCCAGGCCGCCTTCGGGTTCGTGACGTAGGTTCCCGACGCGATCTCGAACGGTTGTTCGTCGATCGCCTCGCCGAAGCGGTCCAGTCGCCGCGCCAGGATCGCCTGGGCGTCGTCGACCTCGCTGACGTAGACGGCGAGGAAGCCGTCGGGTCCGGCCGTGAGGTCGGGGAGCGTCTGCGCCGGCGCCCCGCCCGAGATCGCCGCGTCGGGTAGCACCTGCGCGTCGGCCGCGATGTGCTCGCCGTGGATGTCCCACGGGTCGATCCCGACGCCCGACTCGTCGGGGCAGTCGCAGGACATGTCGGCCCAGACCAGTTGCACGCCGCCCGCGAGGCCGCCCTCCACGGCGAACGGCCCGACGAACTCTTCGACCCCCTCCGAGAAGACAGGCATCGGCACCGGGTCGATCACCGTGCCGTTCCGCGACACCCGGACGAAGTGCAGCCCCCCGTCCGGGAAGGGCAGCCAGTGGAGGACGAACCACTGCCCGCCGTCCCACTCCACGCGGGTGTTGATGTTCGGGTCCCAGTCGGAGTCCATCAGCGGGATCCCGTCGGGCGCCAGCAGGGTTCCGTCGATCCGCATGGGCGAGCCGTAGAGGGTCGGCCCCGGTGGGTCCCAGGTGACGAAGTACTCCGAGCCGTTGGACCCGACCCGGGTCTCCGAGCCCGGCAGGTCGATCGGCGGGGCGATGGGGCTGAGGTCGGGCGCGAAGCGTCGCGCCCGATAGCCGAACTCGCCGTCGCTCGAGACGAGGAGATACTCACCGCCGGCGACGTGGAGACCGACCTTCGAGTACAGGAACCAGAGCTCGGGGACCAGGACGACCGGCTCGGGGTCGAGCACGGTTCCGTCGGACCCGACCCGCGCGCCCAGGATGCCGCCGCCGCTGTCGCCCTGTCCGACGACGAGCCAGTCGGAGCCGTTGGCCACGACCGCCATCTCGACCATGTTGCCCGCGAACCCCGGCGCTTCGAGGATCTCGAGCGGGGGGTCGTCGAGCACCGCGCCGTCCGCCGCGACGCGGGCGCCGAAGATCTTCCGGGGAGGCGCTCCCCCGGATTCCGACGGCGTCTCGTTTTCCCAGATCACGAGCCAGCTCTCGCCGTTCCAGGCGACCTCCGGCTCCTGCTGCGAGCCGAACTCCTGGCTGACGATGATGGGCGAGTCGTCGATCAGGTTGCCGCGGGCGCCCAGGCGGGCGGCGTAGACGTCGCGGCCGCTCTGGCCGTCGCCGAAGCCCTCGTAGGCCGAAACGGAGGTTCGCATGTCCGTCCAGACCACGAGATAGCCGCTGCCGCCGGCGGCGAGGTCGACGTCCTCCTGATTGCCGATCGACTCGCCGGCAGCCCCGCGCGCGGTCGACGGCCGGGCGCTCCCCAGGTCGCCCGGGGGGAAGGTGGGTCCGTCGAAGATCTGGGCCGCCGACGCCGAGGCCAGGGCCAGTCCGAGGAGGGTCGCCAGGTACACGTCTGTTTTCCGGGTGCGTCTCATCTCGGCTCTCCTCATGGGTTCCTCGCGTTGGTACCCGGCTTCCCGGGCCCCACGAGGGCGCTCCCCGCGGGTCCGGAGTTCGACTCTATCGTCCCGATTCAGGAGACAGCCACCGGCGGGCGATCGGAACAGCTTTTCGGGAATCGACCGCGACGGAGGACCGACGGCGGGGAGCCGCGACCTGTCAGCGCAGCCGGGCCGCGATCCCGCTCAGCGTCTCGCCCAGCGCCAGCCGGCGCTTCCGCGCGAGGGCGTCGCCCGGATCCTCCTCGGCGAGCGCCGCGCCCAACGCGTCCAGCCCGGCGGCCAGGTCCTCGTCGCGCGCTCCCTCCGCGAGCCGCTCGGTCGAGCGGTCGAGCTTCTCGCCCAGGTCGGCGGCGAGCGACTCGGAGAGCCCCTCGTCGCGCGCGAGCTGGTCGAGATACGCTCGGGCCACGACCGGCTCGGCCGGCCAGCGGACGGGGAACTGCTGCTGCGGGTTGAAGACGCCGCCCGCGTCGGCCAGGGCCGCCGCGGCGATCTCGTGCTCGGAGAGGTGGTCGCTCGGGAGCAGTCTCAGCACGTCGAGCCCGCGGACGATCTCGGTGCCGTAGATCCGGCCGTCGTACCAGTAGGTCGACCAGAAGCCGCCGAGGACGAGCTCCTCCTCGTCGACGGGGCCGCGGTCGAAGAAGGCGATCTCGACGGGGTGGGCGGAGTCGGTGAAGTCGACGACGGAGAGGCCGCCCTGATACCACGCCTGGACGAAGAGGTCGCGGCCCGGGACGGGCACGATGGAGCCGTTGTGGGCGACGCAGTTTTCCTGCTCGAGCTGGGGCGCCGGCATCTTGTAGTGGGAGCGGAACTCGAGCTGACCGTCGACGATGTCGTAGATCGCGTCGGCCCCCCAGGTGAGGGGGTCGTAGGCGCGGCAGCGCGGCCGCATGCCGCCGCCCCACTCGTCGGTGAAGATGACCTTGGTGCCGTCGTTGTTGAAGGTCGCCGAGTGCC
>CAJQNK010000132.1 GCA_905479655.1 uncultured bacterium | reverse complement strand
GTCACTCGGATCGGATGTCTCATCGCGGCTCTCCTTTTCGCGCCCGGGTGGGTCCCGGCATCACGGAGTGAGTCGAATCTCGTTCTCGCCGGCGAACAGGTGCAGCTCGTCCAGAACGACCCGGACCTCGAAGGGCTCCAGGGGACGGGGCGACAGATCGGGTGGCAGGCTGGCGGTGATCAGCTCGCTGCCCAGACGGCCGTGGACGATCGTCTCGTGGCCCAGGGGCTCGACGATCTCCACCTCGAGCGTCAGCGGCGCCGTTCGCCCGCCCTCGGTCGCGCCGTGAACGACGTGCTCGGGACGAATCCCCACGACGATCTCGCGGCCCGGGGCGGTCGCCGCGGCCGCCCGCTGGGTGTCGTTCAGGGGCAGCCGGAAGCCCTGGCCGCTCACCGCGGCGCCGTCCTCCACCAGCTCGGCACGGAGGAGGTTCATGGGGGGCGTGCCGATGAAGGTGGCCACGAAGCTGTTCGCCGGCTGGCTGTACAGCTCGAGCGGTGTGCCGACCTGCTGCAGATCGCCGTCCTTGAGCAGCGCGATGCGGTCGCCCATGGTCATCGCCTCGACCTGATCGTGGGTGACGTAGATCGTCGTCGTCTGCAGGCGGTGCTGGAGCTTCGAGATCTCGGCCCGCATCTGGACCCGCAGCTTGGCGTCCAGGTTCGAGAGGGGCTCGTCGAAGAGGAAGACCGACGGGTTGCGCACGATGGCGCGACCGACCGCCACGCGCTGCCGCTGCCCGCCCGAGAGAGCCCTGGGTTTCCGGTCGAGAAGCTGGGTGATCCCCAGGATCTCGGCGGCGCTGTTCACCCGCTGATCGATCTCGCTCTGATCCATCTTGCGAATCTGGAGACCAAAGGCCATGTTCTGTCGGATCGTCATGTGGGGATAGAGCGCGTAGCTCTGGAAGACCATGGCGATGTCCCGCTCCTTCGGCGCCAGGTCGTTCACGACCCGGTCGCCGATGGCGATCGTGCCGCCCGTGATCTCCTCGAGACCGGCGACCATGCGGAGGGCCGTCGACTTGCCACAGCCCGACGGGCCGACCAGCACCATGAACTCCTGGTCCTTGATCTCGAGGTCCAGGCTGTTGATGACGGTGTTGTCCCCGTAGGACTTCTTGATGTCGGTGAAGGTGACGCCAGCCATGAAGGTGGGGCTCCTCTCGTGGTCTCGGTGGTCAGCCTCGAGGCGCGTCCGCGTCCGCGGCCGCCTCCTCCGGAACCGGCTCGGGGGTCGCCTCGCCGGCCATCTCCACACCCAGGATCAGGGCGCCGAGGGCGGGGACGGTCGCCCGGACGCGCCCCCCCGCGTTCACCACCGGTACGCCTCCCCAGAGATCGGTCCAGACGCCCGCCGCCGGACCGCCGGGCCGCTCCAGGTCGAGGGCCACCGCCTCGGCTCCCCGGTTCACGGCCACCAGGACGGTGTCGCCCGAGGCCTCGTCGTGACGGACGAAGACCAGGTGGTCCGCGCCGAAATCGACCCCGCGGTGACTCCCCCGCCACAACGCCGTGTGACTTCGGCGGATCTCGATCAGGCGTCGGTAGTCGTCGCGCAGCCCCTCGTTGCGGGTCAGGCCCGCGCCCGGCGAAACTCCGAGGTCGCCCCAGGGCATGTCGCTCCGGTTGTCGGGCCAGTCGCCTCCGAGTCGCCCGACCTCCTCGCCGTAGTAGATGACCGGGAGGCCGCGACTGGTGAGCTGCAGGATCGCCGCGAGCCGGAAGCGGTCGATGTCGTCATCGAACTCCCACAGGGCGCCGGGGACGTCGTGGGACGACAGATAGTGGGCCAGGAGGTAGCCCTCCCTGGGCTCGCGGCGACGCTCGAGATAGGCATTGAAGGCCACGGACCGGCCGCGGCCCGAGACGAAGCCGATCGTGCTGCCCTTGAAGCCGAAGTCGAGGCCGGCGTCGATCTCGTCCCCCTCGAACCAGGGATCGAGGACCTGAGCGTCCCCGCCCCAGACCTCGCCCAGCAGGAAGAACGACTCCCCCAGCCGCTCGTCCACTCGCCGACGGTGTTCACGCCAGAACTCGTGGCTGACGTGCTTCACCGTGTCGAGGCGGAAGCCGTCGATGCCGGTGCGCTCCGCCAACCCGAGGTAGTTCTCGAACAGGTACTCGGCGATCTCGGGGCGCTCGGTCTTCAGGTCCGGCAGTCCTCCGACGCAGGTCGTCACGTCGTCCGTGCCGCAGGTCCCGAGGTCCTCGCGGCGCAGCCAGTCGCGGGTCGCAGGATCGTCGGCGTACTTGGACTCGTAGCCGACATGGTTGTAGACGACGTCCAGCAGAATCGCGAGGCCCCGCTCGTGGGCGGCCTGCACCAGGGCCGTCAACTCCTGTTCGCTGCCGAAGCGCGGGTCGAGACGCTCGAAGTCGTCGGCCCAGTAGCCGTGGTAGCCCCAGTCGGGGAAACCGGCACCGGTCACGAACCCGTCCATGTTCTTCACCACGGGCGTGATCCAGAGGGCCGTGACTCCGAGCTCCGCCAGGTCGTCGAGCCGCCCGGTCAGACCGGCCAGATCGCCGCCGTGGAAGGTCCCCGGCGCCTCGACGTCGACCGCGACGTTGTTGCCGTCGTCGCCGTCGGCGAAGCGGTCGAGCACGACGAAGTAGAGCACCGCCTCCGCCCATTCGCCCTGGGGCTGGACCCGGACAGGACCTGCGGCGGCCGCGGGCAGGGAGGCCAGGACGAGCGCGCACAGGAGGGCGGCCAGGCGGCTGATCGGCTGTGGAATCGGAGAGGTCATCCGGTCTCTCGGCGGACGCCCGCCTCCTCTTTCGGACGGACGAACGCATCTGGTGTCGTTCGCCGGCCAGTATGCGAGCCACCCACGAGAGACTGCCATCCGGGGTTGCCGTCGATCGGGTGCGGTATCTACCTATTGCCGGAGATCTCGAGGCCGTCGGAGCGTCGACGGCCGCGGGAGCGGCGAGCGCGAAGATCGCTCGGCCCGCGGGTCCCATGGCCCGCGCGCGGGACTTCCGTCAGGACCTCGGCGGCGCGAGAGGGAGGGTGAAACGAAAGGTGCTTCCGCCCTCCGGCTCTGGCGTGTACCAGATCCGACCGCCGTGGGAGCGGACGATCGAACGACTGATCGAGAGGCCCATTCCCAGGCCGTCCGGCTTCGTCGTCCGGAAGGGGTGGAAGAGATCGCTCTCGCCGCCGCCGCGCAGGCCACAGCCGCGGTCCGTCACCGAGACCTCGACGCTTCCCGCGTCGTGGAGGCGGGTGCGCACCACGAGGCTCTCCCGTGTCACCCCGGCCTCCTCCATCGCCTCGAGACCGTTGCGGATCAGGTTGAGGATGACCTGCTGGATCTGTACCGGATCGGCCAGGACCTGCCCGAGATTCTCCGCGAGCTCCAGGTTGATGTCGCTGTCCCGGACCCTCGCCTCGGTCTCCGCCAGCTTGACCGCCTCCCGCACGACACCGTTGGCCTCGTGTACCTCGATGCGGCTCTCCCGGCGCCGGACGAAAATGCGCAGCCGACGGATCACCTCGCCCGCGCGGTGCGCCTGCGCGCTCACCTTGTCCAGGGTCTCCAGCAGCCTGTCGGAGTCGATCCCCCCCGCGGCGACCAGACGACGCGACGCCTGGGCGTAGGTGCCGATCGCCGTCAGCGGTTGGTTGATCTCGTGCGCGATCCCCGCCGCCATCTCCCCCAGGGTCCCGAGACGCGTGACATGAGCCAGGCGCTCCCGGGCCCGGCTCGCCTCACGCTCGGCCTCGATCTCGGCCGACCGATCCTGGAACTCCGCGATCACCTGGAACGGCCGACCCGCCGAGTCCCGCACCACGCCACAGCGCAGGATGCCCGGCAGCAGGTGCCCGTCGCGGCGGCGGTAGCGCACCGCGAGCCCTCCGCTCGGCGTCCCGGCCCCGCCGGCGTGGTTCTCCAGCGCCGCAGCGATCGCCGCGGCGTCCTCCGGATGGGTGATGTCGCGATACCCGAGCCGTT
>CAJQNK010000131.1 GCA_905479655.1 uncultured bacterium | reverse complement strand
GGTGCTTGGAGATGCAAGGCTTGCGACCGAGGGCGACGCAGGCGTACTGTCAGTACGTCGAGGAGCCCGACGGGAGCGTAACGCCGCAGATTCAGGTACCTACGGCCTCGCAGTAGACAGTTGGTGAGAAGGGCAGGCTAGCCTGCCCCCGGGGGATCGACCTGGGCGGCTAGCCGCCCGCCCCGGCCTTCTCGGCGGGGGGCAGCGCGACCAGGTCGGGATTCGCTACCAGGGGCCGCGCCGTGTCCAGATGCCCGGCGAAGCTCTTCCGCTGCCGGCCGTTCCACAGCAGCACGACGGCGCGGGCCTCGCCCACGTTCAGCAGCACCGTATCGACGACGCTGTAGACGGTGAGCATCTCGTCGAGCGATCCGGAGGAGGGCGGCTCCGCCTGCTCCGGAGCCACCAGGTCGACGTAGGCGATGCCCTCGCGGTTGAGACGCGCGTAGGTCAGCCGGATGCCTTCGGGGAGCGGCGGCACGCGGCCCGGCTCGTCGGGGCCGGCGAGGAGGCCCTCGAGCACCTGGCGGATCCTCACCTCCGGGTCGTCGGTGGGCTCCACCTCTCTCTCCTCGGGCACCAGGAGCCCCGCCGTGCTCGGGAAGTAGAGGTTGACGGTCGTCCCGGCCTCCGCCACCGGCAGAGGGCCGGCCGGCGCCGCCTCCTCGCCGAGTTTCGTCTCCTCCCCGCCGCAGCCGGCGAGCGTCAGCGTGGCCGCGAGGGCGAGAGCCGCCAGCGGGCCGAGCCGTCGCGCGGTCCGCCGGGCGATCTCCGAGGCGATCACGGAACGGCCTCGGCGGCGTTCCCGCCGCGGTCCTCGACCTGAGCCTTGAAGCGGGTGACGGCGCGCACCAGAGCCTCTACCAGCTCACCGCGGTAGGCGGTGTCCGCCAGCCGCTGCTCCTGCTCGGGGTCGTTCAGGAAGCCGAGCTCCACCAGCACCGCCGGCATGGCGGCGCCGCGCAGCACCACGAAGGGCGCCTGCTTCACGCCCCGGTCCCGGAGCCCCAGGGTCCGATTGAGCTCTCCCTGGATCAAGGTGGCCAGGCGCTGACTCTCGGCCAGGTGGTGGCTCTGGGCGAGATCCCACAGCATGAGCTGGAGACCCTGTTCCGCCTCTACGATCCCCCGGCCGGCGGGCTGGTTCTCGCGGGCCGCGACCTCCGCGGCCACCTCGTCGCTGGCCTCCAGGCTCAGGAAGTAGGTCTCGGCGCCCTGCGCGCGGAACCCTGGCGAGGAGTTGAGATGGATCGAGAGGAACAGATCGGCCTTGTACTGGTTGGCGAGGGCGGTCCGACTCTCGAGCGGCAGCTCCACGTCCTCGTCGCGGGTCAGCACTACCCGCACGCCGAGGCGTTCCTGCAGCCGCTGACGCACCGAACGGGCGATCATCAGGGAGAGGTCCTTCTCCAGCAGGCCGGTGGGGCCCACGGCGCCGGTCTCCCGACCTCCGTGGCCGGGGTCGATCACGATGGTCTTGACCCCGGGCAGCTCCCGAGGTGGCCTGACCGGCAGCTCCTCGGGGAACGCCGCGCGGGCCGCGCGGTGCACGTCGAAGACGAGCCGGAAGGGCCGATCGAGGACGTAGTCCGTCACCTCCGTCCGGACCGCGAGGCCGAGGACGATCCGGTGCTCCCCGATGTCGACCCGGCGGACCAGCGAGCCGTCGGGCAGGGGCCGCCTCTCCGCCAGACGGATCACGTCCCGACCCAGGTCCACCACGAGTCGCGCCGCCCCCGATTCGATCCGGTAGTGGGGGGTCTGGTCGAAGCGCAGGACCAGGGTCGTCACCCCCTGGACGTGTAGGGCTTCCACCGCGAGTTCGAGTTCCCGCGACGGTCGCTGACGTGCCGTCAGGGTGCCGGTGACCCCGTCCCAGGCGATCTCCCAGCCCAGGGCGTCGCCCCACGTCCGCTCCAGCACCTCGAGCGGGACCTGGAGACCGCCGTCCCCGACGGCCGGGGCCGGCGCGATCGGCACGATCCGGTGGTCGAGCACCATCGATCCGCTGTCCGGGCCGAGCACGGCCTCGATCTCCTGCACCCGCAGGGTGTGGCTCTGGCGCAGGGGACCGATCTCGAGCTCGCCGCCGAACAGAGGCACCAGCGGCTGGAGTGCCACGAGCGGTCCGGCCGAGGTCCGGGACCAGGGCAGCGGGACGCGCTGCCCGGCCACCTCGGCGTAGCCCGTGCCGCGCGAGATCACCGGGTGCAGCCGTCCCTCGGCCTCGGCTCCCCGGACCGGGGCGTGGGCGAGGGCGAGCAGGAACGCGCAGAGCGTCAGGGACCAGCGGATCGGGGTGGATCGCACGGCCGCGAGGATACCATCGGACCGACCCCTCGGTTGCCCCGGCGGGACGAGGGTGGCATGCTACGAAGCGCAGTCATCTCGAGCCTCTCCGGCCTCGCCGGGAGGCCCTCCAGGCGAAATCTAAGGGGAGCGACCCGATATGGAGATCCGACAGTTCCGCGTCGTCCTGCGCGCGAAGTCCTACGACAGCACGACCGCCTTCTACGGCCAGATCCTGGGCCTGCGCCGCATCGACGAGTGGGAGTCCGGCGGCGTCCGCGGCGCCCTCTTCCAGGCCGGCCCCGGCGTCATCGAGGTCCTCGGCCGCTCCGCCGCCACCCAGGGCTCCGGCCGCGACGAGCTCTTCGACTACCAGGGCCCGCACCACGAGATGACGATCACCCTCATCGTCCCCTCCGCCCAGAAGGCCTACGAGGATCTCCAGTTCCGCGAGCGCAACATCCCCGGCGGCCTCAAGAAGGACGTCGACGGCGCCATGGTCTTCGAGACCCACGACCCCGACGGCATCAAGGTCGCGTGCAAGGAGGCCCGCTAGCCTCGCAGGTGTCGTCCCGAGCGAGCGCCGAGGGCGCGAAGTCGAAGGACCGCGAACCGAGGAGCCGAACGGAGCGCCGTGATCGACGCCACGGCGCCAGGCCTCACGACTCCGCGAGCCCTGCCCTTTCCCTCCCTGCCGTCCCCCTTGCACTTCCCTGCGCTCTTTGGTAACTTCCTCCGTCCGGCAGGGTCCTCTCGCCGGCTGTGGCGCGTTCGTCTAGGGGTCTAGGACGCCGGCCTCTCACGCCGGTAACACGGGTTCGAATCCCGTACGCGCTACCACTTCCATAAGTCGCCTAGATCGAGAGATTACGGCTTCTGGCCCATTTGGGCGCCGCGAGCGCTCATGGCTCCGGTGGGCGCGTAAGTCGCCAGAAGACAGAGGTTTGCGGGCTCGGACTTTCAGGGATTCCGGGTTCGAATCCCGAGCGGCCGGCTCTAGGAAACGCTCGACGTATGCACCGAAAAGCGGTACATTTGTCGAGTGAATCCGGAAGCGCCCCTCTCCTCGGCCTCAAGACTCCTTCGCGATTGGGCGTCTCGCGGCCTCTACCACTTTTCCACCGAGGAGATGGCCGAAGGGCTCGGCGTCTCCCTGACCGCAGCGCGTTCGGCGCTCCGGCGCCTCAAGGAGAAGAGGCTGGTGGCATCGCCCTACAGGGGCTTCCATGTCGTCGTTCCGCCGGAGCACCAGCGCGTCGGCTGCCTGCCTGCCGATCAGTTCGTGCCACAGCTCATGGAGCGTCTCGACATCCCCTACTACGCTGGGCTCCTGACGGCCGCTCGGCACCACGGGGCGGCCCACCAACAGCCCCAGGTCTTCCAGGTCGTCGTCCCCAAGAATCGCCCGTCTCTCGAATGCGGGCTGGTCCACGTCTCGTTCGTCGCGCGGCACAACGCGGTCGCGATGCCGACGGCAACCGTGAACACTCCCCGGGGTCTCGTCAGAATCTCGACTCCAGAGGCCACGGCCTACGACCTCGTTGGGTACCCAGAACGCTGTGGCGGGCTCGACAATGTCGCCACCGTGCTCGCGGAGCTGGGAGAGAAGTTGGACCCCGTAGGTTTGGCGGAGATCGCGGACCTGTCCCCCGTCCCGTGGTCACAGCGACTGGGGTACATCCTGGATCTCGTCGAGCACTCCACCCGTGGCGAGCAGCTCGCGAGCTTCGTGGAAGCTCGCGCCACCGAGACGGTGCCGTTGATTCCCAGCGCGGAGACCTCGTCCGCCCGACGGGACGATCGCTGGAAGCTCTGGATCAACGCCGACCTGGAGCCCGACCTGTGATCCCCGCCGACTACATCACCGAGTGGCGGAGCCAGGCTCCCTGGACCGAGAGCTCGCAGGTCGAGCAGGATCTCGTGATCAGCCGCGCGCTGGTCGAAATCTTCGACGACGACCGGTTGTCGGAAGCGCTCGCCTTTCGCGGTGGAACTGCGCTCTACAAGCTCCAGCTGACTCCGGGTCCGCGCTATTCCGAGGACATCGACCTCGTCCAGAAGACCGCCGAGCCGATCGGCCCGACCATCGATCGCCTTCGCGCGCGATTGGACTCGTGGCTCGGTGATCCGAAGCGGTCCTTCAAGGAAGGACGAGTCACCCTCGTCTACCGATTCCGCTCAGAGGACTCTCCGCCGCTTCCGCTCCGGTTGAAGGTCGAGATCAATTCCAGAGAGCACTTCGCCGTTCTGGGCTTCGAGACCAGAGAGTTCACGATTCGTTCGCGCTGGTTCTCCGGCAGCTCGCGGGTCGCGACCTATGCGCTCGACGAGCTGCTCGGCACGAAGCTGCGGGCTCTCTACCAGCGCAACAAGGGCCGGGACCTCTTCGACCTCTGGTGGGCCTCGCGACACGGAACCGTTGACCTCGACCGGGTCGTTCTTTGCTTCGGCGAGTATTTGGCCGCCGACGGACTCAGGGTCTCGAGGGCCGAGCTGGAAGCGAATCTGGCCGGGAAGCGGATGGACCGGAGATTCATCGCCGACCTCCAGCCTCTCCTGGCGGTCGGGATCGAGTGGGATTTCGACTCTGCGTTCGACTGGGCCTATCAAGAGATCACGCCTCGCCTCGAGGGCGACCTCTGGAAGGGAGCGGGAGGGGGCGACGATGGCGCCGGCTGATAAGCACAAGTGGGTCTTCAAGGCTCGATTCCGTCGCCGCTCTTTCGGCTGGAGGTCCCAGCCGGCGATCCAACGGGTCAAAGAGGCGGTCTCGGAGATCAGGAAGGTCCGGCGGAAGGACCCGGTCCTCGCTGCCGAGGGCGCGATCGGCTTTCTGGAGCGTGTCTCGCCCGCCCTCGAGCAGGTCGACAGCTCCTCTGGTGCCATCGGCACCGCGGTCAACCGGGCAATCGATCAACTCGTGCCGATCATCTCGGAGGCATCGGTCGACGAGGGTCGACGTCGCGCGTGGATGGAGCGGCTGTTCGATGCGCTTCAGGACGATCGGATCCCGTATATCGAACGTCTCGGCGACCGCTGGGGCGATCTCTGCGCCTCTCGGGAGATTGCCTCCGAGCAGGCTGACGGGCTGCTCTCGATCACCCGGCGCGTCCTCGCGCCGGACCGGAAGCCGGGAGAGTTCTTCTCCGGCACGTCGGCCTGCCTGAGTGCTCTCTATTCGGCTGAGCGCTACGAAGAGTTGGTCGAGATCGCCGGGGGCGATCACGTCTTCTGGTCCTACAGGATCTGGGCCGTTCGGGCGCTCGCCGCGCAAGGCCGCAAGACCGACGCCATTCGACTGGCGGAGGCGAGCCGGGGGCCCTGGTCCAGCGACCTCGAGATCGACAGGCTGGGAGAGGAGATCTTCCTCTCCTCGGGAATGGTCGAGGAAGCGTATCGGCGCTACGGTCTCGCCGCGAATCGGGCAGGCACGTACCTCGCGACCTTCCGCGCCGTGGCGAAGCGCTATCCCTCGAAGGCTCCCGAGACCATCCTCGGGGATCTCGTGGAGACGACGCCTGGTGAGGAGGGAAAGTGGTTCGCGGCGGCGAAGAGCGTCGGACTCTTCGATCAAGCGTTGGACCTGGCGCGACGCTCGCCGTGCGACCCGAGGACTCTAACCCGAGCGGCCCGCGACTTCGCGACGGAGAATCCACGGTTTGCAGTCGAAGCGGGCCTGCTGGCCCTTCACTGGCTCGTCGAGGGGTACGGTTACGAGATCACGTCAGCCGACGTCTGGGCGGCATACGACGCGACGGTGGCCGCCGCGACGGAGCTGGACAAAGGCGAAGCTGTCCTCCATCGCATTCGGAAGCTGGTTGGGGAGTCCCAAGGCGGCTTCGTTGCGCAAATACTCGGCCGGAGCCTGGGAACTCCATGATCCACCGCGCGCTCCTCCACGTGGCCGGGCCTTCGGGAGACGTCTTCGACGACGTGATCGGCATTTCGGGCAACCGAGTTCCGATCACCGCCGTGGTTGCCAACCTCAAAGAGCGAGCGGATGTCGGTCTGAGAAGGTGCGTTTGCGAGGGTCAGGCGGACGCTCCGCTCCGTCTCGGGGTGAGCTGAATGGACGAGGCCAGGCTCATCGAGAAGCTCCGACGGGTCGAGGCGCTATTTGCCGGAGCGGCCACCGAGGGCGAGCGCGATGCGGCGGAGCACGCCCGCCGCAGGATCCTGGAGCGGTTGAGGAGCTGGGAGAGGGAGGAGCCAGCCACCGAGTATCGGTTCTCGATGGCCGACATGTGGTCGCGGAAGGTCTTCGTCGCTCTCCTTCGCCGCTACGAGATTCGCCCGTATCGCTACCGTGGGCAGCGATACACGACCGTCATGGCCAGACTGCCGAAACGGTTCGTGGACGAGACTCTGTGGCCGGAGTTCACGCAGATCTCGGAGACTCTTCGCAGCTATCTCTCGGAGGTGACCGAACGTGTCGTCCACGAGGTAATCCACGGCGACAGCTCGGATGCCGAGGTGGTTTGCGAAACCGAGCAACTCACAATCGGCTCGGAGCCGGTCGCTTCGGGTGATCCCGCGGGGACCGAGCCAGTCTCGCCGGGCGGCCACGGACCAGGAGGCGGCCGTCGGCAGGGATCTCCGGGCAAAAGCCGGCGAAGCAAGAAGAAGCGCAGGTAGCTCCTCTGGAATGGAAGACGCACTGGAAGGTGGAGGCGAAAAGCCGCTGCATTTGCTCTCGGAGCTGCGGCAGCGAGCCTCGAGGCCCGGTGGTCGGCGGGATTCCAAGCGCCGCGCAGAAGTGCGAGAAGTGATGGTCGAGCTCGATGTGCCGCGTCCTTCGCTTGACCGCTTCGGTGTTGAGGTAGGCGAGGACGAGTCGCGGGTAGCGCCCGTACGGCAGACCGACGTCTTTCGGGGCGAGGATCGAGAGCGAGTAGTGGCCGTTGTGCCGCACGAACTCGTTGGTTCTCGGATCGCTGTGTGGCAGCGTCGCTTGAACGAGTGCCCGAGCCATGAATCCGACCTCGCCGGCGGCGTAGGCGTCCGCGTCGTCGAAGGAGAGAGCCTGAGAGATCAGGCTGCTCAGCCGACGGGGCTTCTTCTCAACACTCGTTGAATGAAACTGTGACGCTCGGGCCCTTCGCCCGGTGCGACCGGACTTGGATCTTGCGGACATCTACCCTCCTGTCCGCTGTTGCCAGCGGATCCAGCGGGACGACGCGTGGCGGCCGGGCGGCCGATGACCTCGCGCAGCTCGGCGAGCGACGTCGGCGGATCATGCCGCCATCGCCTTCAAATCTGCGACTTCGTGGAGCCAGGCGTAAATGCGGTTCGAATCCCATACTGGGTTCGAACTCAGCGCCATATGGGCTACCATCTTCCAAGTTCTTTTCTGTCAGTGATTTGGGCTTCTGGACCAAACGATGCCGACTGGCACTGTCTGGCCGCAAGTCGGTTGTCAGCAGTATCTTACGCCAGATTCGAAAACGGCGGCATTCTCGGGTGATCCTCCTCCGTCGGGAGAATGGCGCTCGAACGGCGACTCCGGGTGCGTCGCATCTCCGCGCCGCTATCGGGGCCAACTCGGCTCAACGCGACAGGTTGACCGAGGAAGCAAGCAGCGCCATTTGGTCAAGTGTCGAAGCCGCCCTCATCGGCCGGTCGCTGATACGCCAACCGTGCCCCGTGCTATAAACGGCTTTCGTGAAGTCGCACCGCACCCTCGTTCTGGTTCTCCTCCTCGTCACGACGATCGGTCTGGCATTGTCACTCGTGGCAGCCGGGATCGATTGCGAGGACGACGGTGGGGTCGACTGCTGCGGCCTCGACTGCGCTCTGTGTGTGTGTTGCTCGCACGCACCCCAGACGGTGTTGAGTGACCTCGAGCGCGGAGCCGGCGGCGCGATGGACGGGCGGCTAGGGCCCGAAGAGGGCGCGAAGCCTCGCGAGCCCCTCCCGCGCGGCGTCCTCCACGTTCCGAGATCCGCGCCCGCGTCCTGATCTCTAGAACGATCGACTGAACCCGGATCCGGCCCGGCTGGCGGTGACCCGCCCCGGCGGATCCTCGACGAGGTGCGCAGATGACGGCGAGACGATTCGCCGTGGCATTGGTTTGCGTGGGAGCGAGCGCTCTCGCGTCGGCCGACGACACGGCTTTGCAGATGACCTACGACGAGGCGCTGGAGGCGGCCCGCGAAAGCCCGCGACTGTCCCGCCTCGAGGCGGACGTGGCCCTGGCCGAGGCCCGGCTCGTCACCGCCCGAACCTACCCCCACAACCCGGACCTCGAAGCCGAGCTCGCCGACCGGAGCGGCCCCGAAGGCACGACGACCGACCGGCGCATCCGCATCTCACAAAGGTTCGAGATCTCGGGTCAGCGGGGCGAGCGTCGAGCGGCAGGCGAGGCTGCCGTGAGGGCCGCCCGCTCTTCCCTTCGGCAGGCCCGGGTCGAGGTGCTGGGCGGCGTCGCGCGTGCCTTCGCCGAGGCCGCGTACTGGCGTGACCTCGTGGAGATCGAAGAGGCGGAGGCGGAGCTGGCGCGGTCCTACGCGGCGACGGTCGAGCGCCGCCTCGAAGCCGGCTCTGCGACCGCCATCGACATGGCCCTCGCCCGGGCCGGCTCGGCCCGGGCCGAGCGGGCCGTCGCTCTCGCGAAGGGTGCAAGCCAGGAGGCTCGGGCCCGGCTCTCGGAGACCGTCGGCGCGACCGGATCGCTCCTGGTGGATGCGTCCGGCGACCTGCCCCAGCCGGTCGAGCCGCCCCCTCGGGCCGAGGTGGTCGCGAGGGCGCTCGAGAGCCGGGGCGACCTGGCTGCAGCCGAAGCCCGTTCGGAGACGGCCGCGGCCAGCCATCGACTGGCCCGGTCGCTCCGCCTGCCCGACCTCACGGTCGCCGCCCGAGCGGGACGCGAGGAAGGCGACGACATCGTCGGCCTCTCCTTCGGGATTCCGATTCCGCCCTTCGACCGCAACCAGGGCGGGATCGCTGAAGCGGAAGCAGAGATCGTGGCGGCGCGAAGTGAGGTCGAGGTCGCTCGACTCGCGATCGAGCGCGAGGTCGTGGCTGCCCACGGGCGCCTCGTGACCTCCCTGACGGCGCTCCGAGCCGCAGAGGGACTCGGGATGTCGGCGCTCGAAGAAGGTCTCGACCTGCTCCAGCGCGCCTTCGAGGCAGGGAAGATCGGCTCGGCCGAGCTGCTGCTCTACCGGCGCGAGATCGTCGAGGGGCGCCGCCAGGCGCTGGCCGCGGAGCGGGACACCTGGATCGCTGCGCTGGACCTCGCCACGGCCACCGGCGGATGGTTGCCCGGCCTCGACCTGGAGCGGACCCCAATGCACGAGGAGATCGACCCATGACGCGAACCACTCGAATCCGGATCTCGAACGTCGGTCTCCTCCTCGCCCTGCTGGCGATGGGCTGCTCTGGAGGTGCCGACCACCCTGACGAGGGCCACATGGAAGACGAAGCCGCTGCGCACGGCGAGCACCACGAGGACGAACGGGACGAGCATGGCGACGGCGAGCACGGCGACGAAGGGGTCGTCGAGCTCGGGCCCGAGGCGATCGAGAGGATCGGGCTTCGCGTCGAGCCCGTGGCCCGGCGCGCCTTCTCCGGCCGGAGGACCACCACCGGAACCGTCGGGTTCGACGAAGAGCGCTTGGCGCACGTCGCCCCGCGGGTGACTGGCCGCCTGGTGCGCGTCCCCGGTCTGCTGGGGGCCAGCGTCTCTGCTGGCGAGGAGCTGGCCGTGCTCGACTCGACGGAGCTGGGCGAGGCGCAGGCGGCCCTTCTGAGGGCCCGAGCGCGCCACGAGGTCGCGGAGCGCCGCTTCGAGCGCGAGCAGGCCCTCTCCGAGGATCGGATCTCCTCGGAGCAGGAGGTCCTGGAGGCCGAGGCCGCGGCCCGCGAAGCCGCCGCCGACCTCGCCGGCTCTCGGGAGATGCTCCGCCTGCTCGGCCTGTCCAGCCGGGCGATCGAGGGCCTCTCCTGGGACGATCCCGAGTCGTCCCTGGTGTCGGTCCGGGCGCCCTTCGCCGGCAAGGTCGTGGCTCGCGAGGCGACGATCGGCGAGCTGGTCTCCCCGGAGGACACCCTGTTCACCGTTGCCGACCTCTCGGAGGTGTGGCTGTGGATCGACCTCTATGAGCGGGATCTCGCCCACGTCGGGCTCGGCGACCAGGTGGAGGTCCGCCTCGATGCTTGGCCCGCCGAGACGTTGGCCGGAAGGCTCGCCTATGTTGCCGACGAGATCGATCCGACGAGCCGTACGGTCCGGGCCCGCGTCGACCTTTCCAACCCGGAACGCCGCCTCAAGCCGGGGATGTTCGCCCGGGTCGGCCTCGTGTCCGGCGAGGAGCAGGCCCCGGTTCTCGCCGTCCCGCGCACGGCGGCGCAACGCGACGGCGACGAGGCCATCGTCTTCGTTCAGACGGCGCCCGGGCGTTTCGAGAGGCGCGAAGTGGAGTTCGGTCGCACCGGAGACGAGCTCGTCGAGATTCTCGGAGGCTTGCAGGAGGGCGAAGAGGTCGTGATCGACGGTTCGTTCCTCCTGCGGTCCCAGGCGTCGGCCGACGAGCTCGGCGGCCATCATCACTGAGGGAGAGCGAGCATGATCCGTCGACTCATCGACTTCTCCCTCGACCATCGGCTGGTCGTCGTCAGTCTCTGGGCGTTGCTCGTCGCCTGGGGTCTCCACTCGGCCCTTCGGCTCCCGATCGACGCCGTTCCCGACATCACGACCGTGCAGGTCCAGGTGCTCACCGACAGCCCCGAGCTCGCGCCCGAGGAGGTCGAGCAGTTCGTGACCTTCCCGGTCGAGACCGCGATGAGCGGCCTGCCTCGGCTCGACGAGGTGCGTTCGCTGACGAAGTTCGGCCTCTCCGTGGTGACCGTCGTCTTCGAAGAGGGAACGGACATCTACTGGGCCCGCCAGCAGGTCTCGGAGCGCCTCGCCGAGGCCCGCGAGTCGATTCCGGACGGCTACGGGGAGCCCGGGCTGGCGCCGGTCACCACCGGCCTCGGCGAGATCTACCACTTCGAAGTCGCGGGCACGCCGCGCTGTGCGCCGGGAGGTCCCGACACGGACGAGTGCTGGTCCCTGATGGAGCTCCGGTCCATCCTGGACTGGATCGTCTCCCCCCAGCTCCGCGCCGTCCACGGGGTGGTGGAGGTCAACGCTTTCGGTGGTGAGGTGAAGACCTTCCAGGCCACGCTCGACCCCGAGCGCCTGGTCGCGCACGGTCTCGGCGTCCGAGATGTGGAGCTCGCGATCCGCGACAATCACCTCAACGCCGGCGGTGGGTACGTCCCCTTCGGCGGCGAGCAGTACGTCATCCGGGGGGAGGGACTGATCCATTCCCTGGAGGACCTCGGAAGAGTCGTGGTGGCGACGGAGACCGGGACTCCCGTCTACCTGCGGGACGTGGCGGAGCTCGAGCTGGCCCCCCTTTTGCGACAGGGGGCCGTGACCCGAGACGGGGAGCGGGAGGCGGTCGCCGGCATCGTCCTGATGCTGATGGGCGAGAACAGCCGGGCCGTGGCGGAGAGGGTCGACGCGCGGGTCGCGGAGATCGACTGGACGCTGCCCGATGGAGTGACGATCGACACCTACTACGACCGCTCCGATCTCGTCCGGCGGACGCTGCGCACCGTCGCGACCAACCTCGCCGAAGGCGGGCTCCTCGTGGTCGTGGTCCTTCTCCTTCTGATCGGCAGCCTGCGGGCAGGACTCCTCGTCGCTTCGGTCATCCCGTTGTCGATGCTCGTCGCGTTCTCGGCGATGCGATGGGCGGGGGTGTCGGGCAACCTCATGAGCCTGGGAGCGATCGACTTCGGGCTCATCGTCGACGCGGCCGTGGTCGTCGTCGACAGCGTGGTCCGGACTCTCCGGGAACGCCGCGACGAAACGGACGTTTCGGACCTGGAGAAGGTCCGAGCGGCCGTTCACCGGGTGGCCCGCCCGGTGGTCTTCGGCGTCTCGATCATCATCCTCGTCTACGGCCCGATCCTGGCTCTCCGCGGGATCGAGGGGAAGATGTTCCGGCCGATGGCCCTGACGGTGGGCTTCGCGCTCGCGGCCTCTCTCGTCTGCGCACTGACGCTGGTCCCGGTCCTCGCCACCTGGCTTCTGCCCGGCGCCCGGTTCCGGGAGCCGATTCTCTATCGGTGGTGCCGGCGCCTGTACCGGCCGATCCTCGACCGGGCTCTCGCCCACCGCCGACTCACCTTCGCCGCCGCGATCGCCGTGTTCGTCGGGAGTCTCGCCGTCGTGCCGTTCCTGGGGGCGGAGTTCATCCCGACCCTCGACGAGGGGGCGATCGCCCTGCACATCCAGCGGCTTCCCTCGATCTCGCTCGAGGCCTCGAACGAGGTCAGCCTGATGGCCGAGAAGGTGATCCTGGAGGAGTTCCCCGACGAGGTGGAGACGATCGTCTCTCGCACCGGGCGGCCAGAGGTGGCGCTCGACCCGATGGGGGTCGAGATCGGCGACACCTTCGTGATGCTCCACCCGAAGGAGCAGTGGCGATTCGAGTCGAAGGAGGGGCTCGTCGAGGCGATGCACGACGCTCTGGAGGAGCAGGTGCCGGGCGCGAAGTTCGCCTTTACCCAGCCGATCGAGCTGCGCTTCGCCGAGCTCATCGGCGGCGTCCGATCCGACGTGGCGATCCATCTCTACGGCTCGGACCTCGACCTCCTGCGCGACAAAGCGGAGGAGATCGCGGGCGCCGTCCGCAGCGTGCCCGGCGCGGCCGACGTCGCGGCCGAGCAGGTCCAGGGCCTCCCGCGGCTGCGGGTGAGGATTGACCGGGAGGCCATCGCACGGGTCGGCGTCTCCACCGCGGAGGTGTTCCGTGTGCTGGAAGCGCTCGGCGGGATCCAGGTCGGAACGGTTCTCGAGGACGGCATGCGCTTCCCGATCCAGATCCGCTTCCCCGAGCGGCTGCGCTCCGATCCCAGGACCCTGGCCGACCTCCGGGTGGCCGCACCCCCGGCAACGCCGGGAGGACCAGCGAGGATGATCCCGCTCGATCAACTGGCGACGATCGAAGTCACCGAGGGCCCCGCTCAGATCAACCGGCAGCGTGTCTCCCGCCGCATCGCCGTCGAGGCGAACGTCCGAGGAAGGGACCTGGCCTCGTTCGTCGCCGATGCCCGGCGCGCGGTCGACGAGAACGTCGAGCTCCCGCCCGGTTGGCATCTCTCATGGGGAGGCCAGTTCGAGAACCTCCAGGAGGCGTCGCGTCGGCTCGTCTTCCTGGTGCCGATGGTCCTGCTCGTGATCTTCGTCCTGCTCTACAGCGCCTTCGGCTCCGGCCGGCTGGCCACGCTCGTCTTTCTCAACGTGCCCCTGGCACTCTCGGGCGGCCTCTTCGCCCTCGGCATTCGCGGGTACCCTTTCTCGATCTCGGCCGCCGTCGGCTTCATCGCGCTCTTCGGCATCGCGGTGCTCAACGGGGTCGTGCTCCTAGAGACGATCGGCGAGAAGCGGGGCTCTGGCCGGTCGCTGCTCGAAGCGGCCCGCGAGGGAGCACAGGTACGCTTGCGGGCGGTGCTCATGACGGCTTCGACCGACATCATCGGCTTTCTGCCGATGGCGCTCGCCACCTCGCCCGGGGCGGAGGTCCAGCGCCCGTTGGCCACGGTCGTCGTAGGTGGCCTGGTGACGGCAACGCTCCTCACGCTGGTGGTGCTGCCGGCGGTGTACTCGCGATTCGGAGAAGGCGATGACCGCAGGGACTCGCCCGAAGGGCCGGCGCCGAGGACGACGACGGGACCTGCCCAGTCGTTTCCGAGCGCACGCGACGTCGCGAAGGGGGAGGAGTGACCCCCGTCGACCTGGGGATGTTCCTCGCGGGCCTCCTTCTCCTCCTCGGAGTCCTGTCGAGCAAGTTCTCGGCGCGGCTGGGCGTGCCCGTTCTCGTCGTCTTCGTGGCCATCGGCATGCTGGCGGGATCCGAGGGCCTCGGGAGGATCCCCTTCGAGGACTACGCGCTGGCCAACGGCATCGCGAGCGCGGCGCTCGCCGTGATCCTCTTCGACGGTGGGCTACGAACCACCTGGGGCTCGATCCGCCTCGTCTGGCGCCCGGCGCTCGCGCTGGCGACCGCCGGGGTGGCCGTCACCTCGGTACTGACCGGGATCGTGGCCATCGTCGTCCTGGATCTGCCGCTGCTCCACGGCTTGCTCCTCGGAGCGATCGTGGGCTCGACCGATGCCTCCGCCGTGTTCTCCGTCCTGCGCTCGAGCGGGCTCCGGTTGCCGGAGCGGCTCGGGGCCACCCTCGAGGTGGAGAGCGGTTCGAACGATCCGATGGCCATCTTCCTCACCCTGGGGCTGATCGCGATTCTCGCGAGGACGGCCAGCTCGCCGAGCGATCTCGTCCTCTTGCTCGCCCTCCAGTTCGGAGTCGGCACTCTGGTGGGAGTGGCCGTGGGCTGGCTAGCGAGCTGGACGGTCAATCGCATCGATCTCGAAGCGCCGGGCCTCTATCCGCCCCTCGTTCTCGCTTTCGGGATTTCCTCCTTCGGGCTGGCGGACTTGCTGGGTGGGAGCGGGTTCCTCGCTGTCTTTCTGACCGGGATCGTCCTCGGGAACCGGGAGCTCGTGTTTCGGCACGGAATCTGGTCGTTCCACGACGCCGCCGCCTGGCTGAGCCAGATTCTCCTCTTCGTGATGCTGGGCCTCCTCAGCTTTCCATCCCGCCTTGCCGCCGCCGCGGCCGGAGGCACCCTGATCGCGGTCGCGTTGATCTTCGTCGCTCGCCCGGCTGCCGTCGCGGGGGTCCTTCTTCCCTTCGGCTTTCGACCGAGGGAGATCGCGCTCGTTTCCTGGGGCGGGCTGAAGGGAGCGGTGCCGATCACGCTGGCCACGTTCCCGCTCCTGGCCGGGCTGGAGCACAGCTCGACTCTCTTCGACGTCGTGTTCTTCGTGGTCCTCGTGTCAGCGTTGGTCCAGGGCTGGTCGCTGCCGCTCGTCGCTCGCAGGCTCCAGCTGGGTCGGCCGGCCGACCCCACCCCGCCGCTGACCGTCGAGGTGCATGCGCTGCGTCACCTGGAGGGGGATATCCTCGACTACACGGTCGCACCAGGGGCCCGCGTTTCGCGCCAACCCCTCCGAGATCTCGCTCTGCCCGAAGGCGTCGCCGTGACGCTCGTCGTTCGAGGAGACGAGGTGATCGTGCCGCGGGGGTGGACTCGGCTCGAGGAGGACGATCATGCCTTCGTCGCGCTCCGCAACGACCTGAAGCCGGTCGTGGACGCCCTCTTCGACGGGAGTGTCGGTCCGGCGCCGGTTCAGCCGAGCCTGGAGATGAGGTTCGAGGCGGAAACGACGGTCGGCCAGGTGCGCTGTCTCCTTGGCCTGAGGGATGACGCGGACCGAGACCGGGCGCTGGCGAGCCTGCTCGTGCCGTCGGAGCGAAACGAGGAAGCGCTGGGCCCGTTCCTGGTGTCGGGTGACCCGGGCAGCGAGTTAGTATGCCTTCGAGTGACGTCCCGAGAAGGGTCGGCAGACACCCCGGGCAGCTCGCAAGACATGTCGTTGTTTCATTCGCGATTCCGCAAGCTGGCGAAGAGAGTGGGAGAGGATTCCACCATGGGTTCCAACGTCCGTTTCATCACGCTGCTGCTCGGCATGGTCGCTCTGGTCGTGGCGCTCGCGTTCGTGGGCGTCCGGGCGGATCGCCGGCTCGCGACGCTCGAGACTCTGCAGCGGGCGCCGACCGCACCCCCGTTGCAGGAGCTTCGTGGCGGCTTGCGACAAGTGGCGACCGGCCGAACGGTCTACGTTCCGATCTACTCCCACATCTACGCCGAAGGAGGCAGGGAGCAGCTCCTGGAAGCGACGTTGAGCATCCGCAACACGGACTTCGAGCAGTCCATCGTGGTCAGTTCGATTCGCTACTACGACAACGACGGCCTCCTGCTCGAGGAGTACCTGGAGAATCCGGTCGTCCTGTCCCCCCTGGCCTCGACCGACTTCCTGGTCGAGTATCGTGACGAGGCGGGCGGGGCCGGAGCGAACTTCCTCGTCGACTGGGTGGCCGAGACTGAGGTCACCGAACCCCTGATCGAAGCGGTGATGGTCAGAGTGGGCGGCAACCAGGCCTTTGCCTTCCGGAGTCCGGGGTACTCGATCTCTCGCCCTGGAGCGCAAGGACCGGACGACTGAGTCATCACGCGTCTGACTGCCTGCTACCGTCCTATTCGTCGTGGAAGACGCACTGGAAGGTGGAGGCGAAGAGCCGCTGCATCTGCTCGCGAAGCTGGGGCAGCGAGCCCCGAGGTCCCGTCGTGGGCGGGATCCCGAGAGCGGCGCAGAAGTGGGAGAAGTGGTGGTCGAGCTCGAAGTGTCGGGTCCTCCTCTTGACCGCTTCGGTGTTCAGGTAGGCCAGAACGAGGCGTGGGTAGCGGCGTAGAGGGCCCGAGCGAGGAAGCCGACCTCGTCGGCGGCGTAGCCGTCGTCGAACGATAGCGCCTGGGAGGATCAGGCTTCTGAGACGATGGGGCCTCCTCTCAACACTCGTGATGACTCTTTGACGCCGGTCCCGACAGCCGGCTCGGCTGCCTCTCGGCGATTTCCCGTGACGATTCCGTCATCGAGACTCGCTGCTTCTCGTCATCCTGGCGTGCTGTGATGGCTCCTGAGAACGGAGAAGGAGTCAAAGAACAGCCATCACACGCAACCAGCGACGAGAAGGCCCCTTCCTGGCCAGCTCGAGCGCCCCGGAGGCGCGGAGATCCAACCATGAAGAAGACGACGATCATCGCCCTCGTTCTTTCCGTCACCATTCTGGCGGTGTGGGCCTATGGACGGGGCGCCACCCAGGAAGCCGGCACCTATCGCTTCGTCTCGGTCGAGCGCGGGGACGTGGAGTCTGTCGTGTCCACCACCGGCACCCTCGACGCCGTGACCACGGTCGAGGTGGGAACCCAGGTCTCCGGCCGCATCGCCGAGATCCACGTCGACTTCAACGACCGGGTCGAACAGGGGCAGGTGATCGCCCGCATCGATTCGACGCTGCTCGAGCTCGCGGTCCGCGAGGCGGAGGCGAACCTGGAGCGACTCGAGGCGCAACTGCTGCAAGCGGAGCGCGAGTACCAGCGGTCGAGCAGTCTCTTCGCGGACCAGGTGCTCGCCGAGGCCGACCTCGAACAGGCCGCGTACGAGCTGGACGTCGCCCGAGCATCTGCGCGATCGGCCAGGGTCGATCTGGAGAAGGCGCAGCAGAACCTGGCCTACGCGACGATCTCGGCGCCGATCTCGGGCACGGTTGTCGAGCGCGGTGTGGACGTGGGCCAGACGGTGGCGGCCAGTTTCTCCTCGCCTCAGCTCTTCGAGATCGCGGGTGATCTCTCGCACATGAGGATCCTCGCCTCGGTGGACGAGAGCGACATCGGGCTGATCGAAGATGGGCAATCGGTCCGGTTCACGGTGCAGGCCTACCCCGAGGAGAGCTTTACCGGCACTGTGAACCAGGTTCGCCTGGCGTCCTCCACCGAAGAGAACGTCGTCAACTACACCGTGGTCGTCGACGTCGGGAACCCGGACCGCAGGCTGCTCCCGGGCATGACGGCGACGGTGGAGTTCCTGGTCGAGTCGGCCACCGATATCTTGAAGATCGCCAACGCGGCGCTACGGTTCCGTCCCACGGAAGAGATGATGGCCGAGCTCAGCGAGGGGCGCTCGGAGGCGCCGACGCACACCGGCCAAGAGCCTGCCGAAGGCGGAGAGGTCGCAAGCCGGGCCGACCGGCCCGAGAGACCGACCGTACTGTGGTATCTCGCTGAAGGCGAGCTGGCGGCCCTTCCTGTTCGCACCGGGCTCTCGGATGGACAGTCGACCGCGATCGAAGAGGTCGGCGACGGTTCGGGCTCGCTCGAGGAGGGTCTGCAAGTGATCGCCGCCATCATCGGATCGAGCCAGAACAGCTCGTCCAATCCGTTCCAGAGTCAACAACAGGGCACCCGATCCGGACCTCCCGGACCCGGGTTCTGAATGAGGAGACCGAACCATGACCGAACCGAGCCACGGCCGAAATCACCATGACGACAGTCCGGTCATCGTGGCGACCGGTCTCGAGCGGGTGTTCGAGATCGGCCAGAACCAGGTCCGAGCTCTTCGCGGCGTCGATCTCACGGTCCGGCGCGGGGAGATGTTGGCCATCATGGGCGCTTCCGGCTCCGGCAAGTCGACTCTCATGAACATCCTGGGTTGTCTGGATCCTCCGACGTCGGGGACCTATCGACTCGATGGCATCCGCGTCGACGAGCTGGACAAGGACGAGCTGGCGGACGTCAGAAACCGCAAGCTCGGCTTCGTCTTCCAGAAGTTCAACCTGCTGGCACGGACGAGCGCCCTGGAGAACGTGGAGCTGCCCCTCCTCTACGACCGGAGCGGGCGAGAGATGGAACCGCGACGGCTCGCCACTGCCGCCCTCGAGCGCGTCGGCTTGGGAGATCGACTCGACCACCAGCCGAACGAGCTGTCGGGCGGTGAGCAGCAGCGGGTCGCCATCGCACGCGCGCTGGTGACGGAGCCCTCACTGCTCCTGGCCGACGAGCCCACCGGCAACCTCGACAGTCGTACGACGATCGAAGTCTGCACCCTTCTCCAGGAGCTCAACGAGCTCGGGTTGACCATCGTGCTGGTTACGCACGAACCAGAGGTGGCTCAGTACGCCGAGCGGATCGTCGAGCTTCGAGACGGGCGGATCATCTGGGACCAGCCGGTCGCCGACCGACGCTCGGCGGCTTCCGACCTTGGCCAGCTTCGAACGAAGGACGAAGGGAGGGCGGCATGAAGTCCACCAGGCTCGTAGCGGTCGCTCTGAGGAGCATCCTCAGGAACAAGATGCGGACGCTGCTCACCATGCTCGGCGTGGTGATCGGCGTCGGTGCCGTGATCGTCATGGTCGCCATCGGGGAAGGGGCGCAGTCGCAGATCCACGCCCAGATCGACAACCTGGGGACCAACATGATCGTCGTCACACCCGGGTCGAGCAGCCAGGGTGGCGTCAACCAGGGAGCGGGCAGCCTGAACCGGTTGACCGTAGAAGACGCCGAGGCCCTGAAGAGCGAGAGCTTTCTCCTCTCGGCGGTCTCGCCGAGCATCGTTGCGCCCACCCAGATCGTCGGTGGGCAAGGGAACTGGCGCTCGGCGGTCTTCGGTGTGGCAACCGACTACCAGCTCATCCGCGATTGGCCTGTCAGCTCGGGCCGCTACTTCGACGAGGGCGAGGTGCGCTCGATGCGCAAGGTGGCGGTGATCGGCAAGACCGTCGCCGAGGCCCTCTTCCCGGGCGAGGATCCCGTAGGCCAACAGGTCCGGCTCCGCAACGTGCCGTTCGAGGTGATCGGAGTCCTGGCCGAAAAGGGACAGACAGCGGAGGGCTCCGACCAGGACGACGTCGTACTGGCGCCCTACACGACGGTGAAGAACCGCCTCTCCGGTCGGAGCTTCATCGCCCAGATCCTCGCTAGTACGGCGTCTCCCGAGGGCGTCGCGGCGGCCCAGGTGGAGATCGGTTCGATCCTCCGCGAGCGGCACGGCCTCGCCGACTGGGAGGACGACGACTTCACGGTCCGCAACCAGACAGACCTCGCCGCGACCGCCGAGGAGACCACGGAGGTGATGACGTTGCTCCTCGCCGCCATCGCGTCGATCTCGTTGGTGGTCGGCGGAATCGGGATCATGAACATCATGCTCGTCTCGGTCAGCGAGCGGACGCGGGAGATCGGCCTGCGACTGGCTCTGGGCGCGCGCAGCTCGGACGTGCTGCGCCAGTTCCTGGTCGAGAGCACCGTTCTGAGCGTGCTGGGCGGCCTGATCGGCGTCGGGCTCGGCATCGCCGGGGCGGAGATCCTCGGCCGACTCACCGGCTGGGCGACGCTCATCTCACCCCAGACGGTCCTGGTCTCGCTTGGATTCGCTGCGAGCGTCGGCATCTTCTTCGGCCTCTGGCCTTCCCGCCGCGCAGCGGCTCTCGATCCGATCGAGGCACTGCGGTACGAGTGAGCGGCTCGATGACGTTCCGTCATCCGAGCACGCCGCCTCCCATCATCTCACGATATCTTCGATGGAAAGCGACATCCGAGCAGGACGCCCACGGCGTTGAGGAGACCCGACATGACAAGAACCTTCTTCGCGATATTGATTCACGCTTGCCTTGCGACTTCCCTCTGGGCTCATGAGGGCGACACGGCCTTCGAGAGCGCCGCGGGGCTCTTCGAATCCGGGACTCTCGTCGAGGGGCCGAAGCTCGTTTCCTGCACACTGTCCGGTGGGACCGAGACCACCTGCTCCCAGATCACGGTCCTTCCCGAACCGACCGACCACGAGATGGGCCCCTGGTGCCCTCGCAGCACATCGGATACCGCCGAGGACGCCGGGGTCTGGTTGGAAGGGGGCGCCGTCTACGATGCGGACGGCCCCTTCGTCGAGAATCTCGCCGAGTTCTACGAGGACGACGAGTGGCAGCTCTTCGACCCGTCGACGGGCGCCGTACGGGTCACCGACAGCAAGACATCCTGCGAAGCGGCGGCGCGCCCCGACGTCTCGCTCGAGTACAACAACTACTGTGTGGAGTGCCAGACCTCCTATATGGAGGACGACATCCGGGTGACCTACGTGATCCCGCTCGAACCCGTCCCCATGGCCGCAGGAGAACGGCGTCCCTTCTCGGGATTCGGGGTCGCCTTCAACGGAGTCAAGCTCGAAGCCCCGGCACCGACGGACGCGATTCTCCGCGCGAACACGCTCGCTCCGTTCGACGACTGCGGTGGCCACGTGAATCTCCATGTCGGATATCACTACCACGCGGTCATGGGCTGCTCTCGGGAGGTGCCCTCGACGGAGGGCCACGCCCCTCAGATCGGCATCGCTATGGACGGCTACCCGATTCTCGCTCGATTCGACGCCGAGGGGTCGGCGGCTTCGGGTCTGGATGAGTGCGGGGGGCACGAGGTTGCCGGGCTCGGCTACCACTACCACGTGAATGAGCCGGGCGCGAACCAGATCCTCGGGTGCCTTCGCGGAGAAGCTGGCTGCGCGCTCACCGACGACGGTGAGACCTGCGATGCCTCACGGCGCCCCGGGCCGCCCGGAGGGCTCCCTCCGCGGCCGGGCGGACAGGGCACCGGGCGGTGAGGGGCGAGGAGCCTGCCCAATGAGGGTCCTGATCGTCGAGGACGATTCGAAGATCCGCTCCTTCGTCCGAAAAGGGCTGGAGGAACAGGGCTTCGTCGTGGAGACATCGGCCGACGGCGACCAGGGTCTCCTCCTGGCGACGTCCTCGGCCTTCGATGTCGTCGTGCTGGACATCATGCTGCCGGGGCGTGACGGCCTGAGCATCCTCCGCGCGTTGCGCGAGAAGAGGAACACCGTGCCAGTCCTCCTCCTGACGGCTCGCAGTGCGCTCGGCGAGCGGGTCGAGGGGCTGGAGCAGGGGGCCGACGACTACCTGACGAAGCCCTTCTTCATGGAAGAGCTCATCGCCAGGATCCATGCCCTCGTCCGGCGGGCGTCGGGAGAGCAGCTCAGCCTGCTCCAGGCCGGCGACCTGGTCGTCAACCTCATCACCCGAGAGGTCCAGCGCGGCGAGGCGTCGATCGATCTGACCAAGAGGGAGTTCAACCTGCTCGAGCTGCTGATGCGTTCACCGGGACGCGTCTTCACGCGCACCCAGATCCTCGAACACGTCTGGGGCTACGACTTCGATCCGCAGACCAATGTGGTCGACGTCTACATTCGCAGAGTCCGCAAGAAGATCGATCCATCCTCGGAGGAGTCGATGATCGAGACCGTCCGCGGCGTGGGTTATCGCCTCCCGCGACCGGACTGAGGAGAGCTGGTTTTGGCGTTCCGCCTGCGTATCGCGCTTCTTTCCCTGACCACGTCGGGGGTGCTCCTGATCGGATTCGGGATCTTCTTTCTGGCGACCATCCAGAGCGTCGGTCTCGAGCGCGTCGACCGGGAGATCAGGGCCCTGGCGGAAGGCCAGTTGCGAGGTCGCTCTCCCGGACGCCGATGGGAGAATGTCGAACGCTCGCTGGCTTTCATCTACGGGGAGACCGGTTCGTCCGGTCTCGCGATCCAGATGCGCGACGTCTCGGGGAGGATTCTCTTCACGTCGCCGACGTTTCCTGAAGAGATGGCCGACCTCGCACCCCCGGAGCTCGCGTTTCGGCCATCGGACCGGCCGCTTTCCGGAGACGACCTCGTGAGAAGTCTCGATCTCGATCTGGACGGTCGACTCTCGAGCTCCGAGTTCGACGGTCCGCCAGAGGTGTTCTCCAGCTTCGACTCCAACGGCAACGGGGTGCTGGACCGGGGCGAGGTCGGCGTCGCGGCCACTCGGAGACGACCCCCGCGACAGAAGGAGTCGGTCTTTCGCACGATAGAGACCTCGACGGGGAGCTGGCGGGTCGGCTTCCTCGGCAACGAGTTCGTCACGCTGATGGTCGGGATCGACCTGGCCGAGCTCTCCGCGGAGACGAGCCGGTTCCGCCGAGCGTTCTTCGTCGCGACGCCCCTGGCCCTGCTGGGGCTCGCCATGGCCGGATGGTGGTTGGCCAACAGGGCGCTCCGTCCGGTGGCTCTGCTGACCCGAACGGCGGAGGAGATGACGGCCGGCGCCCTCGACCGACGAGTCCCGGTCGTGGCGACCGATCATGAGCTGCGGCGTCTGGTCGACGTGATCAACGGCATGCTGGCGCGCCTGGAGAGAAGTTTCGAGCAGGCGGCGCGATTCAGCTCGGACGCCGCGCACGAGCTTCAGACGCCTCTGGCGGTCTTGCAGGGGGAGCTCGACAATGCCATCCAGGCGGCGGCCAACGGCTCGGAAGAACAGCGAAATCTCAGTAGCCTCCTCGAAGAGGTCCGACGTCTGAAGGCCGTGGTCCACAAGCTCCTACTGCTGGCCCGAGCCGATGCGGGCCGACTCGATCTCCGGCGCGAGCCGGTGGACCTGAGCGACCTGTTGGAGTCGGCGATCGAGGACGTCGAGGCGATGGCCCCGGAAAGGCGCGTGGAGAAAGCCATTACGCCGGGAGTCTCGGTGATGGCTGATGAGGACCTGCTGAACCGGGTCTTGCTCAACATGACCTCCAACGCCGTTCGGCACGGCGAGCCGAACGGCGTGGTCCGGTTCGAGCTCGCCGTGGAGGAGGAGATCGTGAAGTTCTCGCTCGCCAATTCCGGGCCGTCGATCCCGCTGGAGGATCGGGAGCGGATCTTCGACCGCTTCTATCGAGTCGACGCCTCGCGCAACGGCAGAGTCGGAGGAGGATCAGGGCTGGGCTTGAGTCTCGCCCGGGAGATCGCGCGCGCTCACGGTGGCGACCTGGGGCTAGGTCCCGATGAGCCCGAGAGGACGATCTTCGTCCTGACTCTGCCACGGTGTCTCAGCCCCCCCGGCAAATCCGGCTCTCATTGAAGGGCCAGCCACTCGGCACCGACATCTCGCTTTGAGCTCCACGGGGCCGCGTGAGTGGGCGACGGTCTCGGCTGGAGGCCCGATGAGTAGTTCGAGAGTCGAGCTTCGGGGTAGTAGCTGATGACGCTCTTCAAGTACTTGAGGAACCGGCGCTTGAAGTGGCGGGGATTCTTGTAGCTGCAGCCGAATTGGAGCTGGAGCGTGTCCCAGGGAATTGTCACGGGCTTCCGCAGGCGAGCCTCAGAGCCGGTAAGAGTGAAAGGAGATCGCGTGAATACTCGATTGCTGATCGTCGTGTTGGTCCTTCTGTTCGGTGGTGGTGGCCTCTACTGGCGCGGCCGACGCCGCTGAGCCGTCGCTTCCCGGTTTCGCCGGCCCGCCGGGACCCTCACGGGTCACCGGTCACGGGTCATCGACCATTGGCGCGCCGGCCCTCCGGGGGGTCGCTCGTGACGCCGGTCCCGGGTGGTGCTCCAGGTCCACGACCGCCTCGGTTCCCCCGGCCTCCCGTCTTCTCAGGCGGATCGTGCCGCCGTGGAGTCGGACGATGCGCTGGCAGAGGTTGAGGCCGATGCCGTAGCCGGTACGATGGCCGCGGGCCGGGTCGGCTTTGACGAAGGGCTCGAAGAGGCTCTCCTCGGATCCCTCCGGGATGCCGATGCCGTCGTCGGTCACCCGCAGGCGGATCCGGTCGCCCCGGTTTTCGAGGGTGACCCGGACGGGGCGGCTGTCGGCGTGGGAGAACTTGACCGCGTTGTCGAGCAGGTTGCGAACCAGGAGTCGGAGGAGCGTGGGGTCGGCGCTCAGGGGCGTCGGTCCGACGGGGGCGAGCTCGACGCCCGGATCGCGGTCGGCGAAGGCCGTGACGCCGTCGCGCACGATCTCGGCGAGGTCCACCGTCTCGGCCTCGAGCCGGCCCGCCCGGGCGCGCAGGCCTTCGCGCTCCAGGAGCACCGAGACCAGGCGCTCCATCTCCCGAAGGTTCCGGTCGATCGAGTCTCGCTTGGCGCTCTCGGGCAGGAGCTCGAGAGCCACCTTGGCGCGCGCGAGGGGAGAGCGGAGCTCGTGGCTCACGTCCGCGAGCAGGCGCTCGCGGTCGTCGATCATCTCGCCCACCCGCACGGCCATGGCGTTGAAGGCCCGGGCCACCTGGCCGATCTCGTCCTCACGCACGACGGGGACGCGGGTGCCGAAGTCGCCCCGGCCGACGGCCTCGACCCCGGAGTGGAGCCAGGTCAGCGGCCGCAGTTGACGGTGCAGGAACCAGAAGGCTGTACCGATCACGCTCGAGACCATGAAGAGGAGGGCGCCGAGCAGGGGGGTGTGGGCGTCTCCGAAGGAGAGGACCGGCCAGTGGAAGACGACGCGTCGGCCGTCGGGTGCCGTCCGCGGGGCCCGGATCAGGCCGCGGAGGGCCGCCGAGTCGACGGGGACCGGCTTGCCGCTCCGGTCGTAGGCGAAGGGCTCGCCGTCGACCGGCTCGACCTCGACCCCCACGTCGTGGCGCTCGGCGATGCGTTGCCAGATGTCGGGGTCCGGGCTCGAGAAGCCGACCTCGGCGAGAGAGTCGCTGAAGGGGCCCAGTGTGCGGCTGACCATCGCGCCGAGGTAGTGGGTGTTGACCAGGGCGTAGAACAGGCCGCCGACGGCCGCGACCGCCAGGATCAGCGCCGCGCCGGCGAGCCGGAACCGCCACAGGACGCTCGGGCGTTCAGGAATCGGCGACCCCCACGAACTGGTAGCCGGCGCCGCGGATCGTCTTGACGAAGCGGGGGGTGCGGGAGTCGTCGCCCAGCTTCCTGCGCAGCCGGCTCACCAGCATGTCGACGGCGCGATCGTACACGTCGGCGTCGAGGCCCCGGAGCCGGCGGAGGAGGGTGCCCCTCGACAGGACCCGGCCGCGGCTCTCCATGAGGATCCGCAGGAGCTCGAACTCGGTCGTCGTGAGGTCGACCTCCGCCTCGTCGAGGGTGACCCTCCGGGTCGCGGTGTCGAGCGTCAGGCCGCCGTGCGCGGTCCAGCGCCTCCGGGGGGCTCCCCGGGAGCGCCTCATGAGGGTCTCGACCCGCGCCACGAGCTCGCGCGGCTCGAACGGCTTCGACAGGTAGTCGTCGGCCCCCAGCTCGAGACCGAGGACGCGATCGGGCAGGTCGCCCCGGGCGGTGAGCATGACGATCGGCAGGTCGCTCTCCCGCCGGATCGAGCGGCAGAGCTCCATGCCGTCGGCGTCCGGCAGCATCACGTCGAGGATGAGCAGGTCGGGGTCCACGTTGCGCAGGAGCCGGCGCCCCTCGGCGGCGTGGGTGGCGCTCGTCAGCCGGTGGCCGAAGCGCTCGAAGTACTCCGCCAGCAGCCCGGTGAGCTCGACGTCGTCGTCGATGATGAGCAGCCGGAAGGGAGTCTTGCCACTCATCGGTGGTTCAGGGCCACGATCGGGTCGAGCCGTGCGGCGCGCCAGGCCGGGTAGGCGCCGAAGACCAGCGCGATCGCCACGGACAGGAGGAAAGGGTACACGAAGGCCTGCCAGACGAGCGCCATGGGCCAGCGGGTCAGCGCGGCGGCGGCGGCGAGGCTCGCCGCGCCGACGGTCAGGCCCAGGAGTCCACCGAGGATCGAGACGAGCACCGCCTCCGCCAGGAACTGGAGCAGGATCTCCCGCGGCAGGCCGCCGACGGCGAGCCGTAGCCCGATCTCGGAGGTCCGCTCCCGGACCGAGAGGAGGCAGACCGCCAGGAGGCCGACCCCGCCGAGACCCAGGGCGAGCGCCGCGAGCGTCGGCACCACCCTGGAGAGCGGCCCGCTCACCTCCCGCTGCGCGCGGGCGATGGCCGTCTGGTCCCGCACGCTGAAGTCGTCGGTCCCTGCCGCAGGCACACCGTGACGGCGGCGCAGCAGCTCGACGAGCCCCCGGAGGACGACCGGCACCGCCTCCTCGGACTCCGCCTGGATGTAGATCCGATCGAGGGAGTCCACGTCCAGGAGGCGTCGCATCGCGGTCGTGAGGGGCACCATCACGAGCTCGTCGTCGTTGGCCCCGTTGCTCGAGACCCCCTTCTTGCGGGTCACGCCCACGATCCGGAACGGCACGCCGCCGATCCGCAGCGACTCGCCCAGCGGGATCTCGCCCTCGAAGAGCTGCTCGACGACCGGGGCGCCGACCACGGCGACGCGGCGGCTCTCGCGGAGGTCTTCCTCGTCGAGGAACCGGCCGGCGACGAGGGGGAAGCTCCGCGCCTGCTGGAAGCCCGGCGTCGTCCCGTTGACTCTCACCGGTACGGCACGACCCTCGGCGGTCGCGAGACGTGGAGCTTCGACGGAAGGGGCGACGATCGAGACGCCGGGCACCCGGGCCGCCACCGCCAGCCCGTCCTCCACGGTGAGGGTCGTGCCGCGGCCGCCGAGACCGCGCAGGGCGCTGCTCTCGCGGCGGGCGGCATTCACCACCAGCAGGTTTCGCCCGAGTGGCGCCAGGCTCTCCCGCAGCGCCCGGTCGGCACCCGCGCCCGCGCCGATGAGCAGCGCCACGGAGGCGACGCCGACGGCGACGCCGACGGCCGACAGGGTGGTCCTCCATCCGCTCCGGGCCAGCGCCCGGCACGACTGCCGCAGGCTCGTCGACCACCTCACCGCAACGCGTCCACGGGCTCCAGCCGGGCCGCCCGACGGGCGGGCAGGAGGCCCGCCGCCAGGCCGACGATCAGCGCCGCCGCGAGTCCGAGGAGGATCGAGTCGGGCGTCGGGCTCGCCGGGGTCCCCGTCGCGTGGCCCAGCGTGAGGAGCGCGGCGGCGCCGAGGGCGACGCCGGCGAGGCCGGAGACGACCGTGACGACCAGGCTCTCGAGGAAGAACTGGAAGCTGATCTGCCGGTCCGTGGCTCCGACGGCCTTGCGCAGGCCGATCTCGGGTACCCGCTCGCTCACCGCGAGGAGCAGGATGTTGGCGATGACGATGGCCGCGACCAGGAGGGCGATGGCGGCGGTGGCCGGCAGATAGAGGGTCAGCACCTGGCTCGCCTCCCGGACCCGTTCCTGGATCTGCGTCGGGGTGAAAATGGTGAAGTCGTCGGGCTGGTCGTCGGCGAGGCCGTGGCGCCGACGCAGGAGGTCGGCGACCCGGTCGACCGCCTCGTCCGTCGCGTCGGCGTCCGCGACGATCAGCTTGGCGGTGCCGATCGTGTCGCGGTCGATCAGCCGGCGCATCATCGTCGTGATCGGCACGTGGACCTCGTCGTCGCGGTCGAGGCCGTGGGGATCGACGCCGTAGGCCTCGAGGAGGCCCTGGATCCGGTAGGGCGAGCCGTCGATCAGGAGCCGCTGGCCGATCGGGTCCTCCGAGCCGAACAGGGCGTCGGCGGCGGTGCGACCGAGGAGGGCGACCCGGGCGGCCGAGGCGACGTCCGCCGCCGAGAACGGCTCGCCCTCGGTCACCCCGCGGTTTTCGACGATCGGGGTGCGCTCGGTGGTGCCCACGATCAGCAGCGAGCGGTTGCGGTCGCCGGCCTGGACCTCCCGCCCGCCCGCCGCCAGCGACGAGCTCCAGTCGACGATCTCGTCGAGTTCCGCGCCGAGGGCCTCGACATCCTTGCGGGTGAGCCGGCCCGGCGTCCGGATGCCACCCCGCAGGACGCCGCTGCCGTTGACGATCATGATGCTGCCGGCGCTGAACATCCTGTTGATCCTGTCCAGGATCTCCTGCTCCGCGCCGGAGCCGTAGGAGCGGGTGAAGACCAGTGCGGCTACACCGACGACGATGCCGAGACTCATGAAGAAGCTCCGCAGCTTGTTGCGGGCGAGGGCTCGAACGCTTCCCAGGACGAGCAGCCGCGTGTTCATGCGGCCTCCTCTCGGACGAGGCGGCCGCGGTCGATGCGCAGGGTCGACGAGCAGCGGGCCGCCAGCGTCGGATCGTGGGTGATGAGGACGATGGTGCGACCCCCGCGGTGCAGGTTCGCCAGGAGCTTCATGATCTCTTCGGCCGAATCCTGGTCGAGGTTGCCGGTGGGCTCGTCGGCCAGGACGAGCTCGGGGTCGGTGACCAGGGCGCGGGCGATCGCCACCCGCTGCTGCTCCCCGCCGGAGAGCTGCTCCGGGTAGTGGTCGAGCCGGTCCTCGAGACCGACCCGGCACAGCGCCTCGACCGCGCGTCGACGGGGGTCGCGGGCCTCGGAGTAGACGAGCGGCAGCTCGACGTTCTCCACCGCCGTCGTGTGGGGCAGCAGGTGGAACTGCTGGAAGACGAAGCCGATCCGGCGGTTGCGCAGCCGGGCGAGCTCGTCGGATCGGAGGTCGCGGACCGGCTCGCCGGCCAGGTCGTACTCGCCCTCGTCCGGGCGGTCGAGGAGGCCGAGGATGTTCATCAGGGTCGACTTGCCGGAGCCCGACGGACCCACGACGGCCAGGAACTCGCCCGGCGCCACGTCGAGGTCGACTCCCGCCAGCACCTCCAGCGGGCTGCCGTCGGGTCGGGTGAAGGACTTGCGGATCTTGCGCAGTCGGATCATTCGATTCACTCCTGGTTGAGCTGGACGATCTCGCCCTCGTCGAGCCCCTCGAGGACCTCGACGAGGCGGTCGGTTCGGAAGCCGGGCTCGATCTCCTGGCCGACCCACGCCCCGTCTCGCAGGACCGTGACGAGCTGCCGGCCGGCGCGGCGCCGCACGGTGCGGCGGGGCACCGTCAGGACCTGCTCCCTACGCTCGACGAGCAGCCGCACGTGGGCGGTCATCTCGGGTCGCAGGAGGAGGTCCGCCCCATCGTCCTCGAGGTTGCGGGGCTCGATCGCCATCCGGACGACGTAGTTGACGATCCCGTTGAGGATCTCGGCCTTCGGGTCGATCGCGGTGACGCGCGCCGGCACCTCCGCGCCCGGATAGGCGTCCACGGAGAAGGTCCCGCGCTGGCCGACGGACACCTGGCCGACATCGGTCTCGTCGACGTAGGCCAGGACCTCGAGGCGCTCGAGGTCGACGATGGTGACGAAGGTGGGCGCGGCGAAGCTCGCCGCCACGGTCTCGCCCTCCTGCGTGGTGACGTCGGCGACGATCCCCCGGATCGGGGCGCGGATCTCCGTGTAGCCCAGGGTGATCTCGGACGACTCGAGACGGGCTCGCTCCAGCTCCAGCCGGGCGCGGGCGACCGCCAGGTCGCGGGTCGCGGAGTCGAGCTCCCCAGCCGAGAGGATGCCGTCGGCGGCCAGGGCGGACGCTCGCTCGAAGCTGCTCGTGGCCAGGGCGAGCTGGGCCTCGGCCAGGAGCCGATCGGCCCGGGACTGGTCGAGTTGCGCCCGGAGCTCGGTCGGGTCGATCCTGGCGAGCAGGTCGCCCCGTTCGACCCGGTCGCCGATCGCCACGGGGATGCTGCGGACGATCCCCGAGACCCGTGAGCCGACCTCGACCTCCGCGCCCACCAGCGGGCGGATGACACCCGTGGCGGTGATCGCGCGCTCCAGGCTCTGCCGGGTCACCGTCGCCGTCTCGGGCGCGTCCTCCGCGGTCTCGGTGCCGGCGCGGAGCCAGGCGTAGCCGCCGAGGACCAGGATCGCCAGCGTGAGGGTGAGGGCGAGGACCGGGGTGCTTCGTCGGGTTGGTCGCATGGCTCTCCAGAGGCTGCTCTTCTCGGAGCGGGGCGGTCCTAGGACGGGGTCTCGAGCTCGAAGTGGGTGATCTGGTGGACCTCGACGTCGCCCTGGGGCAACGGGGAGGTGCCGTCGCTCTCCTGGCTCATGGAGAGGGAGAGCAGGCGCCCGGCGGTGGCGTCGAAGCTCCAGGTGCCGGTGCGTCGCAGGGTCCCCCGGTAGCCCGACCCGCCTCCCAGCGGGGTGAGCTCGGCCTCGCCTTCGGTCTCGACGACGACGACCGTCCGCGCGCCTCGTCGCTCGACCGATCGGACGCGGTGCGTGCTGATCAGGGGGCCCTCGCCCCAGCCCCAGCCCTCGAGGGCTCGGATGGGCCGGCGGCGGGTCCAGGTGGCTCCGACCTCGACCGGCTCGGAAGGGAGCCCGGGGACGATGTCGGCCAGCGTGGTGGCCAGCGAGAGGGGCGCCGCGACGGGAGGACCGAGGTCCAGGGTCGGCGAGTCGTCCGGCTCCCCGGCCAGCAGGGACCGACCGCCGTCGTCGATCGCCATCGGGAAGCGTCGTCCCCGCAGGTGGCGGGTGCCGAGACGTTGCTCCATCCCGTGGGCGGTGTAGGTCCCCCGAGCCTCGAGGATGTCGACGGTGATCGCGGGCTCGGCGCCGACTCGGGTGACGGCCAGCTCGAACGAGAGCTCGCGCGCGGCGATCGACGGGTGGTCCCGGACGCCGATGTCCTGGCTGATCACCAGGGTGACGGGGCCGGACGGGTCGTCGTAGCGGACTGCCTGGGCCTCCGCTCCGAGGGCCGCTCCGGCGACGACGAGGTGGCTGACGACGAGCAACGCGAAGTTCTTCATGCGGCGACGGTAGGAGCACCGCGTCACCGGGCTTTGTCCTGCGTGTCACGGTTTGTAACCGGTCTTCTCTTTTTCGCGCTCGCCGCGTCGTCCGCGGGGCGCGGGGAGCCCTCCGCTATGATGACGATCCAGGTTCAAGACGAAGGCCCCTTCTGGGCTGGTCTGGATGTCCGTCGACTCACGCTTGGTCAAGATGACCCGCAACAAGGTCTTTGTCTGCTACAGCCACAAAGACCGTGCCGTGAAGGACGACCTCGGTCGCTATCTTCAGCACCTCGGAGAGGAGGCCGGGATCGACTACTTCGAGGACGGCCGACTGCGGCTCGGGGAGGCCTGGAGGGGCGAGATCGAAGGCGCACTGGACAGGACGAAGGTCGGCATCCTCCTGGTCAGTATGAACTTCGCCAACTCGGCCTTCATCAAGGAGATCGAGCTGCCCTCCCTGCTCGAGGCTGCGCGTCGCGACGACGCCGAGATCCTTCCCATCCGGCTCGAACCCCTGTTGCTCAGGGGACGGGCCCAGCAGCTCGAGGGGTTCCAGTTTCTGCCGGCCGGCGAACAGACCCTCGACGGTCTGGACGACGCGGGGCGCAAGGAGATCTGGAAGAAGCTCCTGCTCCGCATCGAGGAGTTGCTTCCTCGTCCGATCAGCCTCGTCTTCCACGGTGCCAACCGAGCCGAGGCGGAGAATCTGGCGACCGCGCTCGAAGAGAAAGGGTCGGTGGTCCGGCTCCAGGACTGGGTCTCCGACGACGAGGCCGACCTGGCGGCGTGCCTCCATCACATCCAGGGGAATTGCTCGGTCATCCTGCTGGTCGGGAAGGAGGGCGCCGGCATCTGGGAGCGCGACGCGCTGTCGCGCGAGCTTAGGAAGAAGCTCAACATGCGGCCTGCCATCCCCGCCATCGGTGTCTTCCTGTGTCCGTGGGACGAGCTCGCGGAGAACGATCCCCTGAGGAGCACCCGGCTGGTGCCGGACTACTCGAAGTTCTATCTGGGGACGGAGAGGACGAGAACCCTGGCCTCGATCCAGACCGCGCTCACCGGGGAGGAGAAGCGCGAGAGGCCGAGGCATCTGCGCCGGGCCGAAGCTCCTCGACGGAGTGGGGAGCCGGAGCCGCGGGTCTCGACGCCGGACGATGGAGATCCGTTCCGGCCCGGCGAGCGACCGCCCTCGGGACGCACGGGGAGGAGTCTGTCGGGCGAGTCGTCGTCAGGAGACGGCCGTGAAGATCCATCGATGGTCGAAAAGGCGGCGCGGGGCGCGATCCATCGCCTGCTGCCGCTTCTCGGCGAGGAGAACCTGACGCTCTATGTCGGCCCTTCCGCGGTCGGATGCGGAGCCCTCAGTCCGCCGAGACCCTTCCAGCTGAGCCGTGCACTGCTCCAGCAACTGGGGATCATCGACTCGAGCTACGACCGACTGCTGCCTCCTTTCGATGTGGTGGCGAACTACTACTCGGTCGACATGGGGGATGACAATCTCGACGCCTGGGTTCGCAATAGGATCGGCCCTCCTCGTCGGGTGCCGCCGGTCACCCGCCGGCTCGCCCAACTGGTCAAGCTCCTCCGCTCCGGGAACGCGGCCGGCCCGAGTATCGTGATCGTCACGACGAACTTCGACCTGCTGCTCGAGCGCGCCCTGCTGGAGGAGTGCGTACCGTTCACCCGCATCGTGCAGTATCGCGACTGCAAGCGGATCGACGTCAACGAGTACCAGGAGGTGGTGAGAGAGGGTCGGAAGATCCGTCTGACCACGGCGCTGAACAGCGTGCGCGGAGGCATGGAGCACGGCGGTGGAGAGTCGCAAACGACCCTCTCGAGTCCGGAGGAGCTGAAAGACAAGATCGCGATGCATGGCAGGCGGGGTCCTTTCCATCTCGCCGCAGCGGACCGGAGCTCGGGGTTGCAGAGCCTGCCGGCCGAGAGGTTCACGAGTCCCCTCGTGTACAAGTTCCATGGCTCCCAGGATCTCAAGGGGAGCTGCGCCATCTCCGCAGATCAGTACCTCGAGTTCTCCCGAGGGGTCTCTTCGGCGGTGCCGGAGAAGATCCTGGAGTACATCGACCGAGGGCCGATCGTGATCCTCGGGTATCACTACTCCGACCCTGATTTCAGGATCGTCTGCAAGTACCTGATGGATACCCGCAGCAAGCGAGATCGCTTCGCGTGCCAGCTTCCGCCGGAGCGCTCGCCGAGGGACGACTATCGGCGGATGGAGCGGAGTCTCTGGGAGGCGATCAAGCTGCACCAGCTGGAGCAACTCAAGATCCGCACCCTGGAGGTGTCGGGCCAGCGGTTCCTGAAACACCTGATCGCGGCGGTCGAGAGCAGGGGCTCGGCCTCGAGTCACCGAAGCTCCGGAGGGGCGTAGGCGTGGCTCGGGGAACGACAGCGATCGGTGACGGATCGCAGGGACCAGGCCGCGCCGGCAACCCCTGGAAGGGAGCGGAGAGCTACCAGGCCGAGGATCGTCACCTCTTCTTCGGCCGCGAGGCCGACGGGCAGCGTCTGCGTGCCAAGATCCTCTCCAGCCGCCTGTCGGTGCTGCACGCGCCGTCCGGGGCGGGCAAGACCTCGATTCTGAACACCCTCGTCATCCCCGATTTGGAGCGAGCCGGCCTGCTGGTGGTCCGGGCGCGGCTGCAGGATCAACCGATCGACTCCGTCCGGGTGGCGACCCTGGAGAGTCTCCTGCCTCCGCCATCAGCGGAGAGGGCGGCGCTCAGGAGGGTGCTGGCGGCCTACCGCGAGACCGGCGGGAGCAGCCGGCCGACACTGCTCGACCTTCGTGACTGGTTCAGGGGACTTCTCGAGGACGGCGGGCCGGAGTTGGATCCGCGGAGCCTGATCGGGGAGATCAGGGTAGCCGACTCGACGCCCGGCTCACTGCTGCGCCAGTTCGGCCGGGTGACTCCGTGGTTCACCCGGTGGCTGCGCGGCAACGTCGGGCTGTCCAGGTACGGAGAGCATCTCCGGACCGTCAGTCCGTGGTTCGATGGAGAAGGGCCGGAGCTGTCGTTGGAGACACCCTGCGACGAGTTGGAGGAGGCGCTCGCCGACCGTCGATTGGGCTCGGACTACGAGGAGCTCCTCGACTGGTTGGCTCTGCCCCTACCCGATCTCCATCGCTTCTTCAGCCACATCGGCGACGTCTATGCCGAGCGGTCGGCCCATACGGAGTTGATCCTCATCGTGGACCAGTTCGAGGAGCTCTTCACCCGGTTTGTCGACCCCGGCCCGGTGGCTCGGGCCCGAGCTTCGGAGATCGAGCTGCCGGACTGGCGCCTGCGCACCGCGTTCATCGAGGAGCTGGAGAACCTCCTGCGTCCCAGCCTGGTGGGAGAGAGCCTGTCGATCCGGGTCGTGCTGTCGATGCGGGACGACTACATCGCACATCTGGATCCCATCCGGCGGTTCGCTCCCGATCTCGATGCCAACTCGTATCACCTCAGCTTCCTCGGCCTCGAGCGCGCTGAGGAGGCGATCTGCAGTCCCGCCGCCGTCTATCGACAGCCGTTCGACGACGAGTGCTACGAGCTCATCAAGAGGCAGCTCGCGCGCGAAGACCAGTTCATCGAGCCGGCGCACATCCAGATCGTCTGTGGCCGTCTGTGGGAGAAGAGACCGGCCGGCGGCACGATCCCGCTGTCGGCGCTCACGAGCGAGAAGGAGGAGGGGTCGCCGCTGACGGAGACCGAGAGCATCCTCGAGGGCTACTTCGGCCGGTTCCTCGACCGCCTGATCGAGGACCTTGGCGAGATGGGGGCCCGCAGCCCTTCCACTCCCCGTGAGCGAAGGCTGGTCGAATGCCTGCAAGCCATCCTGGAGGTGGATGCGGCCGACGAGGAGGACGGAAGGGCGGCCGGTTCGGTCGACTCCGACACGTTGCTCCGCGCCGAGATCCTCGAGACCCTGGAGCCGTTGATCACCGCTCAGGGCACGCGCAACATCGTCAGCCGCGAGGATCTGGTCGGAGCGCGCTACCGCCATTCCGTCCTGCGCGACGCGATCCTCGAGCTGTTGCGTGACCGGGTCGTTCGCATCGAGCGAAGGCTGGGGGGCTGGTTCGTGGAGATCATGCACGAGTTCCTGATCGGCGCCGTCGACCGCGCGATTCGTCATCGGCTGCTCGGTACCGAGTATCGACGGCTACGCGAGGCGATCGAGCGCTTCGATGCTGCCCGGGTCGACGGCGTCTCGACTCTCCGCGCTCAGGAGAGGAGCCCCCTCACGGCCGAGGATCTGCGCGTTCTGCGCCTCCACGAGGCCCGTCTGGACCTCGGCCAGCTGAGTCCGGAGCTCTTCCTGGAGAGCGCGATCCTCGAGGAGACGAGACCGGAGGAGGTCAGGAGCTGGTGTCGGACCTACCAACGGCGGAAGGAGCCCGATGACGAGCGTCTCTCGACCGAGCTTCGCCGAGAGATCAGCGTCGTCCTGCGCGACAACCGCCGAGCCCTGTCGGAGCCGGAATGGGTGGAGCTGAGGAGGTTCCGGGAGCTGTCCGATCGCCTGCGGGACGAGAACACCGCCATCGGACAGCTGCGAGCCGCACTGTCCGGCGGCGACGTGGGGGCCCGGCGGCACCTCCCCTTCCTGATCGAGAGGATCCAGAGTCATGGGTCGTGATCCACTTCCCATCATCGAGGAGTATCTCGGCGCCGATCGCACTCCTCGCGTCCGTCGGAACGCCGTCAGCGCGCTGGCGGCGATCCGATCGGTGAGCGCACGGGAGCGGCTGGTCCACTTGGCGGTGGGCGACCCCGACGAGAGCGTCAGGGAGCACGCCAGCCAGGAGGTCGTTCGGCTGCCCGAGCCGGAGAGGGAGCGCGCCGTTCGGCAGCTCAAGTTGGCTCTCGACCGCGACGCGACCCGTCTGACCGCGGCGGGGCTCCTCCTCCGGCTCGACGCCGCCCCAGCTCTCGGAGAATGGGTAGTCCAGCGTCTCGAGAGTGGTTCCGTGGACCAGCAGGTCGAGGCGTACCTCATCGCCGTCGAGAACGAGGACCTGCAGAAGCTCCTTCCACGGCTCCAGCGGTCGCGTCGGCTGGTACTCGCCCTGCGTTCTCGTTCGGCCCTGGCGCCCGCCAAGCCACCGTGGGGCACGGTCCTCCGCAAGCTCCTGATGGGAACGATCCTCGGCGGTCTTCTGCTGGCCGCGGTGCTGGTCCCCCTCGGCCTGCAGGCCGCGCAGTGGCTTCTGATGCTGCTCGCCTCGGGGCTGTTGGCGACGGCGTTCGTGCCCGCGGCACGCGATCGGGTGCCGATCGATCGGTATCTGGACTGGACGACTGGAGTCGTCGTCGAGCTGTTGACCCTGGCGCGATGGGTTGCCCTACCGGTGGCCGGGCTGCTCCTCGTTCTGATGTTCACCTGGCCGACTGATACCTGGAGCGATCTGGCGGTCACCGTGGGCGGGTTGGCGGTCGCCGCGAGCGTCGTTCTTGCTTTCGTCTTCGGAGGGGGAGCTGGTGCCTTCGTCGCCCTGGCCCACCGGGCGGGTGTTCGGACCCGGCTCCTGGCAGGTGCCGCCATCTCCCTGTTGGTGGGAGGGCTGCTGGTGATGGGCTGGCGTTGGGCGCTGGCGACCCGGTCCGCGGCCTCCTTCGACGTCGCGAGCCTGGCCGCTGTTGTCTGGCTCGTCATGACGCCTGCGTCGCTGGGCCTCGCGAACGGCCTGGCTTCTCCGCCGGGCACTCCTCCCAGAGGAGCGGGGCCACCGCGCTGGTTGCTCGTGATAACGGCCGTCGCCACCGTGGCGGTGATCGTCCTGTACTCCTTGCCGTTGGCCCGACTTCCCCATGCGCCCCTCGGAGCGCGAGGAGTTCCGGTCGACGAGGCCGTCGTGCTGAAAAGGGAGTTCGACGGCTTGCCGCAGGCCTTCCGGTTTCGCATCGAAGAGCCTCAGACGGTCTTGGTCGAGTTCCAGGGGGTCGAGGACGAGGGCGACAGCGTCGATCCGGCGCTCCGTCTCAGTCGCGAGTCCTTCACCCAGACCGTCCAGATCGTCGATCAGGACAGCGCCTCCGACTCCAGAGAGGTGTTCCGCGGCAACCTCGATCAGGAGGGGCGGTACGCCGTCGACATCTGGGAGTACGGGCGGGAGACTGTCGGGTGGCGACAGCTCGTGGTCGGCTATCACGACCTGGCCAACCGGGCGGTCCCTGGACCGGAGCTCGGTGAGCGCCCGACTCAGAAGCCGCGGTTCCGGCTCACGATCACTCTGAACCCCGATCCGGTCGAGGGCCTGGCACTGCGCCTCCATCACGCGATGGAGGGCGGCGACCTCCGAGGCGCGATCGACAGATTCGAGCGCGCCAAGAAGGAGGCGCCTACCCTCGAGGACTCCATCGCCCTGCACGAGGCGGTCTGCCGGCTGGGTAGCGTGCGCCCGGAGTTCAAGCCGAACGGTTCCGACAAGGTGTCCGAGGGCTTGAGCTCGTCCTGTGAGCGAGCGAGGAGCCTCGCGCCCTGGAGCGCGAGAGTCGGAGACACGTGGGCGGTGTACAGGGTGCTCGTCGGAGAGACCGACGGGGCTTCGGAGGCCTTCCAGGCGTTCTCCGAGATCCCCTGGATGGAGGAAGAGGAGAGGAATCTTCGTCGTGTGTGGATCGACCGGCTGTCCGGCAGTTCCGCGCCGCCCTTCGAGCGTAGCGACCTCACCGCGGCGCAGCAGGGTCGCCCGGTGCTCCTGCCGTTCGGACCGCTGGACAGGATCGATCCTCAGTCCACCGTCGAGATCGAGGACCTCTCACGACGTATCCGTGCCGAGACCGGGGCGTGGTTCATCCAGGGAGTCAGCGAGCCGCCGGAGTTCCGCTGCCTGTTCCTCCTGCTGGAGGCGGACTCCTCGGAGAACTTCGCCGTCGGCGACGTGCTGCGCGGCGTGAACTGGGACGGCAGCACGAATCCCGGATTCGCCCGCTGGGACGAGGAAACTGCCCAGCCCGAGGAGGCCGCGCAGCCCGAGGAGGCCGGTGCCGGCGGCTCTTCCTCGCCGTACGGTCCCCGCCTCCCCGGAGTCATGACGGACCGCTGGGTCGAGGCCGAGAGGGTCTCGTTTCTGGGCTGCGACCCGCCGGCCGAAAGGAAGGAGAGCGTGCTCGAGAGACTGTCCGAGAACGTCCGGTCTTCCCCGGTGACGAGCGAGGTGGACGAACCGACGTCCTGAGGGCCTCGGCTCGCGGAGAGGTCGCGCGGCCCCACGGAGTAACCTCGTGCCCGAGCCTTCCGCCTCTCGTCCCGCCGCCGTCGCGCAGGCCCTCTTCGTCACGTTCCTCTGGTCGACCTCCTGGGTCCTGATCAAGATCGGCCTGGAGGAGATGCCGCCGATCCTTTTCGCCGGCCTCCGCTACGGCCTCGCGACCCTGGTGCTGCTCCCCTGGGTGGTGTTCTCGCCGGCGCGGCGGGCGCGGGTGGCGGCCCTCGGACGATCGGAGTGGCGGACGCTCTGTGGGCTCGGGATCGTCCTGTACGCCCTGACCCAGGGGGCCCAGTTCGTCGCCCTGGCGGCCATCCCGGCGGCCACCCTCTCCCTGGTCCTCAGCTGCACTCCGGTCGTCGTCGCCGTGCTCTCCGTGCCCCTCCTGGGCGAGCGGCCGACCCGGCTGCAGGTCGTCGGCGCCCTCCTCCTGCTGGTCGGGGCGGCGCTCTTCCTGCAGGAAGAGAGCCCGGCGCTCGAGGCCCGGACTCTCGGCCTGGTCGCCGCCGCGGTGGGTCTCGCCGCCAACGCCGGCGCCTCCTTCCTCGGTCGTCACGTCAACCGGTCCCGCCCCGACGTCTTCGTCGTGACGACCCTCTCGATGGCCGTCGGCTCCGGCCTGCTCCTCGGAGCCGGGCTCGTCCTGGAAGGCCCGCCCCGGCTGGAGGCCCGGAGCTGGGCGATCATCGCCTGGCTCGCCGTGGTCAACACGGCGTTCGCCTTCACCCTCTGGAACCGGACCCTGCGCCAGCTCTCGGCGACGGAGTCGAGCGTCGTGAACAACACCATGCTGATCCAGATCGCCGTTCTCGCCTGGATCTTCCTCGGGGAGACGATCACCCCGGTCCAGGTCGTCGGCCTGGCCACCGCAGCCGCGGGCGTGCTGCTCGTCCAGCTGCGGCGCTGACGCACCTTCCCCGAGGGACCCGTCCGATCTCGAGACCGATCGGCGCGGTGCTACCCTCGGTCTCGCGAGCCTCTCGCCTGCCCGCCGGGGCAGGGTGCCCCAGCCGAACCACCGTGGGATCCTCCCTCCGACACTCGCAAGCCCGCAGCCCGGCCGCCCTCGTCTGTCCGCTGGCTCTGTTGCTCGCCGGCGCCGCCTTCGCGACGGCGTGCCGGGGAGGAGATTCGCGGGACACGCCTCCGGGTCGCGGTGCCGGCGAACGACGGGCCGTCGGGCCTACCGCCCACTGCGTGGACGGCGCCCGAGCGCTCGAGCATGTGCGGCGGGTCGTCGCCTTCGGGCCGCGCCACGCCGGCTCCGAAGGCATCCGGCAGACCCGGGAGTACATCGTGGGGACGCTGCGCCGACTCGGCCTCGAGCCGACTCGGCAGGAGCTCCTCGCGGAGGGGCCTCCAGGGTCGGCGGAGGTGGCGATGGCGAACCTGCTGGTCGATCTGCCGGGGCCATCGGGGCGGGTCGTGATCCTTGGCGGGCACTACGACGGCAAGCGCGTGCCCGGGGTGGAGTTCGTCGGCGCCAACGACGGCGGCTCCTCCGTGGGCCTTCTGCTGGAGATGGCGCGCTGCCTCACCGAGGCCCCCGGCTCGACGACCGTGCGCATCGCCTTCCTCGACGGGGAGGAGTCCCTCGGGGAGGGAGGGCCACCCGCGGACGGGCTTTACGGATCCCGCCGCCTCGCCGCCTCCCTCCGAGAGTCCGGCGAGCTGGAGGAGGTGGCGGCGGCGATCGTGGTCGACATGATCGGCGACCGACGCCTGAGCATCTCGCGGGAGCTCGAATCGACCCCGTGGCTCTGGCGTCTGGTGGCGGAGAAGGCTCGGGTCCTCGGGGTGGAGCGCCACTTCTCCGGGCCCCTGCTCGCCGTCATCGACGACCACACCCCGCTCCTCGCGGCCGGGATCCCGTCGCTGCTCCTGATCGATCTACACTATGGCCCCGGCTGGGACGACAACTCCTACTGGCACACGGAGGAGGACACCATCGACAAGCTGTCGGCCCGGAGCTTCGAGATCGTGGGCTCGGTGCTGCTCGCGAGCCTCGAGGAGATCGGGTTCCGCCCGGCCGGGTGATCCACGAACGGTATGAGCGAGACACCGCAGTCAGGAGAGCCTCCGGAGGGCCGGTCGACGTCCGGGGGTGGGCGCCTGAGGATGGTCCTCCTCGGCCTGCTGGCCCTGGTCCTGGCGATCGAGGTCGTCTCCTTTCTGAACGACGACGGCGAGGTGGCCCCCGCCGGGGGTGAGGAGCTGCTGGCCGCGGTGGAGTCCGAGTACAACAACATCTACGTCTATCGCGACGGACCCCATGTGACGATGCGCTTCGGGCTGAACGACGAGCTGTACACGGAGTCGAAGATGGTGGTCGGCGACGAGCTCGAGCTCCCCGTTCCCTACACCCGACTGATGACGGTGGGCGTCGTCTACGCCGACCGCCTGGACGACATCCTGATGATCGGCCTCGGGGGTGGCCGGACGTCGTGGTACCTCCATCGGCATCTGCCGGCAGCCTCGGTCCACGCGGTGGAGCTCGACCCCGACGTCGTGCGGCTGGCGATGGAGCACTTCGCGATCCGGGAGGAGCCGGGCTATCGGATCACCGAGGCGGACGGCCGACTGGTGCTGTCAGGCTCCGAGGAGACCTGGGACCTCGTCCTGGTCGACGCCTACCGGGGGCCGTACGTCCCGTTCCACCTGCTCACCCAGCAGTTCTACGAGCTCGTCAGGAGTCGGTTGAACGCCGGTGGCTGCGTCGTCCAGAACATCGACCCCGGCTCGATGGTGTTCGACAGCGCCATCGCGACGGTCGCCTCCGTCTTCGACCACGTGGATCTGTATCGGGCGCTGGGCAACACCGTGGTGGTCGCCTATGACGGCCCGACGAAGGCGGTCGAGGAGCTGCGGGAGAGGGCGGCAGCCCTGCAGGAGGAGCACGGGTTGCACCACTCTCTGCCCGATCTCCTCCGGCACCGCGCCCTCGTCCCGCTGTCCGAGGAGGCCCGGGTGCTGACGGACGACTTCGCCCCCGTGAACTACCTCAAAGCCCTCGAGCGGCACAACCAGGGCCGGCGGGAGGACGGATGATCGTCACTCGGGCTGTCGTCTACCTCAACGCCTTCCTGACCGGGTTCGTGGTCATGGGCTTCGAGATGCTGGTGAGTCGCTACCTCAACCCGTACTTCGGAGGCTCGATCACGACCTGGGCCGCCATCATCTCGTCCGTCCTGGCGGCTCTCACCCTCGGCTACTTCGTCGGCGGGACGCTGGCCGACCGCGTACCGTCGCCCCGGCTCCTGGGTGGGCTCATCATGGTGTCGTCGCTCTACATCTCCCTGATCCCGCGAGCCTACGAGGCGACCTTCGCCGGGATCTTCGCGCTCACCGAGAGCACGCGGATCGGCAGTCTCTACGCCTCCGTCGCCCTGGTCTTCTTTCCGCTGACGCTACTGGGGATGTACTCGCCGTTCGCCATCCGCCTGACGCTCGAGTCCGTCGACCAGTCGGGGCGGGTCGCCGGCAGGATCTACGCGGTCTCGACCCTCGGCAGCATCCTCGGCACCCTGGGCGTGAGCTTCCTGCTCATCCCCGCGATGGGAAGTCGCAAGATCACCTTCCTGCTCTCCCTCGTGCTGCTCTTCTCGGCCCTGCTGCTCTTCCTCTGCCCGGTGGCCCACCCGCGGCCGGGCTCGGCGACTCCCGCGCGTCGAGGGCATCGAGCTTCCTGAAGCCCCGTCCTGAACCCTCGTCGCTGAAGCCTCGTCGCTGAAGCCTCGTCGCTGGCCCCCCGTCGCCGGCCCCTTCCTCAGTCCTCCGTCTCGACCCGCCCGTAGGCGGCGCCTCCGATCTCGAGACGGGTCGGCCGGGCCGCCGTGTCCAGGTGGAAGGTGACGAGCATCTCGCCCTGCCAGCGGCGGTCGAATCGAGCCTCGAAGGTGTCGTAGTGCCAGTGCGTCAGGTCGGCCGCCAGGCGGGGGGCGACGACGAGGCGGAGCTGCTCTCCCCCCGCGCCGGGCGCGACGGTGACCTCCACGAGCCCGTTGATCTCGTGGGCGTAGGTGCCGGCGTAGCGTTCCAGGGGCAAGGAGGGCGAGGTCCCCTCCCGGCGGTCCGCCTCGGCCTGCGCCCGCCGCTCCTCGTCCTCTCGGGCCCGCTCGCCGTAGAGCTCCAGCAGCTCGGCGCTCCAGTCGCGGCCGTTCTCGACGCCCAGGAGCAGGTCGATCGCCCTCCAGAGTAGGGCATGGCGGACCTCGGCGTGGTCCAGGTTCGCCAGCGCCACGATGCCCAGCTCCTCGTCGGGGACGAGGCCGACGATGGCCGCCATGCCGTCGATGGAGCCGGTGTGGAAGGAGACGGCCCGGCCCCGGTAGTCGAGCTGGAAAAAGCCCAGGCCGTAGGTCGTCCAGTGGGGGCAGAGCCAGGCGACGTAGGGGTACTGGGAAGTCAGGTCGAGGAGGGTCTGGGGCTTCAGGATCTCGGTTGCGACGTCCTCCTCCAGCAGCCGCGCGGCCTCGCCTCCCTCTCCGATCTCCCCCTCGGCGAGCAGCATGCGCAGCCAGCGGGCCATCTCCGAGACGCTCGACCAGACGGCCCCGGCGGGGGCGACCGCATCCAGGATCTCGTTCTCGATCTCGACGACCTCTCCATCGACCCGGGCGTGGGGCTGGGCCACGTTGGACGAGGCCTGCGCGGCGGTGGTCGTCGGCACCGTCCGCTCCATTCCCAGCGGCCGGAAGACGCGCTCGGTCACCAGCTCCTCCCACGGGCTGCCGGCGACCCGGGCGGCGAGCTCGCCGGCGGCCACGTACATGACGTTCTGGTAGACGAAGCCGTCGCGCAGCGAGTAGGCGGGCTGGACCCGGGGGAGCCGCGCGAGGATCTCCTCGCGCGACAGGTCGTGGCCGTACCAGATGGCGTCGCGACGGCGGGGGACGACGCGGCCGCCCGATCGGCTTCGAGCCCGCTCTCGTGCTCGATCCGGACCACCGGCGGGCGGCGGCGGCGCTGGCCGCCCTCGACTGAGGTCTCACCCCGTTGTTCGTCAGCGCCCGCCGCGGAAGGCCAACCGGAATTGACGCCCCTGTGTCGATTGGGTGACAATGCGGTGAATTCCTGACCAAGGAGGTCCAGTATGCGTCGCAGGACGATCCACATCGTGCTGTCCGTCGTTCTCTTGCTGCCGTTCGTCGCCGTCGGAGCCGCTCACTCGCAGGAGGCCCGGGAGGTCGAGGAGTCGGGCGACGGGTCGCCGGAAGGAGAGCCGGCCGGACAGGTCTATGGCGAAGAGGTGACGGTCACCGCGCGGAAGCGGGAGGAGAATCTCCAGGAGGTTCCCTTCTCCGTGGTCGCGCCGACCGAGGCGGTGCTCCGGGACCGGGGCGCCGACACTCTGGAGGACATCTCCGCCAACGTCGCGGGCTTCAGCGTCCAGAATCTGGGCCCCGGGCAGAGTCAGGTGGCCATGCGCGGAGTCTCGGCCGGCCAGATCGTCCGCGACCAACCGGGTGTCAAGGAGCAGGTGGGCATCTACCTCGACGAGTCGGTGATCTCGCTCTCGCTGTTCACCCCGGACCTCGATCTCTTCGACGTCTCGCGCGTGGAGGTCCTGCGCGGGCCGCAGGGGACGCTGTTCGGATCCGGCTCGCTCTCGGGGACCGTTCGCTACATCACCAACCAGCCGGAGATCGGCGTCTCGAGCTCGGCGGCCGAGTTCACGATCGACTCCTACGGAGGCGGTCTCGGGGGCGGTGTCAAGGCGGTCACGAACGTCCCGCTCGGAGACTCGGCGGCCATGCGGGTCGCGGCCTACTACTCGAAGTTCGACGGCTTCATCGACGCCGTCCAGCCGGACCTGAGCACCCGGGAGGACGTCAACGACGGGGACCGGGTCGGCGTGCGCTGGGCGTTCCGGCTCGAGCCCAACGACCGGCTCACCATCACCCCGCGTCTGGTTTACCAGGAGGTGAACTACGACGGTTGGAACCGGGAGGACGCGTACAACATCCTGGCCAACCCGTTCACGACCTCGCGACCGGCGGTGGACCTGGGCGAGTACGGCCAGTTCACCCAGCTCGAGGAGGCGTTCACCGACGAGTTCCTGCTCATGGACCTCAACATCGAGTACGACTTCGGTGAGGTCCTCCTCACGTCGATCACCTCCTACACCGACCGGGACGTGCTCGTGGTGCGGGACGCCGGGGCCCTGACCAGCAGCATCACCGGGGGGTCGATCGGGCTGCCCGAACCGGTCTACACGCTCGACTCGCCGCTCGACGACGCCACGACCGTCTCCGTGCTCACCCAGGAGCTCCGCCTGGCGGGCGGCTCCGACCGGATCGACTGGGTCGGCGGCGTCTTCTACAGCACCATCGATCGGGACTACGGTCAGGACCTCCTGGTCGCGGGCTTCGAGGACCTCTCCGGGATCCCGACCGAGGGTCTGGCGGCCCCTCGTGACGTGCTGTTCTTCTCGGATCTCTCCTACCAGTTCGACCAGGTCGCCCTGTTCGGGGAGGTCACCTGGGCGGTCAACGAGCGGCTCGACCTGACGGCCGGCCTGCGCTACTACGACTTCCAGGAGGATCGCAACCAGGTCTTCGACGGCATCTTCGGCAACGACAACAACGGCGTGTCGCTCGTGGAGACCGACGGCTCCACCACGGCGGACGGCTTTGCTCCGCGGTTCATCGCGAGCTACGCGGCCACCGAGGACACCACGCTCAACGCCCAGGTCTCGAAGGGCTTCCGGCTCGGGGGCATCAACGACCCCCTGAACGTCCCGCTGTGCACTCCGCAGGACCTGGAGACCTTCGGCGGTCGGGACACCTGGGACGACGAGGAGCTGTGGAACTACGAGGTCGGCTCGAAGTCGACCATCATGGGCGGCCGGGGCACGCTCAACGTGGCCGCGTTCTACGCGGACATCAGTGACCTCCAGGCGACAGTGACGGCGGGCTCGTGCTCGTCCCGGGTGGTGTTCAACGTGCCCGACGCCCGGAGCGCCGGGCTCGAGTTGGAGCTCGCTGCCCAACCGACCCCGGTCTTCGACTACGCCATCTCCGCCAGCTACACGGACTCGGAGCTCCAGTCGACGCTCACCTCGACCGACGCCGGGGGCAACGTGACCATCGTCTCGGGGATCGAGAGCGGCAACCGTCTGCCCACCGTGCCGGAGCTCCAGATCGCCGCCGCCGCGACCTATCGTTGGGAGATGAGTCACGGCTGGGCCGGCTTCCTCACCGGGACTTTCCAGCACGTGGGGTCGCGCTTCACCCAGATCGGCGACCAGGCCGACGGCTTCGGCAGCGTGAACCTGCTGGCCTTCGACCCCAACAACATCGGCGGTCCGCTGACCCAGGACACCTTCACCTTCAACCCGGAGCTGCCGTCGTACGAGCTCGTGAACCTGCGCCTCGGCTTCCTGCACGAGGCGTGGGAGCTGGCGCTGTTCGTCAACAACGTGACGGACGAACGGGCCCTGCTGGCCCTCGACCAGGAGCGGGGCACCCTCGCTCGGGTCAGCTACCTGGTCAACGATCCGCGGTCGATCGGAGCGACGGCGCGGGTCACGTTCTAGCCTGGCCTTCTCACCGGGTGTCGTTGCGAGAGGCCGTAGGTGCCTGGAGATGCAAGCGCCTGGAGATGCAAGGCTTGCGACCCCGGGCGACGCAGTCGTACTGTCTGGACGTCGAGGAGCCCGAGCGGAGCGTAACGCCGCAGATTCAGGTACATAGGGTCTCGTAGTAGAAGGTTGGTGAGAGGGTCAGGCTAGACTTCTCGTTCCGCGCACCGTCCCGAGGGAGGTCCAGCTCCGCATGGAAGCCTCGATCAACAGCCTGCCCCACGAGTTCCTGCGCCGCCACAACGCGCGGCGCGCCGTCTTCCTGTGCACGGAGGACCAACCCGACAGGCCTATGGTCTCGACCTCCCTGCGGCCAGAGGATCTGCACGCGGCGGACGGCCTGGGCGCCCTCGCCGAGCTGCGCCGGTCCGAGCGGGTGTACTCCATCACCCTGACGGTCCAGCGCCTGGAAGCCGAGCTGATCGATCACGCGACCAGCCACCTGGCCAACCGCTACCGGATCATCTCGGAGCTGGACACCCTGCTGCGCTACGAGGAGCAGGTGTACGTGGCCTACGCCATCACCCACTACAACCCCGCGGCGAGGCCCCTGGGCCCCCTGACCGTCAACATCGGCGGCGACTGCCACCGGACGGGCAGCCAGATCCGCGACCTGTCCTCGATCCTGACGCGCACCCGGGACCTGGCCGAGGCGATGCTGCAGAAGGCGGTGATGATCTTCCCGGAGATCCACGCCCTCCACGGCGGCAAGAAGGGCGAGTGGATCATCCTCGACCGCGACGGGCGCAAGATCGACGGCATCTCCGAGGAGGGGATCATCGCCCTCGGATCCTCCATCATCCCGCGCGGCATCGAGTTCCTCAACCGCTACAAGGAGCGGGAGGCGATCCGCAAGGGGATCTTCCCCGCGTTTCCCGACAGCGGCTACATTCGACCCGACTCCGGCTCGCCCGACGTCCTCTCCGGGGTTTACTGGCGGGGCGAGCGGCCGGACAAGTACATCAACATGTGCGATGCCTGGCACCGCCGCGACGAGGACCTGCGGGCCTTCACCTGCCTGCCGGCGAAGCTGGGCGGCACCCGCGTATCGTCGGCCGTGCCCACGGGCTACGGCGTGGCGACGACCGCCGCCGAGCTGGCGGACCGGCGCTTCCGGGCTGAGGGCCGCGGGCTGGTCGACCTCCGCTTCCTTCTGGAGGCGGCCGGCGGCGTCGGCACCTCCACGGTGCGCGCCCTGATCGAGCGCTACGGCGTGCCTCCGGCCCACATCACCGTCTTCGACAAGAGCGAGGCCGCCTGCGCCGCGATCTCCGACAAGTTCCGCGTGGACACGATCACCCTGGGTCACACGGACTTCTACGGCAAGCGCCTGCCGGAGGACACCGCACTCGAGGGCAGGCGTTACGACGTCTGGATCAACAACGGCGAGGGGAACAATACCCGGCCCGAACACGTTCAGAACCTCATCGACTCCGGAGCCCGCGTCTTCGCGGGCGGGGCGAACAACTTCCTGGAGGTCAACAGCCATGCGGAGTCGCTCGACCGGATCTTCGAGGCCGGCGGCTGGGCCTGGCCCGACCCCGCGACGAGCGGCGGTGGCTGGACCCTGGCCGTGAAGGACATGATCACGCGCTGCCAGGGACTGCGGTCCGACACGCCCCAGATCACGGAGAGGATCCTCGAGGTCATCACCTCGCGCAACGCCCGGCTCGTCGACGCCATCCTGGGCCAGCTTCCGGAAGACGCCGGCGGCCGGCAGATCTGGGGCGGCGTCTACGCGGAGATCGAGCGCCGGGTCGAGGCGACCCTGGGCCTCGACCTGTCGCCGGCCGAGATGCTCGAGGCCGCCGACACCCATCGCTGGCGGCTCACCTGACCCGCGGCACCGGCTCACCCGAACACCGGCCACCTTCTCGGCCGCACCCCCTCGAGGGCACCACCCCATGACCGAAGAGACCCGCCTGGACACCTACGACCCGTCGACCCTGGAGCCCGCCTGGCAGGAGCGCTGGGAGCGCGAGGGGCTGTACCGCTCGGACATCGACCCGGAGCGGCCGAAGCACTACGCCCTGACGATGCTCCCCTACCCCTCGGGAGACCTCCACATCGGCCACTGGTACGCGATGGCGCCCTCCGACGCGCGCGCCCGCTACATGCGGATGAGGGGCTTCAACGTGCTCTTCCCGATGGGCTTCGACGCCTTCGGCCTGCCGGCGGAGAACGCGGCGATCTCGCGCGGCATCCATCCGAGCGAGTGGACCTACTCCAACATCGAGCGCATGCGCGACCAGCTCAAGCGCATGGGCATGATGGTCGACTGGCGACGCGAGTCGGTCTCGGCCGATCCGACGTACTACCACTGGACGCAGTGGTTCTTCCGCCGCCTCCTGGAGGCCGACCTCGCCTACCGCAAGAGGGCGCCGGTCGACTGGTGCCCGAGCTGCAACACGACCCTGGCCCGCGAGCAGGTCTGGGGTGACGACCGCCGCTGCGAGCGCTGCACGACCCCGGTGGTGCGCAAGGAGCTCTCGCAGTGGTTTTTCCGCACCACCCGCTACGCCGAGGAGCTGCTCACCTTCTCCGGCCTCGACTGGCCCGAGCGGGTGGAGACCCTGCAGCGCAACTGGATCGGACGCTCGGAGGGCGCCTCGGTCGTCTTCGAGACCGAGAGCGGCTCGGCGCTCGAGATCTTCACGACGCGGCCCGACACCCTCTGGGGCGTCACCTTCATGGTGCTGGCCCCCGAGCATCCGCTGGTCGAGGAGCTGATGAGCGACGAGCAACGCTCCGAGGTCGAGGCCTACATCGAGACCTCGACCCGCCAGACCGAGATTCAGCGCGAGTCCGCCGACCGGGAGAAGACGGGCGTCTTCACGGGCGGCTACGCCGTCAACCCGGTCAACGGGGAGCGGGTGCCCGTCTGGATCGCCGACTACGTGCTGATGAGCTACGGCACCGGCGCGATCATGGCCGTGCCGGCCCACGACCAGCGCGATTTCGAGTTCGCGCGCCGATTCGGCCTCGAGGTGAGGCCGGTCATCCTCCCGGACGACGGCATCCTGCCCCTGGGCGAGGACCTCGAGGCGGCCACCACCGACTCGGGGCCGATGGCGGCCTCCGGGCCCCTCACGGACACGCCGGCCGACCGGGCCCTGGAGGCCACCCTCACCTACCTCGAGGCGGAGGGCATCGGCGAGCGGAGCGTGAGCTACCGCCTGCGGGACTGGCTCGTCAGCCGTCAACGCTACTGGGGAGCGCCGATCCCGGTCGTGCACTGCCGGGAGTGCGGACCCGTCGCCGTGCCGGAGGAGGAGCTGCCGGTGCTGCTGCCCGACGACGTCGAGTGGCTGCCCACCGGCGAGAGCCCGCTCAAGCTCCACCCCACCTGGCGCCACGTCGACTGCCCGAAGTGCGGCGGCAAGGCCGAGCGCGAGACGGACACCATGGACACGTTCATGTGCTCCTCCTGGTACCACCTGCGCTATCTCAGCCCCGACTACGACCAGGGCCCCTTCGACCCCGCGGAGTATGACTACTGGATGCCGGTGGACACTTACACCGGCGGCATCGAGCACGCCACGATGCACCTGATCTACACGCGCTTCTTCCACAAGGCGTGTCGCGACCTGGGGATCCTCCAGGGCGACGAGCCGATGCGAATGCTGCGCAACCAGGGCATCATCCTCGGTGAGGACTCCGAGAAGATGTCCAAGAGTCGCGGCAACGTCGTGGCCCCCGACGAGCTCGTGGACTACTACGGCACCGACGTCATGCGCGCCTACCTGATGTTCTTCGCGCGCTGGGAGCAGGGCGGCCCATGGAACAGTCGGGGCATCGAGGGCACCGCGCGCTGGCTGCGGAGGCTCTGGAACCTCTTCCACGAGGGCGCGGGCGATCACCCCGTCGACGAGGAGGCCACGCGCGACCTCCGGCGCAAGGTCCACCAGACGCTCCAGAAGGTCGGCCGTGACTTCGAGGAGCTGCAGTTCAACACCATCGTCGCCGCCATGATGGAGCTGTTCAACCAGATGAGCGAGGCGAGCGCCGCGGGCGTGGAGCCCGACGCCTGGGACGAGGCGTGGTCGATCTACCTGCGGATGCTCGCGCCGGTCGCCCCGCACCTCGCGGAGGAGCTCTGGCACCGTCGCGGCGAGAAGACCTCCGTCCATCGAGCCTCCTGGCCGGAGATCGACGAGGAGGCGTTGGAGGTCGAGAGCTTCACCCTGGTGATCCAGGTCAACGGCAAGCTCCGCGACCGCCTGACCCTGCCGGTCGGGACCCCGGAGAAGGAGATCCGGACCCGGGCCCTGGAGGCCGAGGGCGCCGCCAAGTTCATCGAGGGCAAGACCGTGCGCAAGGTGATCGTCGTGCCCGGTCGCCTGGTGAACGTCGTGGTGAGCTAGCCTGACCTTCTCACCGGGAATCGTTGCGAGAGGCCGTGGGTACCTGGAGATGCAAGGCTTGCGACCGAGGGCTACGCAGTCGTACTGTCTGTACGTCGAGGAGCCCGAGCGGAGCGTAACGCCGCAGATTCAGGTACATACGGTCTCGTAGTAGACAGTTGGTGAGAAGGTCAGGCTAGGAGCCTGACCTTCTCCGCCGGGCGACGGATCGGCCCCCCCGGCGCCCGCCACCGCGGACGCCGGGGGACGCGCCGCTACTCCTGGTCGACCCAGAGGTTGATGGCCACGGGCTCGGCACCGTCACTCCAGACGTAGCCGTCACTCCACACGTAGCCGTCGCTCCACACGTAGCCGTCGCTCCACACGTAGCCGTCGCTCCACACGTAGCCGTCGCTCCACACGTAGCCGTCACTCCACACGTAGCCGTCGCTCCAGACGTAGCCGTCGCTCCAGACGTAGCCGTCACTCCAGACGTAGCCGTCCTGACCGACGATGTGGAAGGAGCCGTCCTCCACCTGCCGGGCCAGGCCGACATAGTGCTCGGTCCCCGCCAGATCCAGCTCGATATCGAGGTTGCGGTTGGCACAACCCGTGGCCTCCGAACCGACGGCCGCGTGGACGTCGATCCGACCGGCGCCCTGCTGGAAGATGGAGTACGCCAGCTCACCGTCCGGGCCGACCGCGGGGCGGGCCGACGCCATGAGCCGGCACTTGACCGCGTCCGGATCGAGCTCCGGGCGACTCTGCAACAGGAGCGCCACCGCCCCGGTGACGGCCGCCGTCGCCTGGGAGGTGCCGGACATCGTGAAGTACATCGCGCCGTCGTGGAACTCGGGGTGCTCCTGCGCCACGGTCGTCCGGAAGCTCATCGGCGAGAGCATGTGCCCTCCGGGAGCGACGAGCTCGGGCTTGACGAAGGCCTCGGCCGTCGGGCCCGCGGACGAGAACGAGGCGAGAACGTCGTCGGACCCGTCCTCC
>CAJQNK010000130.1 GCA_905479655.1 uncultured bacterium | reverse complement strand
CCTCCCCGATTCACCGAATCGAGTGCGGATTCCTGCCTTGATTCCGAAGAAGATTGCGCGCTCTCGCTCGTGCCTGACTTCCACCACGGGCTGCTATGCCCTGATGGCCCCTTGGCTTTGCGGTTTTCCATCCGCTCGCTTGACACCCTGGATGGTCCCGTCTCGCCCCCTGCATCGGCTCCCGAGAGTTTCGATGACAAATATTTTTCGAGAAAACCCGTCGGGCGATGGCGCGCTGCTGCTTGTTGTGGTAAACCGGACGGGTTCCAGCAAAATCGGGTCCGCAGACACAGGGAGTGGCAGCATCCGGATCGGGGGGGGGAGAGGCGAGCGAAGGTCCGGTGAGCGGCCGACCGTTCGCTGCCGATCCATCGACTCCCGGAGGTGGCCATGTCCCCGTTCCCCGCTCCCGTACCCGCTTGCTGTGCGGCTCTTCGACGACTTCTCTGGTCGGCGCTCGTGGCGCTCGTCCTGTCGGTCCCCGCCGTCGCCGTCGCGTCCCCGCTCGACACGTTGGCTGCCTTCGACGGTGAGATCACCGACGGTGCCGGCGTGCCGCTCGACGGCCTCCACAACCTGACCCTCAGCTACCGTTCGCCGGCGGGCGAAGAGGTGTATCGCGAGCGGTTCGACGAGGTGGATATCCAACAGGGCCGAGCTCGGCTCGAGCTCGGCGCCGGCGCGCCCGTCGGCCGTCCTGGCGAGTCCCTGGCGGCCATCTACGCCCGGCACCCCGAGCTGGCGCTGGAGTTCGCGGTGGACGGTGTGCCGTTCGCCCCCTCGGTGGGTGTCCTGCCCGCTGGACATTCGCTGAAGTCGAGACTGGTGGCCGCCGGCGTCCGCTCCGACGACGACGATGACGCTCACTGGAAGCACTACGAGGCGCCGGGGGGTGCCACGGCCGTGCAGTCGGCCCGTCTCGCCCCGGCGGGGTCGTCGGTCTCGGCCTCCGGAGATCCGAACGTCCGCCGCCGCCCCTACACGCTGCCGGTGATCGGGCCGCGCCTGAGCCGCCCCGTCCGGGACCTGCCTCTGGCCGTCCGCCAGCCCATGAAGCAGGACATCGAGATCAACCGGCCGCGCCACGAGTCCCTCTTCGACGAGGATGGCAACCGCTTCGGCACCGTGGCCCCCCGTTTCGACGACAGCCTCGCCGACGTGCCGCCGCTGGGCCGCCGGACCCCGGGCCTGACGCTGAGCTTCGAGGGCATCGACAACGTCAACGGCGTGCTGCCTCCGGACACCGAGGGCACGGTCGGCCCCAATCACTACGTCCAGGTGGTGAACCTCTCCTTCGCCATCTACGACAAGTCGGGCACGCTCCTGACCGGCCCGTCCAACACCAACACCCTGTGGTCCGGATTCGGCGGTCCCTGCCAGACGGACAACAGCGGCGACGCCATCTTCCTGTACGACCAGCAGGCGGACCGCTACGTCCTCTCGCAGTTCGCGGTGGCCGGTAGCCACCAGTCGGTCTGCTTCGCCGTCTCGACCACGCCGGATCCCACCGGCTCCTACTACCTCTACGAGGTGGTGACGCCCCGCTTCCCCGACTACTACAAGGTCGGCGTCTGGCCCGACCCGCAGAACAGCGCCTACTTCTTCGGCACCAACTCGGGCTTCCAGGGTCAGTACGACGTCTTCGCCGTCGACCGCGACAGCATGCTCGCGGGCGCGAGCGCCCGGCCCATGCAGTTCTTCCAGAACTTCGTCAACCTGATGATGCCGGCCGACGTGGACGGCCCCAACACTCCGCCCATCGGGAGCCCGGGCATCTTCTACACGTTCCGCGACGGTGGGGAGTCGTACTTCTCGAATCCCCCGACCGACAGCATCGACCTGTGGGAGTTCGACGTCGACTGGACGACGCCGGCCAACTCCACCTTCACGCTGGCGCGGTCGCTCACCCCGGCCGACGGCCTGGCCGAGTTCAACTGGACGGTCTGCGGCTTCTTCGTCTCCAACTGCATCCCGCAGCCGGGCACCTCGCAGGGGATCGACAGCGCCTCCTGGTGGCCCATGCAGCGCCTGGTCTACCGCAACTTCGGTAGCCACGAGACGCTGGTGGGGAGCTGGACGGTGGACGTGCTGGCCTCCGGCGACCGGGCCGCGCCGCGCTGGTTCGAGCTGCGCAACACCGGCTCCGGGTGGGACATCCACCAGCAGGGGACCCACTCGCCCGACTCCATCCATCGCTGGATGCCGTCGGTCGCCATGGATGGCGCCGGCAACATCGCCATCGGCTACAGCCGGGGCGACGGGAGCAACTTCCCGTCCATCTGGTACGCCACGCGCGACGCGGGCGACCCCCTGGGGACCCTCCAGACGGAGGCCCTGCTCCTGGCCGGCACCGGCTCCCAGACCCACAGCGCGGCGCGCTGGGGCGACTACTCCTCGATGGATCTCGACCCCGGGGACGACTGCACCTTCTGGTACACGACCGAGTACGTGGCGACGACCGGCAGCGCCCCCTGGCGGACCCGGGTCGGGGCGTTCTCCGTCCCCGGCTGCGGCGGGCCCTTCAACAACCCGCCGGTGGTGACGATCACCGCCCCGGCCAACGGCAGCTCCTTCGAGATCGGCACCTCCGTGTCGTTCTCGGGCACGGCGACGGACGTCGAGGACGGCTCCCTCACTTCGAGCCTGTCGTGGACCTCCAGCCTCGACGGCGTCATCGGCTCGGGGGGCTCGTTCTCCACCAGCTCGCTCTCGGCAGGCACCCACACGATCACCGCCTCGGTCACCGACTCGGGCGGCGCCAACGGCTCGGACGGAATCACCGTGACCATCACGGTGCCCACGGGTCTGCGGCTCGACGAGGACTTCGAGTCGGGTCTCGGGGGCTGGACGGTCTCGGGCCTCTGGCACCTGGTGACCAACTCACCGTGCGCCAGCCCGGGCTACTCGTCACCGGTCTCCTCCCTCTACTACGGGCAGGACTCCAACTGCACCTACGACGCGGGCGACAACACTGGAGACCTGATCTCCCCGGTCGTCACGGGCGTCAACGCGAGCTCGGAGCTGACCTTCGACTTCTACCGCGCGGTGGAGTCGTACACCGGCGGCTCCTACGACCAGGCCGAGGTGGCCGTCTCGGTAGCCGGCAGCGGCACCTGGACCCAGGTCTGGTTCCGGGACTCGACGGACACCTCGCTGGCGACCTGGGGCCCGAGCGGTCCCATCTCGCTGGCCGCCTGGGCGGGGAGCGACATCCAGCTCCGCTTCCGCTTCGACACCATCGACGGCAGCTTCAACGCCTTCACCGGCTGGCTGGTGGACGATGTCGTCGTGACCGGTGACGCGGGTGGCGGCAACACGGCGCCGTCGGTGTCGATCACGGCCCCGGCGAACGGCTCGAGCTTCGTTCAGGGGACCAACGTGACCTTCACGGGCACGGCGACCGACGCGGAGGACGGCGACCTGTCGTCGAGCCTCGCGTGGTCGTCGAGTCTGGACGGGGTGATCGGGTCGGGGGCCTCGTTCTCGACCTCGGCGCTGTCGATCGGGACGCACACGATCACCGCGTCGGTGACGGACTCGGGCGGTCTGCCGGGCTCCGACGCCATCTCGGTGACGATCGACCCGACCCCCAACACGCCTCCGTCGGTGTCGATCACGGCCCCGGCGGACGGGTCGAGCTTCACCCAGGGCGACAACGTGAGCTTCAGCGGCACGGCGAGTGACCTGGAGGACGGCGACCTGTCGTCGGGCCTCGCGTGGTCGTCGAGCCTGGACGGCGCGATCGGTTCGGGGGCCTCGTTCTCGACGACGGCGCTGTCGGTCGGCACGCACACCATCACCGCGTCGGTGACGGACTCGGGCGGTCTGCCGGGCTCCGACGCCATCTCGGTCACCATCGACCCCGGCCCGAACACGGCGCCGACGGTCACCATCACGGCCCCCGCGGACGGCTCGAGCTTCACCCAGGGCGCGAGCGTGTTCTTCGCGGGCACGGCGAGCGACCCGGAGGACGGCGACCTGTCGTCGGGCCTCGCGTGGTCGTCGAACCTGGACGGCGCCATCGGCTCGGGGGCTTCGTTCTCGACGACGGCGCTCTCGGTCGGCACGCACACCATCACGGCGTCGGTGACGGACTCCGGCGGCCTGCCGGGCTCGGACGCCATCACGGTGACGATCGACCCGCCGGTGGGCGGCAGTCCGAAGATCTGGATGTCGTTCAAGTCCAACACCAGCGTCCCCGGGGTCGGCACCGTGACCGACGAGGACATCGTCTCCTACGACGAGGTGACGGGAACGTGGGCGCTGGAGTTCGACGGCAGCGACGTCGGGATCGGAGTTCTCGAGATCAGTGGCTTCACGATCCTGCCGGGGGGTGACCTCCTCATGAGCTTCACCGTGGCGGCGGACTTCGGGGCCTTCATCCTGGACGACTCGGACATCGTGCGCTTCACCCCGACCTCGCTCGGGGCGAACACGGCCGGGACGTTCAGCTTCTACTTCGACGGCAGCGACATCGGTCTGTCGTCCAACGGCGAGGACATCGATGCCCTGGGCCAGACGGCCGACGGGCGGCTGGTGATCTCGACGCTGGGCTCGATCAGCGCCAACGGCGCCTCGGGCCGCGACGAGGACCTGTGGATCTTCAACGGCACGGTCGGGGAGACCACCGTGGGCTCCTTCGAGCAGCTGTTCGACGGGAGTGACGTGGGTCTCTCGAACTCCGGCAGCGAGGATGTGGACGCCGCCACGCTGACCTCCGCCGGCAACCTGCTGTTCTCGACGGTGGGCAACTTCACGGTCACCGGCCTGTCGGGTGAGGACGCCGACGTGGTCGAGTTCTCCGGCACCTTCGGGTCCTCGACCTCGGGCACCTTCTCCATGCGGCAGGATCTGACCGCGCTCGGGATCATCCTGAGCGAGGACATCGGCGCCCTGCACATCGTGGAGTAGCGCGAGTCGCTCCTCGGGGAGCGGCCGCGTGATTCGGGACGAGGGCCGGGGGTCACCCCGGCCCTTCGTTCGTCCCGCGGCTCGGCGATCGTCGGTGACGGGGGCTACCGGGGGTCCGGACGCACCGTCACCTCGAGCGCCTCGTCACCCCGTCGCACGCCGAAGACGATCGGATCACCAGTCGAGAGATAGGGGTCCAGGACTGCCAACGGGTCGTCGCCGAACGGAGTGCCGCCGGCCGTCATCAGCAGGTCTCCGGCCAGCAGGCCATCCCGTTCCGCCGCGCTCCCGGGGACGACGCCGCCGACCCTCACCGAGCCCTCGGGCCCGGGATCGAGTTGAACACCGAGGCTGAACTTCGGCCGGTACGGGTCGAGGATCAGGTCGCCCACGAAGCGGGCCACCCGCACGAAATGGGTCTCCCCGTCCGGGACCGAGCGGGGGTCGTTGGCGTTCGTGATCAGGACGGCATAGGAGGTGGCTCGCGGCGCGCCCCAGACGAACATCTCGAAGCCGTAGTTGTCTCCGTTGCGGTCGCCGAATGGACCCGGTCCGAAGAAGCTCTCGGTCCACTCGGGCTCGAGGATCCGCCCTTCGCGCATGGCGACCAGGAAGCGGCCCGTGTCGCGGGTCGTGGAGATCATGCCGCCGCTCCCCATCACGAGCCACGAGGTCGGGCCCCACCACGGGGGCGCGTTGACATCGCCGTCGGAGTGCTCTCCGTAGCCGATGGCCAGGCGCTCCATGGGGACGGCCTCGCCGTTGAAGCCGGTGTCCACCATGCCGGCCGGCCCGAAGACGTGCTCCCGGGTGTACTCCTGGTAGGTGGCGCCGCCGGCGATCTCGACGATCGCGGCCAGCACGCCCCACGCCGAGTGGGAGTGCTCGTCGCCCGTTCCGGGCTCGAACAGGAGCTCCTGGCCGAGGATGCGGCGCATCGCATCCTCCCGGTCGATCCAGGAGTGATCCGGGTCCCGGTCCGTGGGGACGTCATGGAAGTCGGGTAGGCCGGAGGCCCCGGTCATGAGGTGCTCGATGGTGATCGAGCGCTTGTCTTCCGGCACCTCGTCGAAGAACCGGGTGATCGGGTCGGAGAGGGAGAGCTTCCCCTCCTGCGCGAGATGGAGGATGGCCGCGTGGGTGTAGTCGATCGGCTGCGATCCGACAGCGAAGATCGTGTCGGGGCCCACCGGGTACCCCTTCGCTCGATTGGCGAGGCCGTACCCGGCGTCGAGAACGACCTCGCCGTCGTGAACGGCGAGGACGGCCCCGGTGAATCCCGCGGCGGCCTCGGCGTCGAGGCGTGCGGCGAGGGTGTCCCAGGTGAGGGGCGGCGACTCGGCCGCCGCGCCGCTGGCCAGGAGGACGAGGGCGGGGAGGGTCAGGACTTTCATGCCGGAGAGTCTGGCACCCTCCCGTGCAGATGTCGTGCAATGCTGGCCCGCCGGGGTGGCCGGCGGCGTACCCTTCGCTACAGATTCGCGCCGTTGGGACCCGCCGGCCCCGGCTGACGCTCAGGAGGCGGGCTGGCCGAGGAGGCGCCGGACGGCGGCCAGGAGCTCCTGGCCGGCGAAAGGCTTCGTCAGCAGCTCGTCCTCCTCGCCGATCTCTCCCAGGGAGTCGTCGGTGTAGCCGGAGACGAAGAGGACGCCGGGTCTGTGGCCGGCCTCGCGCAGTCGGCGGACCAGCTCGGGTCCCCCCATCCGCGGCATGACGACGTCGGTGACGACGAGGTCCACCTCGGCGGCCGCCGCCTCGAAGACGGCCAGGGCCTCCACGCCGTCGCAGGCTTCGAGGACCCGGTAGCCCTGACGGGCGAGGGCGTCCACCAGGAGCCTCGCGACGGCCTTCTCGTCCTCGACCACCAGGATCGTCTCCTCGCAGGGCCGGGTCTCGTCGAGCTCGAGGGTCGCCTCGGCAGTGGTGGAGTGGCTCTTCGCGAGCGGCAGCCAGACCTCGGCCGTGGTCCCGTTCCCCGGCCGGCTGTGGAGTTGGATCTGACCGTCCGCCTGGCGCACGATGCCGTAGGCCATCGAGAGACCGAGTCCGGTGCCCCTCCCCATCTCCTTGGTGGTGAAGAAGGGGTCGAAGGCGCGAGCGCACGTCTGGTCGTCCATCCCGATGCCCTCGTCTCGGACGCTCAGGACGGCATACGACCCGTCCGTGGTCGGGGCCTTGCGGCTGCGGGTGGGCGCTTGCCGGCGGGTGTGGAGACGGATCGTCCCTCCCAACGGCATGGAGTCCCGGGCGTTCGTCACCAGGTTCACGATGACCTGCTGGAGCTGGCCGGGGTCGGCCGTCACGAGCAGGGGGCTCGACGCGGGCCGTCTGTCGAGCCGGAAGTTCTCGCCGATCAGCCTCCTGAGGAGGCTCTCCGTATCCCGCGTCAGCTCGTCCAGGTCGACGACACGCGGTTGGACGACCTGCTGCCGGCTGAACGCCAGGAGCTGGTGGGTGAGATCGGCCGCACGCTCGCCCGAGCGCCGGATCTCGCGGAGTTGCTCCGCGAGGTCGGGGTGGTCGTCGAGGGCCTCCTCGAGCATCTCGGCGTTGCCGTTGATCACCATCAGCAGGTTGTTGAAGTCGTGGGCCACGCCTCCGGCGAGCTTGCCGATCGCCTCCATCTTCTGCGACTGACGAAGCTGCGCCTCCAGCGCCTTGCGCTCGGTGATGTCGCGCCACACGACGTGGAGACACGGCCGCCCGTCGACCTCCACGGCCGTGAGGAGAACCTCCACCGGGAAGACCTCCCCGTCGGCTCTCCGGTGGCTCCACTCGAAGCGGTGGTTTCCGCGATCGAAGGCGAGGGAGATCATCTCCTCCGCCTTCTCGTAGCTGTCCCGGCCGTCCGGTTGGGTGGACGGTGACAGCTCGGAGGGATGCGTGCGCAGGATCTCGTCCTTGCTCGGGTAGCGCAACATCTCGACGGTGGCCTCGTTGCAGTCGACGAAACTGCCGCCGTCGATGATTAGGATGGCGTCGGCCGAACGCTCGAAGTACTCCCGATAGGAGCTCGCGCCGGTTCTCGGAGACCCCCCGATTGCGCTCGACTCGGGCTGGCTCGGGCGATCTCGAGGATCGTCGGTCGACATTCGCTGGCTCCCCCTCGGCGGGTCCGTCAGTCGCTGCCGGGCGCCTCGAGGATCTCACGCAGGGCCCCCGCAGCTGACGCAACTTGAACGGCTTCTGGAGGAAGCCCGAGAGACCGCGCCCCTCGAAGCCGTGGAGAATCTGGTCGGCAGCATACCCGCTGGTCAACAGGACCGGGACCTCGGGCCGGATCGCTCGCACCGCCTCGAGGGTCTCCCGCCCGCTGAGCCGAGGCATGGTGAGATCCAGGATCACCAGGTCGTAACGGTCGGGGGAGGCCCCGACCGGTGAACTTCGTGCTGAAGAACGGGTCGAAGTCCAGGTGGGCCGCCCCGCTCGGACGGGTCAGCCGACGGTCGTCGGCGCGCAGCAGTCCACCAGGTCGAGATGTCGCCGCGTCCGGAAGCGGTCGGCGATCTCCACGTTGTGGTCACAACGACGACAGAGGAGAACCTGGATGCCCAGCTCCTCGAGCGATTCGCACTCGGAGCACGGGGGCTGCGGGGTCTCGAACGCGAATGCCGGTTCGGCTGGGCTCATGGCGCTCTCCCTTCGAACGACCCCGGAGCGGTTGGATCTCCTGGAAGATGCGGCACCGGGCCTCGACTCCGGGGGCGGATTTGGAGGGGGAGGCCCGGGCCGCAAAACGGATATTACGCCGGGTTTACGCCCATGTCAAGTCGCGATCTCCCGGGCGCCTCGAGGAGTGGGGGTGGAGGGCGGCCGTCTCAGGCGTCGTCGCCTAGCGCGGCTCGCCCGCGCGGGATGTCGAACCGGTCCCTCGTCGAGCAGTACGACGTTCCGCCCATGCGCCCGATCGCGGCCAGTCGCTCGGGGTCCACGTGCATCCGCTCGTTCACCAGGCCCTCCGCGAGGTGGATGGCGACGACGCGGCCGATGACGACGTTGCCGCCCGCCGGCTCGCCCGGGTTGGTCCGCACCACCTGCACGGTCTCGCACTCGAACGCCACCGGCGACTCCGCCACCCGCGGCGGTCGCACCTTGGTGGAGGGCGCGGGCGTCAGGCCCGTGAGCTCGAACTCACTCTCGCCGAAGGGTAGCTCCTCGGCCGCGGCCGCCACCTCTCGCTGGTAGCTCTCGACCGCCAGGTTCACCACGAACTCGCCGACCCCGCCCGCGGTCGGGGGCTTGGCGTTGCGCAGGGTGTCCTTCTCGCCGCCATCGGCCGCGTTCGCCGGGCAGAACATGAGCATCATGGGGTTGGAGCCCACGCCGTTGAAGAACGAGTACGGCGCCAGGTTCGACCGGCCGTCCGGCGAGATCGTGGAGACGAAGGCGATCGGCCGCGGCACGATGCAGCCGATGAGGAGCTTGTAACGCTCGGGAGTGGAGAGGGAGCTGGGGTCGAGGTGCATGAGGCGAGTCTAGAGGCGATGACGCCCCCGGGTCCTGCCGGGCGTCACCGCGCCGTACCGTCGCTCCCACGTCCGGAGCAGGTCGGCGGAGAGGCCGGTCCGGTGGGAGGCGACCTGGATGGGGTGGCGCTTTGTCGGGGGAGGGGCGCGTGCGGTGGATCGGGAGAGCGGGGCGGGTCCGACGGGGGACCCGCCCGCGATGGCCTCAGGAGGGGCGGGCGCCGAAGTCGAGAACGCCGGAGAAGGCGTCGCGGTACGCCCAGGCGAGGAAGAGCTCGAGCAGCAGCGCCACCAGGCCGACGGGGAGGCCGCCGGGCGCTAGGAAGAGGTGGAACGACACGATGTTGACTATCACCGGGGCGAGCAGCGTGAGGCCGAGGGGCACACCGCGCCCCACGAGCACGAGCAGGCCCCCGACGAACTCGGTCAGCTTGATCAGCGGGAACATGAAGCCCGTCGCAGCCAGCGCCCCCAGGTAGGCGCCCGCCTTCTCCGGTAGCTCGGGCTGGGGCATGAACTGGAGCACGTAGTTGGCGCTGAAGACGACGAAGATGAGGCCCAGGACGATCCGGGCGGTGGTGACGGCCTTGCTCATGGCGTACCTCCCTGGTGGTTGTCGGTCGGGCGACGGGCAGCATCCTACCCGTCGCGAGGTACGCGCGCCGGCCTCGCCCGGCTTGGTGGGGTGATCCGGGCGATCAGGAGTCGGCCGAGGAGTCGTAGCCCTCCGGTAGAGGCGTTGCCTCCTGATACGCCTCGGCTCCCCTCGCGGTGAACTGGTCGATCTTCCGAGCGTGGGCACGGATCAGCTCGGTGACGGCGGGATCCTCGGAGGTCTCGGTCACCCGGACGCCCTCCGGCAGCTCCTCGATCGTCATCTCGATGGCGTCATGGTGACGGAAGATCTCGGCGAAGAGCGGGTCCCAGCGACGGATCGGGCGACCCTCCTCGAGCAGCGCCGCCATCTGACGGACGTGCTCCCGGAGTGTCGGGACCAGCGCGGGGTCGGTGGTCGTCGTGGTGGTGACGACACCGCCCGGCACGTCCTCGATGACCCGGCGGAGGGTCTGGTGGTTGTCGAGGAGCTCCCGGTAAACCGCCATCTCCGCGGCGTGCCCTCCGTGCCCCATGCCTTTGCCCGGCCCCATGCCGCCGCCGTGCCCCTTGCCGCCGCCCGCGCCCGCCATTCCGTTACCTCGGCCAGCGGCCATGCCGCAGCCGCAGCCGCGACCGGAGTTGTCGGCGTTCGAGTCGGCGCCGGCCTTCATGCCGCGACCACCGCAGCCTTCGCCGCCGCCACACGCGCCCCTGCAGCCGGCGCCCTTCGCCTGTGCCTCCCCGGCGGCGCCCCGCGCGCGGCAGCCTGTGGCCCGCGCCTCGGGCGAGGGGCTCGGGGCCTCTCCCGGGGTCGCCGGAGCCTCGACCTCCGCGGGTGGCGTTCCCCCGTCAGGATTGGAGACCGCTTCCTGCGCCGGGGCGCCGGACGCCAGGAACAGGGTGACGAGGGTGAGTTGGAGCCAGGGGTTCTTGACGGCGTCGCGCAGCGTGCTCATGGGTGTCGTCTCCGTTGGGGATTCTCGATTCGGCGGGTCGCGGTGGGCGGAACCGCCTCTCGTAACGTTCGAGACACGACCCGCGCCGGAGGTTTCGCCGGTCCTCGAGATCTCGCGGAGACGGAGGGTCCGCTGCGTCCCGTCAGGAGTCGCCGGCCGGGGCGCCGAGGGACTCCGGTCCCAGGAGGGCGATCAGGGCCGCGATCCGGGCCTCGGTCCGCGACAGGATCCAGCTTTCCACCTGGACCGTCACAGCGGTCCGGTGCTCCTCGGCGACCCGGTCGTGGAGCCGGGTCTCGAGGCTGACCGGGGCCCCCTCCGGCACCTCCCCGGACTCCGGCACCTCCCCGGACTCGGGCACGTTCCCGGACTCCGGCCCTTCCGTGGGCTCCGGCGGCTCGTCCGCCCGCGGCCCCTCGGGCTCCCATGGCTGCCAGCCCAGGTCGGTCACGAGCGCCTCCGTGATCGATCCCAGGCCCTTCTCTTCCGGATACGCGGCGAGGTACTCCTGTCCCACGGCGCCCCAGGCCTCGGCGTAGCCCGCGAACCCGGCCAGACTCCGGGCCGCGCGGCGTCGGTCCCAGGACGGGCCGCAGGCGGCCGGCCCCAGGACGGCGAGTCCGGCCAGCGCGAGCGTCGAGGCCACGAACCGGCGACGGGTCAGGGGGGACTCGCTCATGCGAGGCGCTCCTCGAGGTGGTCCGCCAGTCGCAGGGTCAGGGCCAGGATCGTCAGGGTGGGGTTGGACACCCCGGCGACCGGGAACACCGATCCTCCGGCGATCCAGAGGTTGTCGACGCCGTGGACCCTCGAGTCCGGGTCGACGACCCCGCGACCGGGATCCGCGTGCATGCGGGTGGTGCCGGCGTGGTGATTGCTCCAGCCCGCCCGGAGCCACGGCTCGTCGTCCGTCGTCATCAGGCTCATCCGGCCCCGCATGCGCCACGAGAGCTCGCGGGCCAGGAGTCGGGCCACGGTGCGGAGGTTGCGGGCGTCGTCGTCCGAGAGCGACCAGTGGAGGTGGAGCCGGGGCACGCCCAGGGCGTCCAGCTCGTCGGTCAACGTCGCGCGACTCTCGGGATCGGGGATGGGCTCGACCACGACCCGTACCCCCATGAACTCCACCCGCCGCCGCGCGATGGCCTCGGAGCCGATCTCCAGCCGCGTCATGTCCAGGGAGAGCAGCGAGATCTCCCGCGCCAACTCCGGCAGATTCGCGGGCGCCACCGGGTCGAGGACCACCAGGCTGTTGGGCAGGCGTTCGCGCTGCTGCACCTCCCAGGTGGGTCGCAGGACGCCCCGGGCCTTGTGTTCCCGGCGGCCGATCGTGAAGGCCGTGTAGCGATCGACGGAGCGCTGGGGCGAGGTGGCGACCAGGAAGCCCGCCCGAATGACCGGGTGGTCCATGAAGTAGCGACCCACGAGATCCCGGCCGTTGCCCAGGCCCTCGGCCTGCGTCCGGTTCGAGGCGAGGAGGAGCCGGGCGTTCTCGATCCCTCCCGCCGCCAGGACGTAGCCGCGAGCCTGCACACGGACGGAGCGGCCGGCGAGGCTCTTCACCTCGAGGCCGACGACGTGCCGCGCGTCGGCGTCGACCTCGATCTGCGTGACGTTGGCATCCAGGACGACCCGCACGTCGCGAGCCCTCTCCAGGTCGCCGCGGTAGCGCGGCCCGAAGCGGGTCGGGGGGCTCAGATGGAAGAAGGTCGTCTCGAAGTCGGCCGCCGGGTTGAAGAGGAAACGCTTGTTGGGCTGGTCGAGCCAGCGCTCCTTGTAGTTGAACGGCGAGATCTCGGCGAATCCGGCGGCCTGGTCGTAGTACGGATCGAGCTCACTCCGCTTCAGGAGCCAGCCGTCCGGGTGCACCCAGGGGCGGGAGAGGAACGTCTCCGGATCCATGGGGCGGCACCAGCCGTTCCAGTGGTTCGTCGAACCGCCGAAGTAGCGGGTCCGGGAGGCTGCCAGATAGAAGCTGTCGGGCTTGATCAGGGTCCCGGACTCCCTGCCGGTGTAGAGCTTCTGGGTCGCCTGGTCGTAGACGTCGCCGCCGGCCTCGAGAAGCACCACCGACCGGCCGGTGCGGGCGAGGCGGAGGGCCAGCGTGATCCCGGCGGCGCCGGCGCCGATCACGCACAGGTCGCACTGCAGGACCTGACCTTCGGCGAGCTCGCGGACGTTGAGCAGCATGGAGGCGGGGCGGCGGTCGGTGGGGTGACGTCGGCGGCGGCGGCTCGAAGCGCAGATCCTAACAGGCTCCGCGGACCGGCTCGGGTGGAGTGGCGTAGACTCCCGGCGCCGCCCGGTCCCGGAGGAGGACGGCCCCCGGAGCGGCGGAGCGGAGCGTCTCACCGTCTGCTCCGTCGACGTCGTGGAGATCAACCCGATCCTCGACGTGAGCAACCGGACGGCCGAGGTCGCGATCGAGCTGCTCGCGTCGCTCCTGGGACAGCGGATCTACTGAGTCGTACCCGCGCCGCAGATGCGGCGCGACACCGCCCTCAGATGAAGAGAACCTGGGCGCCCGCGCTGACGTCGAAGAAGTCCATGGCGTTCAGGACGCCGTCGACCTGCGGCACGAGGTCCTTCTCGGTCCGCTTGAACATGTCCATGGCCATCCGGCAGGCGTAGAGCTTGGCGCCCGAGTCGGAGAGGATCTCGATCATCTCGCGCACGGGCGGGATGTCGAGCTTCTCCATCTCCTTCTTCATCATGGTGCTGGCCAGGGTCTCCATGCCCGGCAGGCCGCCCAGCATGGTGGGCATGTGCATGGCGGGGTTGCCGACGGTCGGCACGTGGAGGTGGTCGATCTTCGACTCGGTGACGACGTCCAGACCCCAGAAGGTGAAGAAGAGGGTGGCGTCGATGCCGGTCATGCGGGCGGCGTTGGCCAGGATCAGGCCGGGATAGGCCATGTCCAGGGAGCCCTTGGAGCAGATGACGCTCAGGTGCTCGATCGGTTTGCGCGCGGGTGCCTCGGGGGCGGCGGTGGTCTCGGTGCGGGGCTCGACGGTGGTCGTGCTCATGACGGTCTCCGGTTTCTGTCGTGCGGGTGGCGGGGTCAGATGCAGCCCTGGGGCTTCGGCAGTCCCGAGATCTTCGCGGCGAGCTTGCCCGGGCCCTTGGGGAAGAGCTGGTAGAGCTCCTTCATGTTGACGCCCGAGAGCTTGGAGATGCGGCGCAGACCTGGAGGCGTCCCCTGCTGGGCGGCGTCCTCGCGGCAGAAGGTGATGACGTTCCAGTGCTTGTCGTTCAGGCTGATGCCCTCGGCCTCGGCCAGGGCCTCGGCGGCCTCGGGCGACCACTGGTCGCCATCGACCAGGAAGCCTTCGTCATTCAACTGCAGGTTGAGCTCTTGCACGGTCATGGTTGTCTCCTGTTCTGCGGCTCTGCGTCTCTGCGTTTCTGGGATTCTGCGTTCCTGGGGCTCTGGGGGACTGCGCTTCCTGGGGTCGTCTCGTCGTCCCGGTCGGAAGGCTAGGCGGCGGCCCTCTCGAGGAGCGACGTGCGCTTGCCGCTCAGGGACATGCGGTTGGGCACCGGGATGTTGCGCCCGGGCAGGAGCATGTTCCAGTAGACCCAGCGGAAGGCGAGCTTGCCCCAGTGGTTGCGCCGGCTCTCCGAGAGCAGCGTGAAGGGGCCGGCCAACGGCAGCGGGTAGGTGCCGGGGAGCGGCTCGACGTCGTAGTTGAAGTCGATCAGCATCGCCTTGCCGGAGCCCGTCTCCACGAAGCAGTTGGCGTGACCGTCGAAGCCCTCGTGCAGGCTCCTGCCCTCCAGAGCTCGGAGCACGTTCTCGACCACGACCTCGGCCTCGAAGTGAGCCACGGAGCCGGCCTTCGAGGTGGCGAGGTTGGTGGCGTCGCCCACCACGAAGATGTCGTCGTGGCCGTCGGCGAGCAGGCTGTGGTTGTGCGTCGGCACGAAGCCGAGCTCGTCTCCGAGGCCCGACGTCGAGACGAAGTCGGCTCCCATGTGGGTCGGGATCGAGACCAGCAGGTCGTAGTCGATCGCCCGGTCGTCCCAGGAGCGCAGCACACCGCGCTCGCCGTCCACGGAGGCCGCGTTGAACTCGGCCTCGACGTGGATGTTGCGCGCGCCGAGCATGTTGCCCAGCTCGCGGGAGGCGATCGGCTTGGTGAAGGCGCCGTCGAGGGGCGTGGCGTAGGTCAGCTCCACCTCGTCGCGGCGACCGAGCTTCGTGAAGTAGGCGTCGGCCAGGAACAGGAACTCCAGCGGCGCCACGGGACACTTGATCGGGTTCTCGACCACGTTCAGCACCAGACGGCCGCCCTCGAAGTTGGCCAATGCGTCGCTCAGCGCCGCGGCGCCCTCGAGCGTGTAGTAGTCGAAGATGCTCCGCTGCCAGTGCTCTTCCTGCAGCCCCTCGGTCTCCTCGGGATGGATGTGGGAGCCGCTGGCGATGACCAGGAGGTCGTAGGAGAGGTCGTCGCCCCCGGCGAGAATCACCCTCTTGCTGTCCGGGTCGACCCGCTCGACCCGATCCTGGACCCACTCGACGCCCGGCTTCAGGGTCCCACCACGGGGTCGCAGCGTGTTCTCCGGCCTCTGCATGCCGAAGGGCACGAAGATCAGATCGGGTTGGAAGAGATGCTCGGTCTCGGGATCGACCACCGTGATCGAGGTGCCGGGCTCCACCCTCTTCGACAGGTGATTCGCCACGGTGGTCCCCGCGGTTCCGGCTCCCAGGATGACGATTCGTTGCATGGCTTCTCCCTTGGGATTCTCGTTGTCGGTACGCCGATCTAGGGAGCAGGATCGATGCCAGGAGGGGCGCCGCCCTTCCCGGCCCGTCTCCCGAGCTCGCCGGAACCCTGAACTCCCCTGGATGCAGGGGCTTTCGATATCCGGCGCGGGCGTCGGTTGGAGCCCGACCGGGGCAGCGGGCTGGAACGGAACGTTGCAACCGATCGTTTCAGATGAAACGTCGCGTTTCGGGCGCCTCGCCGCTTTCTACTCGTCGATCCCGAGCTCGCGCATCCGTCGCCACAGGGTCGTGCGGCTGATGGCCAGGGCCTGGGCCGTCTCCTCGCGACGCCAGTGGTGACTCTCGAGGGCCTCGAGGATCCGTCGCGCCTCCGGATCCAGGGCCGTCCCGCGGTCTTCCGCCGGCTTCCCATCCCGCTCGAGGCCGTCGGCGGCGAGCTTCTCCTCGGCCGGCGTGCCGCTCGGGGCGGCGCCGCCGATCTCGGGCGGCAGGTGGTCGGGGAGGAGGCTCTGGCCGGTGCACAGGGCCAGCCCGTACTCGAGGGCGTTCTCGAGCTCGCGCACGTTGCCGGGCCAGGAGTAATCACGGAACTTCCGGATCGTCTGACCGCTCATCTTCACCGAGCGTCCGTGGTGACGGTTCAGCCGACCGAGGAGGTGGCGGGCGATGGGCTCGATGTCGTCGATCCGGTCGCACAGCGGGGCGATGTGGATGGGCACCACCCGCAGACGGTAGTACAGGTCGTCACGGAAGAGGCCCTCGTCGACCACCCGCCGCAGGTCCTTGTTGGTGGCCGCGATGACGCGCGCCTCGGTCCCCCGGGTGACCGACTCGCCTACCCGCTCGAAAGTGCCGTGCTGCAGGACGCGCAGGAGCTTGACCTGGAGAGGGAGGGGCAGATCCCCGACCTCGTCGAGGAACAGCGTGCCCGTGCCGGCGGCCTCGAAGCGGCCGACCCGATCCCGGACCGCCCCCGTGAAGGCGCCCCGCACGTGGCCGAAGAGCTCGCTCTCCAACAGCTCCCCGGGCAGCGCACCGCAATTGACGGCGACGAAGGGCTCGTTGCGACGCGGGGAGTGGAGGTGCAGGGCGCGCGCCACCAGCTCCTTGCCGGTGCCGCTCTCTCCGGTGATCACGACGGTCGCGTCGCTCCCCCGGAGCTGCTCGATCAGCTGGAAGATGCGGAGCATCGCGGGGGACCGGGCGACCATGCCGTAGAACATCTTCAGGCCGTTGCCCGTGGGGTGCTCCTCGGCGGGGCGCAGCACGGCGAGGAAGGCGACCCGCGGATCACACGGCGCCCCGGGGCGCCGGCGCACCGGAGCGACGGTGACGGAGGCGAGCCGGGGATCGTACCCCTCGATCCGCACCGTGGCGCCCCATCCCTCGCGCATCTGGCCCTCCTCGAGGGCGCTCCGGACGGGGCTCCCCTCGCCGAACAGCTCGCGACCGAAGACCTCCGACGCCGGGCGGCCCCGGACCTCGCGGGCGGCGCCGGGCCCGAACAGCTCGTCCAGGGTCGCCGAACCGTGCACCACCCGGAAGCTCCGGTCGAGGCAGACGAGGGCCCGGCCCAGCGATTCGAAGACCATCCCCACGGCATCGAGGAGGGCGTCCGGCGCGATGGTCGGTGTGGCTTCGCTCATGACTTGGTGTTCATCCTACCGTCACGGCCGAATGAGATCACTCGGACCACGCCTCCCGAGAAGGATGGAAGGCCAGGACCCCGGTCCGGCGCCGCTCGCGCCGGGCCGGTGTCCGCTTTCGCGCTAGGCCGGCCGGTCCTTCGTCTCGCTCCCGTCGTCGGCCTCGTAGGTGCGGCCGAAGCCGGTGAGGGCCGCCACGAGCATCACGATGGCCAGGAACCAGCCGTGGAGGACGAAGGGCCAGACCTCGGTGGGCGAGACCACGGCGATGGAGGGATCCTGGACAGCCAGGTTGCGGATGGTCTGGTAGCCGATCAGCACGCCGCCGCCCCAGGGGAAGATGTAGCCCAACGCCGACGTCACCGCGTCGAGGAAGTTGGCCCGCCGGTACGGATGCAGCCGGAATCGGCGGCCGAGGCGGGAGACCACCGGCGCCGCGGCGATCTCCGCGGCGGTATTGATGGTGATGAAGACGTTCAGGGAGAAGACGATGCTCCAGATCACCACCTCGGCCCGGGCCACCGAGGCGCCCGCGAACCGTCCCAGACCCTCGACCATCGCGTCCAGCGCCCCCCCGATGCGCATGACGTGGGCGCCGGCGACGATGAGCAGGATGAGGATGGCGAGCGAGAGATAGCCGGCGATGCCGGCCACCAGGGCGCCGCCGATCCGGCCGGCCTCCGTGTCGATGGAGATCACCGCCGACGGCGCCAGCAGCCCGGCGAGCGAGCCGATGGCGATCGCCGACAGGATCCCCCAGGTCAGCGTCACCAGGATGTGGTTGCCGCGCAGCGCCAGGGCGATCACGAGGGCGAAGGGCAGCAAAAGGAGGAGGCCGGTGGGACCGGCGCCGCCGGCCGCGACGCTTCCCACGACCGCGCCGGAGCCGTCGCCGCCCAACAGCAGGAACAGCACGAGGGCCGGCAGGGCCGCGGTGATGGCGTACTTGAAGCGCGAGCGGACGACGCCGGGAATGTCGGTCTCCTGGGTGGTGGCGGAAACCACCGTGGTGTCGGAAACCGGGGCCAGGTTGTCGCCGAAGGCCGCCCCCGAGAGGATGGCCGCGAACAGCCAGACCGGGTCGGCGCCCATCACCAGTCCGGCGGGGTACATGAGCGTCGCGAAGGCCACGGCGGTGCCGTAGCCGGTCCCGACGGCCGACGCGAAGACGGCTGCCAGCACGAAGGTTGCCCCCACGAACAGGCCGCCGGTGGCCCCCGAGATGTCCCCCAGCCACACCAGGCCGTCCACCAACCCGGCCTCGCGCAGAACCTGGGCGAACATCCCGGCCCAGAACCAGGCGACGATGGTGACGGTGGCGATCGGGTTGGCCATCCCGCTCATGACCTCGCCCGCGTAGTGGCTCCAGGAGCTGCGGCACAGGAACATCCCCAGCGTCAGGCCGATCACCGCGCCGAGGATGAGCCCGTTCTCGTCGGGCGCTCCCGCGACGCAGATCGAGATCGCCCAGACGATGAAGAAGACCAGTGGGACGGCGGAGCCGACCTTGCCGCCGACGAAGCGGAGCGGGGAGGGGTTGGCCTGGGAGTCGGTCATGGTCGGGCTCCTGTCCGTCGGTGGTGGGGTCCGGGACCCCGAAGTTCAGAGGGCAGCGAGGCGCTGCCGAACCGCCTCGAGGTGCTCGCGGGTGCTGCGGTCCGGGAGCGCGAAGATCTCCTCCTCGCTGCGCGCGAGGGCGTTCCAGCGCAGTCGCAGGACGGCGAGGGCGTCGGTCGCGCCGACCTCGCGGTGGAGGAAGGAGCGGACCGCGTCGCCGGGGCGCCTGAACGGGTCGGCGAGTCGGCGGAACCGTCCTCCGCGTCGGATCCGGGCGCCCGGATAGAGCGGCCGCAGGTCGAGGGTCGGGTAGTCCAGCCGGCGCCGGGCCTCCGGATAGGCCGTGAGGAGGACCTGAAAGCCCCGGTCCAGGAGAAACCCGTCGACCTGGTCGGTGCGCACCCGTCCGCCCAGCCGGTCGGAGGCCTCCAGCAACCGCCAGTCGAGCCCCTCGGCCTCCAGGTCCTGGGCACAGCAGAGGCCGGCGAGGCCTCCGCCGACGATCACCGCGTCCAAGTTCGTCAGGGTCATGGTGGCGGCGGGAGTCTAGCAGCGAGCCGGATGCCGCGTCGTCCTGAAATCGGGCGCCGCCCGTGACACAATCCGCTGTCGTGTCCTACCTCGAGTCCATCCTCCTGGGTGTCGTCCAGGGCCTCACGGAGTTCCTGCCCATCTCGAGCTCCGGCCATCTCGTGCTGGCGCAGTACTTCCTCGGGGTCCACGAGCCCCAGGTCTTCTTCGACGTGATGCTCCACCTGGGGACGCTGGGTGCGGTCGTGGTGGGCTACCGCGAGGCCCTCGGGCGGCTCGTGGCCAGCTCCTGGAGGGCGCTGCGGGACCCAGGCTTCTGGCGACGACCGGTGGCTTCGGTGCGGGCTTCTCCCGAGCTCACGTTGATCTTCTTTCTCGCTCTCGGGTCCGTCCCGACGGCCGTCATCGGCCTGGCGTTCCAGGACCAGCTGGAGGCCGGCTTCGGCTCTCCCCGGATCGTGGCGCTGATGTTGATCGTCACCGGGGTGTTGCTCCAGGCACCTCGCCTCCGGCCCGATCGCGGCCGGGCGGGCGGACCCCTGCGTTGGTGGCACGCCCCCCTGATCGGCGTCGTCCAGGGCCTGGCCATCATCCCCGGGTTCTCGCGCGCGGGGTCGACGATCTCGGTGGCGCTCCTGGCCGGCGCGCGATCGGAAGACGCGGCGGAGTTCTCGTTCCTGCTCTCGATCCCGGCGATCCTCGGCGCCGTGGTGGTCAAGCTGGGCGATCTCGGGGTGGGCGGAGCCCCTCCCGCCGGTGTCGTGGCCGCCGGAGCTCTCTCCGCCTTCGTCGTGGGCTACCTGTCGCTGGTCTTTCTCCTGCTGGTCCTGAGGAAGGGGCGCCTGGGCGCCTTCTCCTGGTACTGCTTCGTCGTCGGCGCGGCGGCCCTCTTCGCCCTTTCCTGATCGGATCGCAGGGCCGGCCCCTGACCGTCGGCTGCGCGGATGAGGAGGGTCAGTCGTCCGGCGTCGGCTGGACCGCGCGCGGCAACAGGAGCCACAGTCGTCCACGATGGCGCATCCGCCCGGCCACCGTCGCGGCGTCCTCGCCGGCGCCCCAGAAGACGTCTCCACGGACGGGTCCGCGGATCGCGCCGCCCGTGTCCTGCGCGACCATCAGCCGGCGCAGGGTCCGATCCGGATCGGCCGGGTCGGGCGAGGGGGCCAGGGCCTCGAGAAATAGGGGGGCGCCGAGCGGCAGGAACGACCGGTCCACGGCGAGGGAGCGTCCGGGCGTGAGCGCCACGCCCTGGCTGCCGATCGGCCCCTCACCCTCCAGGCGCCGAAAGAAGACATACGACGGGTTGGTCTCCAGGATCTCCGGGGCCTCCGCGGGGTGCTCCGTCAGCCAGCGGCGGATGGACTGCATCGAGACCTCGGCCGGCTCGAGGGCGCCGCGGTCGATCAGCTCGCGGCCGATGGCGTGGTACGGCTGGCCGTTCTGCCCGGCGTAGCCCAACCTCAGCACTCCGCCCTCGGCGAGCTCGACCCGTCCCGAGCCCTGGATGTGGAGGAAGAAGGCGTCGACCGGGTCGTCCACCCAGGCGAGCTCCAGGCCCCGGCCCGCGAGCGCGCCGGCCTCGATCGCGCGGCGATCTGGGAACGGCTCGAACCGGCCCCCCCGGTAGCGACCGGCGATCCGACGTCCCGCCAGGTCGGACCGGAAGCGGCCGAGGTCCAGCGTCACCAGGTCCCCCGGGGGGCGGTAGAGCGGCGCGGTGTACGGGGGCCTTCGCCTCAGGCTGCCGTGGAGGAGGGGCTCGTAGTAGCCGGTGAAGAGGCCGAGGCGCTGCTCGCCGTCCAGGACCTTCCACGGGCGGAACTCCCGCTCGAAGAGCTCGCGCGCCAACTTCGGCCCGTCGGCTGCCTCGAGGGCAGCGCAGGCGGGGAGCCAGTCGGCGATCTGGCCGGCCCAGGCGCCCTGGGCCACGTCGCGCTCGGGGGGCTGGCGGGCCCAGGCGGCGCACGAGCGCCGGAAGGCGGCCAGGGCCGGGAGCGGGTCGTGGTTGGCCCACGAGGGCAGGTCGCCCCAGTCGGTGGCCGCGAGGACCCGGCGACTCGGCTCGGTGTCGGTCTTCAGGGGTGGCGACTCGATCTGGAGCGGCCGGATCTCCCGGAGCCGATCACGGACCAGGAACGCTGCCGTGAGCGCCCACAGGAGGCCGAGGGCCAGGGCGGCTCGGCGCCAGGCCTTCACTTCATCGCGCCCGGCGCAACAGCCGGGAGAGGGCGAAGGCGACGGCCTGCGTGGAGCGGTCGACCGCCCGGTTCAGGCTCGCCGACGTCTCGTGCCAGCGTCGCTGCAGAGGGCCGACGGCGTCGCGGCGTCGACGGATCTCGGCCACCCCCGCCGCGTACTCCGGCCTCTCCACCAACTCGCCGTGCAGTTCCTGCGCGAACTCCCAGAGCCTCAGGTCCCAGTCGTGCGTCTCGAGGATCGCCTCGCGCTGCTCGGGTCGGAGCGGCGGCTTGGGCCGGCCCACGTTCTTGCGGCCCAGGAACCGTCGGATCCCCAGCTCGTGGTAGAGGTACAGCTCGTCGTCCTCGTGGCCCACCAGACCCACGAGGTGGAACTCCCTCAACGCCTCCCGGAGCCGCTCGAAGCTCGCCTCGTCGGGCGTCACGTCGACATGCCGCACCTCGAAGAGGTGGCTGTAGAGATAGCGGAACATGTAGTCGTGGTGCCGGGGGTTCTCGCGCAGCCACGTCTCCATCGGTACGACGCTGCCGTCGCGGAGAAGCTCGCCGGAGAACTTGCCGCTGCGGAATCGGTTCAGGGTCTTCAGCGTCTTGACACCGAAGAAGTAGCGCGACGCCGCGTGCGCCACCGGCTCCCGGAGGAAGGTCACGAAACGGCTGGGACGATCGGGGAAGGCCCGGCTCATCTCGGCGAACACCAGGTGGCCGAAGACGACACGCAGCCGGCTCTTGCGCCGCGCGGACAGCCCGGCGACGCGGCGGCATGCCGCGGCTCGGGAGGCCAGTCCGCCGTCGCGCCCCTGGTAGAGCATGAGAGCCTCGTCGCGATGCAAAGAGGTCGCGACGTGGGAGCGGAAGGTGGTGCCGGCTGTCTTCGGTAGATGCAGGAAGAAGGTAACGGGCGAAGGTTCCATCGAATCGGGGTTCCACACCTGGCGGAAGTCAAAGGGACAGGAAGCCGTCAGGCTAGCATGCACGGCAATCGATAGCGAGCGCCTGTCGGCTCCGGGGACGCCGGTCTTGACCGGCCGGCGGATCGCGGAGAGACTGACCGCGAGCGGCAGTGCTCGCCGTCGCATCTGGATCCGAGGAGGGCCCACGACATGGCACTGGACATCGAGCTGAGCGAGGAGCAGGCGCGTCTGCAGGAGGCGGCGATCGAGTTCGCGCGCGAGAACCTGGGGCACGACCTGCGGGATCGGGATCGCGACGAGGTCTTCGATCGCGAGGGGTGGAAGCGATGCGCCGAGTTCGGCGTCATGGGGATGCCGGTGCCCAAGGAGTATGGCGGCCTCGGTCTCGGTCTCACCGACCTGATCGCGGTGATGGAGGGACTCGGATACGGCACGGGGGATCTGGGGCTGCTGTTCTCCATCCACGCCCACATGTGGACCAACGTGGTGCCGATCCTCGAGTACGGCACCGAGGAGCAGAAGCTCCGTTGGCTACCGCCTCTCATCGACGGGGCCCTGGTCGGAGCCAACGCGGCTTCGGAGCCCGACTTCGGCTCCGATGTCTACGGTATGAGGACGCGGGCCGAGAAGCGTGGCGACACGTACGTTCTGAACGGCACCAAGACCTTCGTGACCAACGCCCCGGTGGCCGATCTGTTCGTGGCCTACGCGACGCTCGATCCCAAGCTCGGCCCCATGGGGATCACCGCCTTCATCGTGGAGTCGTCGCATCCCGGTGTCAGCGTGTCGCGGCCGATCGACAAGATGGGGCTCCGCACTTCGCCGATGGGTGAGGTGATCTTCGAGAACTGCGAGCTGCCGGCGTCGGCCCGCATCGGCCGGGAGGGCCGGGGAATCAAGGTCTTCGAGTGCTCCATGGAGTGGGAGCGAGGCTGCATCCTCGCCGGCTGCCTGGGGTCCATGCGTCGACGGCTCGAGGAGGCGATCCGCTACGCCCGGGACCGCAAGCAGTTCGGACGCTCGATCTCCAAGTTCCAGGCCGTCTCCCACCGTATCGTCGACATGAAGGTGCGCCTCGATGCCTGCCGCCCGCTGGTGTATCGGATCGGCCGTCTGAAGGACCAGGGGCGTTCCGCCCAGCTGGAGGCCTCGATCGCGAAGCTCTTCGTCTCGGAGGCCCACGTGGCCTTCGCGACCGACGCCATGCGCGTCTTCGGCGGCTACGGCTACATGGTCGAGCAGGAGGTCGAGCGGGAGGTCCGCGACGCACTCGGCGGCATTTTCTACTCGGGCACCTCCGACATCCAGCGCAACAACATCGCGCGACACCTCCGCCTCTGAGCGGAGTCGGGACGGACCCCGACCGACCCGCCTCGGGGACGAGCCGCGTTTCTCGGCCTTCCGATAGAACTGGCCTCTTTGTAGGATGAGAGCAACTCTACTCGCCCTGTTGCTTCCCACCGCAGGCTCCCAGGCCGGCGTATCTGCCACTGGGACGCCCGGCGGATCTTCATGAAGGAGCCCCCATGATGTCCCTGCTCTGCCGCCTCCGCCTCTCTCCGGCTCTCACTCTCGCTCTCTCTCTGGCCGCTCTCTCGGCCCTCCCGGCGCTCGCGCAGAGCCGCGACGTCGTCGCCTGGCTCCCGTTCGACGGGGGCCTGGCCACCGACGTCTCCGGGAACGGCAACGACGGCTTCCTGGGGGGCGATCCTGTCGCCGAGCCGGGCCTCGTCGGCGAGACCCTGCGTCTGGATGGTGACGACTATGTCGTGGTCCCCTCGGCCGAGGGGCTCGACGGCGACATCTTCAGCGTCTCGCTCTACTTCCGGATCGACGAGGTTCCCGCGAGCGACCAGACCCTGCTGGCCAAGCAGAGGGCGGGGAAGGGGCTCCATCTCCTCCTTCGGGGCGGAACGCCCGTCCTGGAGTTCGAGCTCCGGGACGGCGCCGGCGGGCGCGTGGTGCTCCGCTCCCCCTGGCCGGTGACCCCCGGCACCTGGGTGAGTCTGTACGCAGGCCACGACGGGCAGGACGCCTTCATGGCGCTCGACGGTGAGGAGGTGGTCCGGACCCCCGCGCCCGGCTTCGCGGCTGGCACCCCGGCCTTCCTGCTGGCCGGCACCCGTCATCCCCAGCGCGGCCCCTTCTTCGTCGGTCAGCTCGACGAGCTCAAGTACGGAGCCACCGCCGGCGGCGCCGAGGACCCCTGCCTGGAGTCCGGCATGATCTGGCATACCGGCGCCTCTCTCTGTCTGCCGTCGGTGGTCGACATCGCCCCGGAGCAGGGGGTGGAGGACACCATCCACCGGCACTTCGGGGCCACTCTGGTGGACGTCGACCGCGACGGCTGGGTCGATCTCTACCATGCGAACGGCTTCCGCGACCCCCTGATCCACCGACCGCCCTCCGGTCAGTGCCCCGACCTGTCGGAGGTGCCGCCCTTCGATCCCCAGAGCGTCAACGCGTTCTTCCTCAACCACGGCGACGGGACGTTCGGCCCGGACGTGGCCCCGGAGATGGGGGTCGACGACTTCTGGAACGCGATGCGCCACGTGTGGGGCGATCTCGACAACGATGGGGGGCGCGACCTCCTCTCCCACAACTTCGTCGCCTCCACGATGTATCGGCAGGTGAGTGTGGATCCCCTCCTCTGGGAGCCCGACGCGAACCTCAGCTTCTGCCTGACCCGCGGCACGGGCGCCTCCTTCGCCGACGTCGACAACGACGGCTTCATCGACTTCTACGGTGGGGAGTACGACCCGGCGAGGCTGGCCGTGGACCACGTGAACAAGCTGTACCTCAACCACGGCGACGGCACCTACGCCGACGTCACGGCGGTGGCCGGTCTGGACCTGCCCGACAATCCGATGGGGGTCGCCTTCGGGGACTACGACAACGACGGGGACCAGGACCTCTTCGTCACCAACTCTCACGAGGTGCCCTCGCGTCTCTACCGCAACGAGGGTCGCGATCCGTTCTCGGGCATCCCGGTCTTCACCGACGTCGGGGCCGAGGCCGGGGTGGCCGTCATCGGCGAACCGAGCCGGGGGGTCGGCGCCTCGTGGGGCGACTACGACAACGACGGCCGTCTCGACCTGCTGTTCTCCCGCGAGGAGGACTCGCACCTCTGGCACAACGACGGCCCGGACGGGACGGGTGTCTGGAGATTCACCGACGTCTCGAACCTCGGCGGCCTCGATCTGCACCTGCCCGGCCTGTTCTTCTGGGGCGGCAACTTCATCGACATCGACAACGACGGCCGGCTGGACATCCTGCTCACCAACCGAGGCTTCGGCGGGCCCGGCAGCGACACCCGGAACCGCTTCTTCTACAACCACGGCGACGGCACGTGGACCGAGGCTGCCGTGGAGCTCGGCGTCGACCTGCCGTTGATGGAGAACATCGGCTTCGTGCCGGGGGACATCGACAACGACGGCGACTCCGACTTCGTGATCGTGAGCCACACGCCGGGCCAGCCCAACTTCCTCTTCCGCAACGACACACGGGGCAACAACTGGGTGCAGTTCCGCCTCGAGGGCACGGTCAGCAACCGCGACGCGGTTGGAGCGCGCATCGAGGTCGCCGCGGCCCTCGGGCCGCAGCAGGGAGTCAGCCGTCAATTTCGGGAGATCTCGGCAGGGACCGGTTTCTTCTCGGACGTTCCCCGCATCCAGACCTTCGGCCTGGGCAAGGCGCAACAGGTCGAGCGCGTGCGCGTGACTTGGCCCAGCGGTCGGGTCCAGACCCTGGGCCCCTTCGCGATCAACACCCGCCACGACATCGTGGAGCCCGTGGCGGGACCGGTAGGGGAGTGACTCCCAGCGCCGGACCCGCCCAGGCCCTTTCGCGCCACAACGCCTTCGCGTCGCAGCGCTCTAGCCTGACCTTCTCACCAACTGTCTACTACGAGACCGTATGTGCCTGAATCTGCGGCGTTACGCTCCCGTCGGGCTCCTCGACGTACAGACAGTACGACTGCGTCGCCCTCGGTCGCAAGCCTTGCATCTCCAGGCACC
>CAJQNK010000129.1 GCA_905479655.1 uncultured bacterium | reverse complement strand
TGCCCACGCCGCCGAAGAGCAGCGGCATCTCGACGTTCTCCCAGGCGGTGATCTGGGGCAGCAGGTTGAAGGACTGGAAGACGAAGCCGACGCTCTTGTTGCGCACCTCGGCGAGCTGGTCGCGGCTCATGCCGGAGACGGCCCGGCCGGCGAGCTCGTAGACCCCCGAGGTGGGGGTGTCGAGGCACCCGATGAGGTTCATCAGCGTGGACTTGCCGGAGCCCGAGGGCCCGACGATCGCCACGAACTCGCCGCGGCGGACCTCGAGGTCGATCCCCTGGAGGGCCTCGACCGAGACTTTGCCGGTCTTGTAGACCTTGCGGATGTCCGCCATGTGGATGATCGGTCGGTCGCTCATGACAAGTCGCCTCACTCGTAGCGCAGGGTCTCCACCGGGTCCACGGAGGCGGCCCGGCGGGCGGGGAAGTAGCCGGCCAGCACGCCGATGAGACCGAGGACGGCGGCGGTGGCGAGGCCGATGGCGGGGGAGAGGGTCGGCTTGCCGAGGAGCTGGAGCGCCTCGTTGCCCTCGGTGGGGAGCAGCTCCAGGACGAAGATGACGCCGACCGCCATCGCGAGGCCCACGACGCCTCCCAGGACCGTGTAGGTCATCCCCTCCAGGACGAAGGGCCAGGTGATCCAACCCCGGCGGGCGCCGAGAGCCATTTTGACGCCGATCTCGCGGGTGCGCTCCTTGACGACGGCGTACATGATGTTGGCGACGCCGATGCCGCCCACCACCAGCGTGAGGGCGCCGATGATGCCCAGGAAGAGCTGGATGCCCAGCATCATGTTGCCCATCATCTCGGAGCCCTCGACCGTGTCCCAGGTCCCCATCGCCCGGTCGTCCGTCGGGTCGAAGCCGTACTTGGCTCCGAGGGTGGAGTAGACCTGTTCGAGGACGGTGGGCATCAGCTCCGGCCGCGTCGGCTTGACGACGATGTTGGACAGCCGGTCGGAGCCGTACTGGGCGTAGAACGTGGTGATGGGGATGACCGCGTGGTCCCGGTCCAGGCCGCCGTAGGTCGAGTTCTGGATCTTCTCCTTCATGACGCCGACCACCGTGAACGGGACCTGATCGACCAGCAGCGTGGTGCCCACGGGCTCCTCGTCGCCGTACAAATCCGTCGCCAGCTCGTAGCCCAGGAAGATCACCCGTCGCCGGAGCTGCTCGTCCAGCGGGTTGAGCCAGCGGCCTCCCTCCCGGGCGACGTGGGCCCGGATCTCGCCGTAGACGAGGCTGGCTCCGGTGAGCCGTCCGTTCACCGACTTGGCCCCCTGGGTGTACAGGGTGCGCCAGTTGCGCAGCTCGCCGGAGACGGCGTGCGCGTCGGGGATGCGCCGCGCGAGGAGGTCGATGTCCTCGATCTTCGGCCGGATCGGCCGGCCCGACGGGAGCCCCTGCCAGGTCTTTGTCGTCTCGCCGGGCCACAGGATGGCGATGTTGCGTCCCAGGCCCGCGCTCGCCACGTCGAGCTGGTTCTTGAGGCCCTCGCCGAAGGCCAGCAGCAGCACCAGGGACAGCGAGCCCCAGGCGATGGCAGCGACGGTGAGGATCGCCCGCTTCTTCTGCACCTGGGAGGAGCGGAGGAAGAGGGTCAGGACGAGTCCGATGCGGGGTGCTCTCATGGGGACCTCACGTCTTCATCGCGATGACGGGGTCGAGGGCGGCGGCCTCGCGCGCCGGGAAGAAGCCGGCGATGAGTCCGATGAGGCCCAGGAGCCCTGCCGTGAGGGCGGCGACCACCGGCGAGACCACGGGGTCGCCCACGTAGTCGGTGACGCCGGCCGCGGGGAAGACGGCGCACAGGGCCGCCGTGATCCCGAGGCCGAGCACTCCGCCGATCGTCGTCAGCAGGAGCGTCTCGAGCAGGAACTGGGTCAGGATCGAGCGCGGCTTGGCGCCGAGGGCCATCTTGATGCCGATCTCCCGCGTCCGCTCCTCGACCACGACGTTCATGATGTTCGAGACGCCGATGCCGCCGACGACCAGGGTCAGCGAGCCGACGATCCCCAGGAAGAGCTGGAAGGCCAGCATGAAGGTGTCCAGGAACTGGGCCATCTCCGTCGTGTCCCAGAGGCTCAGGGCCTCCTTGTCCTCCGGGTCGAAGCGGTGCTTGCCGGCGAGGATCGTCCTCACCTCGTCGGCGGCGGCGCCCGTGCGTCCGACGTTCGCGGCCGTGAAGGTGAAGTTGTCCAGGTACTTCTGGCCGGTGAGCGCCTGGAAGGTGGAGGCCGGGATGATCACCTTGTCCTTGTCGCGGCCCGAGTACGAGGACTGTTGGATCTTCGGTTGCAGCACGCCCACCACCATGAACGGCGAGCCGTGGAGGCGGAAGACCTGGGCCACCGGGTCGGCCGAGCCGAAGAGCTGCTCGGCGAGCTCGTTGCCGAGGAAGGCGACGCGGCGGCGCAGCTCCTCGTCCCGTGGGTTGATGAACCGGCCGCCGGCCGCCGGGATCATGCTGCGCATCTCCGCGAACTCCGTGTTGACGCCGGAGACCTCCACCGCCAGGGTGCGCCGGCCCTGCTGCAGGCGCAGCGTGTCGGAGAACTCCGTGGAGATCAGGCCGACGATCCGGGATCGCCCGCGCACCAGCTCGATGTCGTCCTCGGTCAACCGGATCCGTCGACCCTTGCCCAGGCCCTCGAAGGGCATGGAGGTCTGGGACGGCCAGGCGATGACGAGCCCCTGGCCGATGCCGGCGGCGTTCTTCTTGAGCTGGACGTGGAGCCCCTGGCCGAACGCGAGCAGGAGGCTCACCGCGACGGTGCCCCATACGATGCCCAGCGTGGTGAGGAGCGTCCGCATCCTCTGGGTTCGCAGGTCGCGCCAGAGCTGCTTCAGACTGGCTCCGAGAGCCTTCACTACAGAATCTCCCGCGGCGGCCGCTCCACGATCTCGTCGCCTTCCGCGAGCCCCTCGACGACCTCGAGGTTGAGGCCGTCGGAGAGCCCGGCCTGGATCTGGACCCTCTCGGGCTCGGCCTCGGGACCGCTGCCGGGGATCTCGACGAAGGTGGTCGCGCCGTCGTCCTCGAACAGCACGAGGCGCTCCGGGATCATCAGGATCTCCGTCTTCTCGCGGATCACGAGATCGGCCGTGGCGGAGTAGCCCGCCCGCAGGACGACCTCGGAGGGGTCGAGCTCGATCTCGACGTCGAACAGGCGCGCCCCCTCCTCCTCCTTGGCCTGGGGGGCGATGCGGGTCAGCCGGCCGGCGACCGGCTCGCCGGGGAGGGCTCCGATGTTCAGTCGGGCCGGGACGCCCACCTCGAGCTTGCCGACGTCGATCTCGTCGACCGTGCCCTTGAAGATCAGGTCGCTCATGTCGGCGATGGTGGCCAGCTCGGTGCCCGCCTGGAAGGAGGTCAGCGGGACGACGGGCTCGCCCGGGTCCACCTTGCGCTCGAGGACGATCCCCGCCACCGGCGCCCGGATGATGGACTCCATCTGCCGACCCTTGCCGGTGACCCGTCCCTCGCGCAGCAGTTCGAGACTGTCGCGGGCGCTCTGCAGCTCGATCCCCGCCAGTTCGAAGGCCTCGCGCCGGACGTCGACGTCCTCCGTCGGCATGATGCCCTGGCGGGCCAGCTCCTGGGCCCGCTTCCAGTCGGCCTCGGCGCGCTGGTGGGCCGACTCGGCGGCCTCCACCCGGCGCTGGCCCTCGACCAGCTCGGTCGGCGTCGGGTCGGGCTCGATCTCGAACAGGGTGTCGCCCTTGCGCACCTCGTCGCCGACCTCGAAGGCCACCCGCCGCACGATGCCCGAGATCTTCGACTTGACCTCGTACTTGAGCCGGGGCTCGATCTGGCCTACGGCGACGGCCTTCTCGGTGATGCTGCCGCGCGTGACTTCCACGAGCTTGTAGTCGGGCTCGGCGGAGTCGCGGCTCCTGTACCACGCGTATCCGCCCAGGGCGACCCCCGCGATCACGACGAAGATCAACAGGGTCTTGATCAGCTTGGCCATCCCTCGGACCTCCCTCTCCAGAGTACCGGGCTGCGCACGGTGCGCCCGGATGAAAGCTCTCGTTCGTCCTTGACTACGCCGCGGAGGGCGCCCGGTTTCGCCGGTTGCCGGAATCCGGCGGTGTCGTGGCCTCGGGAGGGGGTCCGGCGGAGGGAAGGCCGGGATCCGGCCCCCGGCGGACCTGGCGGTCCGCCGGGGCGGGGAGGGTGGCCTCAGAGGCCGCCGACGTCGCTCACCTTGCAGGTGGTGAGGTCGATCGCCTGCGCGACGGCCCCGCAGGCGCCGGCCGGGGCGTCGAACGACAGGACGGCCACGCCGTCGCCGTCCGCCGTCCCGAGCCCGAGGGCGCGCAGCGGGGAGGCGAGGCCCAGGCCCGTGCCGGCGCAGGGCGCGCCGCCGGGGACCTCGGAGGCGCCCGCGGAGCGCGCGCCCAGGAAGCCGACGCGGGACTGCGGGGCGGCGCCGGTCACCTCGAGGGTCAGCGGGCCGGGGCAGGCGCCGACGACGGTGAGGTCGAGCAGGTCGCCTGCGGAGACGGTGCCGGCGAGGACGACGACGGCGTTGCCCAGGCCGCTGGGCGGCAGGGAGATGACGATCGCCAGGTCGATCGCGCCGTCGCCGTCGAGGTCGCCGGCCGCCGTGTCGGAGGCGGAGTAGCCGGCGCCGTAACGCCGGTGGGCCTCGAGGGTGCCGTCGCCCAGGCCGCGGAAGACCGAGAGGTCGTTGGGGGCGTTGGAGGTGAAGATCACGTCGGGTAGCCCGTCTCCCGTGACGTCCGCCGCGTCCACGTCGCTCACCACGGTGAACGCGGACTCCAGGCCGATCGGGCCGGGGATCTCGAACGGGAAGGCGAAGCCGCCGTCGCCGAAGTTGCGGATGACGCCGGCCCAGTTGGTGTCGGTGGTCAGCTCGCCCGCGTCGTAGACCAGGTCGTCGTCGCCGTCGAGGTCCAGGTCGACCACGTCGAACGGGTAACCGGGCTCGCCCAGGCCCATCTCGGAGAAGCCGAAGGCGCCGTCGCCGAAGTAGACGGTCAGGCCCAGGGCGGTCTCGGAGACGATGTCGGCGTTGCCGTCGCCGTCGAAGTCCGAGGTGCCGACGCCGAAGGGCAGGCCCGAGGTCTCGAGACGCGGCTGCAGCGCGAAGCTCGTGCCGTCGCCCAGGTTGCGCGCGAGGTGGATGGCGCTGGCCGGTCCGGGGTCGGCGAGGGCGACGTCGAGGAGGCCGTCGCCGTCGATGTCCAGGGCCTCGATGTCACCGCCCTGGCTGGCGCCGACGGGGATGAGCACGGCCGCCTCGAAGGTGCCGTCGCCGCGGTTGATGACGACGGCGAAGTCGTAGGGCGGTTCGTTCGGGTCCGGCCCGACGAGGATATCCGGGTCGCCGTCGCCGTCGAGGTCGGGCAGCCGGACGGAGCCGCCGCCGATCGGCAAGCTCACCAGTTCGGCGGCGTCGAAGGTGGCGTCGCCCCGGTTGCGCAGGACGCGGACGTCGCTGTCCACGGTGACCACGTCGAGGTCGCCGTCGCCGTCGAGGTCGGCGGTCTCGTTGCCGTGCATGAGGGTCGCGAGGCCGGTGAGCGTGCCCACGTCGTAGCGGGTCGGCTGCGGGAAGACCCCGTCGCCCGGGTTGACGTGGACGGTGACGGCGGCCGAGTCCTGCGCCACCGTCACGACGTCCGGGAGCCCGTCGCCGTCGGCGTCGACCAGCTCGAGGTCGCGGGTCTGCTTGGCGGCGGTGCGGAAGGCGGCCGGACGGAAGCTGCCGACGCCGTCGCTCAGGAGCACGTTGAAGCCGTCCAGCGCCCGACCGCTCGGGGTGGAGGCCACGATGTCGGGGATGCCGTCGCCGTTGAGGTCGGCGACGGCGGTGGAGTCCACCGAGAAGGTCCAGTCGGCGAGGCGCAGCTCGATCGGCGGACCGAAGGTGGCGTCGCCCCGGTTCGGCAGGATGCCCACCTGGCCGAAGCTCGGCACGCCGTTCGTGGCGCCCGCGCCGACGATGTCGAGATCGCCGTCGCCGTCGAAGTCCGCCAGGCTCGGAGCGCCGTCGCGCAGCCCGGCGCTCGGCAGGGCGTCGTGGAAGGTCGGGGCGCCGAGGCCGCCGCTGCCGTCGTTGAGCAGCACCGCCTCGCCCCGGTCCCGGAGGGCGCCCGTCTCCCGTCCGACCACCACGTCGAGGTCGCCGTCGCCGTCGAGGTCGCCCAGGGCGAGCTTGGCCACCGCCTGGCCGGCGAAGTAGTCGGTCTTCGGCAGGAAGCCGGCGTCGGCGCCGTCGAGGCCGTTGTGGAGCAGAACGGAGAGGGTGTCGCCGAGGTCGAATCGGTCGGCGTTGGCGACGACGACGTCGGGCCGCGCGTCGCCGTTCAGGTCACCCAGCGCGACGCCCTCGGGGCCGGGGCCGGTGGTGAAGGTCTGCGGCGCCGCGAGCGAGCCGTCGCCCTGGTTGCGGTAGAGGCGGATCGTGCTGCCCTGGCCGAAGGTGTCGGGGACCGACGCCACCACGTCGAGGCGGCCGTCGCCGCTCACGTCCGCCAGCGCCACGTCGCCCACCGAGTTGTTGAAGCCGGTGTCGTAGATCACCGGGTCGCCGAAGCTGCCGTCGCCGCGGGCGAGGAGCACGGTGATGCCGGGGCCGCCGAAGTAGTCCAGGCCGGTGACCGCGTCGAGGTCGCCGTCGCCGTCCAGGTCTCCCATCGCCAGGGCGATCGGGCCGATGTTGGGGAAGACGCCGGCGTCGTACGTGCGCCAGGGGGCGTCGAGGACGCCGAGGGCGCCGGCCGGCGGGGCGAGGAGGGTGGTGGCGATCAACGCCGGGGCGATGCGGCTGAGAAGCCGGCGGGCCGGTGCTCGGCGGGCCGGTGCTCGGAGGTCGGGTGCTCGGAGGTCGGGGGTCATGACGGCTCTCTCCTGGTGGGGATGGGTCGAGGGATCTCGAAAGGGTCGGGGCTCGGGTGGCGGGCGCGCGGGCTCAGGGGGCGACGACGGGCCCGCTCGCGGGCGCGGACTTCACCGAGTCGACGCCTCCCGGGCCGCGGACGGCGACGGCCTGGAAGTGGAGCGTGGCTCCGACGGGCGCCCCCGCGGGGACGACGAAGGTCACCACCGCCGTGCCCGCGCCGTCCGCCTCGGCGCTACCGACGAGGCGCGGCTCGAGGAGGTCGAGGCACAGCCCGCCGAGGGCCGGAGGACAGGGGCCCGGTCCGATCCCGGCCGCGCTGCCGGCGACCTGGACGGTCTCCTGCGCCTCGGCGCCCGTCACGGTCAGCGTGGCCTCCCGGCCGGGGACGAGCTCGCCGAGGGCGAGGTCCAGGGCGGGCCCCTCGCCCAGGCCGCGCAGGAGGATCACCGCCGGGTAGGAGGCGGTCCCCGTGTCGGCCTCGGTCAGCACCGCGGCGTCGACGACGCCGTCGCCGTCGAAGTCGGCCACCTCCAGGTCCTGGGCCGGCTGGCCGACGCCGTAGCGCTCCACGGCCGAGAAGCCGCCCGTGCCGTCGCCGCGCCAGAGGGAGATGTCCTGGGCGCCGAAGTTCGCGGCCAGGGCGTCGAGGTCGAGGTCGCCGTCGGCGTCCGCCAGCAGGACCTCGCCCCGCAACTCGGAGGTGTGGTAGGAGCCGGCCCGTTCCTCCAGGGGAAAGAAGTTGCCCTCGCCGCGCCCGCGGCGCACCGAGAGGCTCCCCCGGGCGTCGAGCGAGGTCGTGGCCACGAAGTCGACGGCGTTGTCGCCGTCCACGTCGCCGGTCGCGAAGTCGTGGACGTCGCGTCCGGTGGTCACGGTGTTGGGGCTGGCGAAGGTGCCGTCGCCGTTGCCGCTGGACACCTGCGCGAAGCCCTGCAGGCCCGAGTTGGTCAGCAGGTCGGGGGAGCCGTCCCCGTCGAAATCGCCCAGGCCGACGGCGTCGAAGAAGTCGTCCACCTCGCTCGCGATCGGCGGGCCGAAGTCGCCGAAGCCGTCGTTGAGGGCGACGTCGGCGGTGAAGCCGGTCGCCACCACGGCGTCGAGGTCGCCGTCCGCGTCGACGTCCGCGAAGTCGAACGTCGAGGCGCCCAGGAAGAGGCCCTCGTCGACGATCGCTCCGAACGAGCCGTCGCCCAGGTTGTCGCGGTGCTTGAGGTGGGAGTTGCCGTCGATCCAGGTGACGTCGAGGTCGCCGTCGCCGTCGATGTCGGCGAGGCGGAGGTGCAGCGGGTGGATGGTGTCGGGGTAGGCCTCGACCGGGTCGAAGGAGCCGTCGCCGAGGTTGCGCCGGACACTGAGACCGTCCTGGCCGGCGAAGTCGGCCCGGTAGCCGGTGACCAGGTCCAGGTCGCCGTCGCGATCGATGTCTCCGGCTTCGAGATTGACGGCGAAGGCGGGGGAGATCGACGGCGGCGTCATGTCGATCAGCGCGGGCTGGACGAACGAGCCGTCGCCCGGGTTGAGGTAGACGGCGGCCTCGAGGGAGGAGGCGGCCAGGACGACGACGTCGAGGTCGCCGTCGGAGTCCAGGTCCGGCCCGAACACCGCCACGGGCCGCTCGCCGGCTCGGAAGCGCCGGGCTGCCTCGAAGCCGCCGGCGCCGTCGCCCGGGATCAGGAACCAGTCGTCGGCCACGTCCGCGGCCACCAGCAGGTCGGGCCAGCCGTCGCCGGTGACGTCGGCGGCGGCGTGCTCCACCCCGCCGCGAAAGCTCCCGGTGAGCCCCAGCTCCTCGGCCGGGCCGAAGGTGCCGTCGCCGGTGTTGCGCCACACACCGAGGCTGGTGGCGAACTGGTCGCCGGTGTCGCCGTTCGAGAAGACGACGTCGAGGTCCAGGTCGAGGTCCAGGTCGGCCAGGGTGATGCCGACCTCGTCGTCGAAGAAGCCGGCGGGAACGCCGTCGACGACGGCGACCTCCACCATCGTGCCGCCGCCCTGGTTGCGCAGGACGACGAAGCGGTTGGTCTCGTTGCCCAGGACGACGTCGGCGAGACCGTCGCCGTCGACGTCGCCGGCGGCGATCTCGTTGGTCCCGGCCTGGGTCGTCAGCACCTGCTGGACCTGGAAGGCGCCGCCGCCGACGTTCAGCAGCACGGCCATCGTCTCGCCGGTCACGATGTAGCGGTCGTGGGCGACGGCCACGTCGGGGAGCCCGTCGCCGTCGAAGTCCGCGACGGCGATGCCGCTCGGACCGCTGTTGCCCGCGTCGGACTGGCCGGCGAACGAGAAGGCGCCGCTGCCGTCGTTGCGCCACAGCGAGACGGTGAAGCCCTCCCAGAAGCGTCCGGTGTCGGTGGTGACGAGGTCGATGTCGCCGTCGGAGTCGAAGTCGGCGGCCACGACGCCCAGGCTCTCCTCCTGCAGCGGGTAGGTGACGGCCTCGGCGTAGGCTCCGTCGCCCGCGGCCAGCAGGATCGACAGGTGGGCAGTGCCGCCCCAGCTCACCGTGGCCAGGTCGGCCACGCCGTCGCCGTCGAAGTCGGCCACGACGGCGTCGACCGGCTCGAGGCCCTCCGGGTAGACGGCGGTGGAGTAGCCGATCCAGGGGGCGTCGAAGGCGTCGGGCACGACGGCCCCCAGGAGGTGGGGCCCGAGGAGGAGGGCGAGGGCCGGGAGGAGGAGAGCTGCGCGGCAGAGTGGGGATCGGTGCATCGGGTGGGCTCCTGGGTCTCGGGTTGGGTCGGTCGCGAGGACGAGACTCCCCGTCCTCGTCCCGTGGGACAGCCGGGGGTCCGGATCGGAACGGGAGATCCGGCTCCCCGGGCTGCGACGGGACGAGCCGCGGGCGGGGCGGGCTCGGGGCCCGCCGACGGGAGGGCCGTCGGCCCGACGGTCGATCAACGGAGAACCCGCGGGCCTGGACGCGGGCCCCGGCGGGTCAGGCGACCGACTCGAGCTTCACGTCGAAGTGCAGGGCCTGACCGGCGAGCGGGTGGTTGGCGTCGATCACGACCTCGTCGCCGTCGACCTCGTGGACCCGGATCATCTGCTGGCGACCGGACGGATCCGTCGCCACGAGGAGGGCGCCCGCCTCCCGGGCGTCCTCGGGGAGCTCCTGGGCCGCGACCCGGTGGAAGGCCTCCTGGTGGACCGGGCCGTAGCCCTGCTCGGGTCCGAGGCTCACCTTCGTCTCCCCGCCCGGCTCGAGCTTCGCGACCGCGGCCTCCAGGGCCGGCAGGATCTGCCCGCCTCCCTGCTCGTAGACCAGGGGCTCGCCGTCGACGTTGGAGTCGGCCGTGGTGCCGTCGTCGAGCGTCAGGGTGTAGGTGATGGCGACCTTCGATCCGTCTTCGATGGGCATGGAACTCTCCTCGCCGAGTACGCGTCCGGCCTGGTGTCTGGAAGAAATGGGGAGGGGGGTGGAGCCGCGGCGTGGAGTCCAGAGCCGGAGCGCCCTGGAAAGGGCGCCGGTCCGGGCCGCGGCGGCACGATACCAGGTCGGCCCGTCCTACTCGGAGTAGAGGTCGATCACCTGCTCGATGGCGCGGGCGCAGACGTCGCAGAACCCCACCTCGTCGCGGGTGAACATGATGCAGTCGGCGGCCGGGCGGTAGAGGCCGTGGGCCTCGTAGCCCGCGCCCTCGAAGGCGCCGACGGCTCCCGCGTGCTCCTCCTCGCCGAGGAGCGCGGTCATCACCTCCCGCTCCTCCCGGAACAGCGCCTCGAGCTCCTCCTCGGGTGCGTCGGCCGCCCGCAGCGCGCGGCGGCGCTCCTGGATCGCGTGGGAGCGCTCCTCGAACTCCTCCTTGGACCACGGGGTCGGGAGGGGAGTGCCGGCGGCGACGAGATCGCCCCACTTCAGGCTCTCGGGGTCGCCGAGCGCCGTCAGGTTGGGCTCCCAGGGCTCGGTCCTCGTTGCCCCGAGCTCCTCGTAGGCGACGTCGGAGGTGTAGTACTCGTCCCCGAGTCCGGCGAAGTGGTGGCCGAACTCGTGGACGATGAGGTAGGGGACGAAGGTCGAGTGGGCCGCCGCCGTGGAGTAGAGGCCGTAGATGCCGCCGCCGCCGTACTTGCGCTCGTTCACCAGGAGCAGCACGAAGTCGTAGGGCGCGGCCGCCGCGGCGTCGCGCCACCGGCGATCCTGGAGGCTGAGCACGTAACGCTCCGAGTCGAAGGTGTTGTAGCTGGCGCCCAACGGGCTGTCGCGGAAGAGCCCCACCCGGGGCCTGGAGACGCCGGCGATCGGGGCGGGGGTGGGCAGGGCCCAGACGTTGAAGTCGTCCCGACGGGAGCGGAAGGGCTCCTCCGAGAAGATCGCCTCGGCGGCGCGGGTCGCGTCGGCCCGGTAGGTCTCCATCTCTTCCGCGGTGTAGCCGTCGCCCAGGATCAGGAGGTCGACGTGGTCGGCCGGCGCGCCCTTCTCCTGGATCGCCCACGGCTGGCGCTCGGGGAGCGGCGGTCGCTCGACGAAGCGGCTCGCGGGATCCACCACGAAGGCGGAGATCTCGCGGAAGCTCATGTCGGCCTGACGCTTGCGCAGACGGATCTGGACGGGGCGGCGCGGCTCCGGGACGCGCACCGCCTCCTGGATCGACCGCCAGGCGCGCCTCGCCTCCGCGGTCGTCTCCCACTCGCCGTAGATGGAGGCGAAGCCGCGGGTGTAGAGGAGGCGTTGGTCGGCGAGGTCGACCATCTCGACGAGGTACGCGCCTCGGTTCAGGGGGTCCAGGAGCTGGGTGCGGCTTCCGGGCCAGGGCCCCTCGACCCGCAGGCGATCCAGCGCGACGTGCTCCTCGCCGGACGTTCCGACGTGGTCGTAGTCGATGCGCAGGGTGGCGCCCGTGAAGTGGCTGTCGAAGCGCGCGTCGGCGGCGAGCGCCGGCGAAGCGGTCGTGAGTACCAGCGCGATCAGGGCGCCGATCCGGTGAAGTGGGTTGGTCAGCATCTCGGTTGCTCCATGGTAGGGCTCGCGGTCCGGCCGTCAGGAGACCAGGACGACCTGCAGGTCCATCACGTTGGTGCCGGTGGGGCCGATGATCACCAGATCTCCCAGAGCCCGGAAGAAGGGGTAGGCGTCGTTCTCCGCCAGCGCCGCCTCGGCGTCGAGGCCCGCCCCGGCCGCCCGCTCCAGGGTGTCGGCGGCGCCGACGGCGCCCGCGGCATCCGTCGGTCCGTCGACTCCGTCGGTGCCCAGCGACAGGACGACGATCGGAGGGCCGCCGCCCAGGCGTCGGGCCGCGCCCAACGCCACCTCCTGGTTGCGGCCGCCGCGACCGCCGCCGGTCACTCGCACCGTGGTCTCGCCGGCCGCGAGCAGGCAGGCGGGGGCCGCCACCGGCCGCCCGGACTCCGAGGCCTCCCGCGCCACGGCCGCGAGGAAGGCTCCGGCCTCCCGCGCCTCGCCCGTGAGCACGGTCGTCAGGACCAGGGTCTCGTAGCCGCGCCGGTCGGCCTCCGCCCGGGCCGCCTGGACGGCGAGCCGGTTGCTGCCGATGACCCGGGCCCGCACCCGGCGGAAGCACGGGTCGTCCGGCCCCGGCGACTCGGCGCGTTCGCCCCTCGCCCCCGCCTCGAGATGCTCGCGTACCGCTACCGGCAGCTCGTCGAGCACGCCATGCCGCGCGACCGCTGCCAGGGCCTCGGCGAAGGTCGTCGGATCGGGCGACGCGGGGCCCGAGGCGATCACGTCCAGCGGGTCGCCCACCACGTCGGAGAGGACGAGGGCCGTGAGCGAGGCGGGGGCGGCGGCGGCGGCGAGCCGTCCGCCCTTCAACCGATCCAGATGCTTGCGCACGGCGTTGAGCTCCCTGATGGTGGCCCCGGCCCGCAGGAGCCGGTCCGTCGTCGTCTGCAGGTCGGCGAGGCCGACACCCTCCGGCGGCAGGGTCATGAGGGCGGAACCGCCGCCGGAGATCAGGCACAGCAGGTGATCCTCCGCCCGCGCCTCGCGGGCGAGCGCCTCGATCGCCGCCGCTCCGGCCACGCCCTCCTCGTTCGGGACCGGGTGACCGCCGCCGAAGGCCAGGAGCGGTGCCGGGACCTCTCCCTCCTGGCCCGCGGGGACGATGGCGACGCCCCCGGCGATGCGGGCACCGAGGGCCTCGACCGCGGCCGCTGCCATGGCGGCCGCGGCCTTGCCGAAGGCGACCACCCGCACCCTGTCGCCCAACGCCTCGTCGAGCTCTTCCAGGTGGGCGCGGACCAGCCGGCGGGGCTCGACCGCTGCCACGCCGGCCAGGGCGATCGCCCGGGCGTCGGCATCGAGCCTCCGCAGGCGCGGGTCGCGCTCGGTAGCGCGACCCGCGGGGCGCCCCGCCGGCCCGTCGCTCAGGGCCGTGCCATCCTCTCGCGGTACGCGTCCGTGTCGTAGACCTCGGGGTTGACGCAGTTCGGCGCCGGCTCCCGGCGCATGTGGGCGACGGCGTTGGTCGCGGCCATGCTCGCCATCCTGCCGCGGGTGTCGGCCGAGGCGCTGGCGATGTGCGGCAGGAGCACCGTGTTCGGTGCCTCCGCCAGGCCCTCCGCCATGGCCGGCTCGTTCTCGTAGACGTCCAGGGCGGCGCCGGCGATCCACCGCTCGTTCAAGGCCTTGACGAGGGCCTTCTCGTCGATGACGGGGCCGCGGGCCGCGTTGATCAGGTACGCCGTCCGCTTCATGGCCTGCAGCTCGTCCTCGCTGATCAGGTGGTGGGTCTCGTCGGTGAGGAGCGGGTGGAGGGAGACGAAGTCGCTCTCGGCGAGCAGCTCCGGGAGGTCCGCCCAGGTGGCGAGCTCGTCGTCCTCGATCATCTGGCGCGCGTAGGGGTCGAACGCGAGCACGTCCATCTCGAAGCCCATGGCTCGTCGCGCGACCGCCTGGCCGATGCGGCCGTAGCCGACGATGCCGAGCACCTTCCTCCGGCCGCTGCCACCCGGGCTGGGGTCGGCGCCGAGGAACAGGTTCGGACCCCAAATCTTGTAGCGCCCGGCCACCATGTAGTTGTGCGCCTCGGGGATGCGCCGGGCGACCGCCAGGAGCATGGCCCAGGTGAGGTCGGCGGTCGTGTCCGTGAGGACGCCGGGGGTGTTGGAGATCGGAACGCCGAGCTCCGTCGCCACGTCGACGTCGATGTTGTTGAAGCCCACCGCCATCTGGGCCACGCCTCGCAGGCGGGGGTTCGCCGACAGGACCTCGCGGTCGATCGGCTCGGTGAGCAGCGGGAGCAGGACGTCGCAGCTCGCGACTCCCTTCAGCACCTCCCCGCGGGTCAGGCCCTTTTCCTCGTCCTTCTGGAACACGGTCGTCTCGACCTCGGCCTCCCGCAGGATCTCCATTCCGGCCTCGGGAATCCTTCGGGTGATGAAGATGCGTCCTTGGCTCACGGTGCTCTCCTGTCTTCGTCGAGCGGCCGGGGGACGCCCGACCGCGGTTCGTTCGATCCCAGCGCTGGGCCTCGATGCCAGGTCCGGCTCAGCCCCAGAGGGTCTCTTCCTCGAGGAAGGCGTGGAAGCCGTCCCGGTCCTCCGAGGCCTCGGCCATGCGCCCGACGCCCTCCTGGAGCTGCTCCATGCTGTTGGCGATGGAGAGGCGCAGGAAGTGCTGTCCGCCGGCGCCGATCTGCCCGAACGAGTTGCGGTCCATGGTCGCGACACCGTAGCGGTAGAGAAAGAACATCTGCAGCATGTTGGACGGCGACGTGCGGCTCGAGATCTCCTTGGGCATCCGGTTCCAGGCCTCGATCACGCCCAGCTTCTCGCAGACGCCCTGGACGTTCGGGAAGACGTAGAAGGCCCCTTTCGGGTTCTGGCACTGGATGCCGTCGATCGCGTTCAGGCCCTGCACCACCCAGTCTCGCCGGCGCTGGAACGCCGTCACCATCTCGGCCACCGTCTCGGCGGTCTTGGGACTGGTCAGGGCCTCGCGGCCGGCCTCCTGGATGAAGGGCGGCACGCAGGACACCAGGTTGATGTTGAGCTGCTTGAAGACGGCCGCCTCCTCGCGGGTGGGCAGCAGAGCGTAGCCCAGTCGCCACCCCGTCATGGCGAACCCCTTGGAGTGTCCGGAGACCAGGACCGTCCTCTCGGCCATCCCCTCCATCGAGGCGATGGAGACGTGGCTCTCGCCGTCGAACAGGATGTGCTCGTAGACCTCGTCGGAGTAGACCCGCACGTTGTCCGGCGCCTTGTCGCGGATCACCTCGGCGATCCCCTCCAGATCGTCGCGCGAGAGGACTCCGCCGGTGGGGTTCGAGGGCGAGTTGAGGATGATGACCTTCGTGCGGTCCGTGATCAGGGCGCCCAGGTCCTTCGGCGTGAACCGGAAGTTGCTCTCCTCGGAGAGCTGCAACGGCACCGGCCGCGCGCCGACGTAGGTGACCCAGGACTCGTAGATCGGGAAGCCCGGGCTGGGGTAGATCACCTCGTCCCCCGGGTCGACGTAGGTCGACATCGTGTAGCCGATGGGCGGCTTGGCTCCGGGCGTGACGACGACCCGCGCCGGGTCGGTCTCGATGCCCCGGGTGTTGGCGAGATGCGTGGCGATCGCCTTGCGGAACGGGAGAATGCCCTGCGGGTCGCAGTAGTGGCTGTTGCCGGCCGCGATCTGGTCCATCCCCACCTGGTTGATGTGGGGGGCGGAGTCGAAGTCCGGCTCGCCGAGGTTGAACTTGACGACGTCGATGCCGCGCTCCAGGCAGCGGGCGATGTCCTCTCCCAGCTTGAAGGCGTTCTCGGTGCCCAGGGCGGCGATGCGAGATGCGAAGACGCTCATAAGGAAGACTCCTCGTCGCGAAGCGGCCGACGGATGGCGGCAGCCGGAATCGGCCGCCGGAAATCGGTGGATCGTAGGGTGAGAGACGTAGCGTGGGAGGGGGAAGGCGCGTACCCCGTGCCTTTCACGCTCCCCCTCGATTGTAGGGGGGCAGTTCGGAGGCGGTCAACCTCACCTGCGGGGGGGCGCCGTCCGCCACGGGCGCCCGTCACGGCGACGGGTTGGGGCGCGGGTCTCGGGAGCGGACGACCCAGGTCTGGCCGGCCAGCAGGTCGGCGCCCTCGAGGGCCTGGTCGAAGGCCGCGAGCGCCTCGGGTCGACCCTGGAAGGGGAGCGTCGCGGGCTCGAGGTCGATGGCGAGCTCCTGCAACGCGTCTCCGCGCTCGTAGGCCGCCGTCACCTGGTCGACGATCGTCTCCAGAAGCGCCATCTGGATCTCCAGAAGCAGACGGCCGTGGAGGACCGCGCCGCGGGAGGGGATCGCGGTGTCCCACTCCAGGGCTTCCAGCCGCCGGAGGCTCTCGAGCCACGCGACGGGGTCCGCGTACCCGTCGACGCGCAGGGCCGGAGCGGTCAGGAGGTCCCCGACGACCACGACCCGACGCTCGGGGAGGTGGACGACGAGCTCGCCGCCGGACGCGCCGCCCGGCAGGGTCAGGATGCGAATCGTGCCTCGCGGGGAGGCCAGGGTCAGGTCGCCGTCCAGGGCCAGGTCGACACGGGGCAGCGGAGACGACCTCGTCGGTCCCAGGTCGTCACCCTGGTCCCGCAGGAAGCGGCGCAGGGCGGCCTCCGACTCGTCGGTCGGGGCTTCGGCGAGGGCTCGCTCGGCGAGCTCGAGGTCGCGGGCCACCTCCAGCACGCTGGGCGCCAGGTAGGAACGGTCCGCGCGGTTCAGGCGGTCCACGGCGTCGACGTGGGCGATGGCTCGCACCGGTGCCGGCAGCTCCTCGCGGAGGGTCTCGAGGCCCAGGAGCCGATCGGGACGCCAGCTCGTCACCACGACGGTGTGCACGGGCTTCGCCGAGATCCGCCGCAACTCGCGCAGGAGCTCCTGTGCCGCGACCCGGCTGCCGCCGGCATCGACGACCACGAGCTCCCGGTCGGTCTCGATCACGACCGAGTTGGCCGGCACGAACTCGCGGATCACCGCCCAGACGCCGTCGGCTACGGGGACGACCTCGAGGGGTCCCTGCGCGCCGCCGGCCGCGCCGTTGGCGAGGAGAAGCAGCCCGGTGAGGAGGGTCCAGAGTGGAGCGCTGGGCCGGCCCATGGTCCAGCCTACCTCACCGGGCCCGGGTTGATGCGGAAGGAAGTTTGGATATGGCCATGGACCTTTGAGCGGGGAGACTCTGTGGGATCTTGAGAGTTTCCGAAGGAATCCCAAAAGACATTCCGGCCTCCGATCGTGAAGAATGCAGTCAATCCAAGCAGCCCACCGCGGGTCGCAGTCTCGGAGCGGCGGGACGGCGAACCAACCCACGGCGACGCTGCGCGGATGATCGGTTCCTCGGAATCGATCGGACCTGGCGGTCCAAAGGGTCCGGCTCCCCGCCGGGCTCACCATTCGGGGATGACCCATCCTTCCCTCCTTCTCGGGGTCATCCCCCCTTTTTTTGTCCGCAGAACGGCGTGCCCGACCCCGTGCTGCCCGCCCCCGTGGCCCGACCCCGTGCCGGGCACGGCGACGACGGTGCCGGCAAGGCAGGGCCGGGGCTTCCTCCGGCCCGGCCCGACCCGCCGCCCGCTGTCCCGCTACTCGATGCCGATCTGGTCGAACGAGACCTGGGCTCCCGAGGAGGCCAGGCCGACCGAGCCGGTCGCGATGGCGCTGTCCACGACCGGGCCGAGGTTGACGCCGTTGACCCGAGCGAAGATCGTGTCGCCCGAGATCTCGAGCCGGGTCAGATAGGCCCGGCCGTCGATCGCGGGGCCGACGTCCGCCGCCTCGCCGAGGGGCGTGATCTGCGCGTCCACGCTGCGGACCAGCCACGCCTTCCCGTCGGCGATCATCACGCCGTAGAAGCTCCGGCCGTCGGCAGAGACGCGGCCGAGGAGGCTCAGCGGGCCGGTTCCGCTCCTGCGGGTGATCTTGCCGAAGACCGCGACGTCGGCGCGGGCCTCTCTGGCGAGGATGGCCATCGCGGGAAGGGTCGAGACCTGGTGCAGCTCGCCGTCTCCGGTCTGCCAGTCACCCACGATGGGAGTCCAGCCCGCGAACGATCCGTCCTCGAAGGTCCACGCCTCCGAGAGCGTCTCCTCAATCTGCAGGCGGGTGTTCACGGACACATCGGTGAGGCTCGTCCGAGCGCCGCTCGGCCACTGCACCCGGACTTCCTCGACGGTGTCGTGGTTGCCCAGGCCGAAGTGGGTCTCCCGCGGTCCGCTGACGCTGAAGCCGGTGTTGCCCTGCCACAGCCGGGTCCAGGTGCGGGTGTCCTGGCCGCCGTCGCTGGTCACGACCTCGATCCAGGCTCCCAGGGCGTCGCGGCTGCTCAAGGTGCCGTCCAACTCGGCGAACAGCCAGTTGCCCTGCGCGTTGCCGCCGTCGTTGCGGAAGAGCCGGTTCGGCTCACCGCTCCACAGGTCGGGTCGCACGACGACCGTGCCGCCCTTGACGGCCGCCAGGTCGACGTCGCCGTCCTTGTCGTAGTCGACGAAGATCGAGCCGTGGCCGCGGTACGGGTAGGCCGGGTTGCAGGGGTCGATCTCCTCCTGAGGCAGCGAGTCGAAGGGGACGGAGGTCTCACCGCCCGGCGTGCCGGGCGTCATGTTCGCGTGGTCGACCCAGGCCGGGGCGACGACATGCGCCGGCGGATCGGGCGGCACGCAGGCCGGGTCGGGAGACGCCGGATAGTCGACCAGGCTGGAGACCTCCTCGAAGCTCAGGGACCCGGTCGCGGCGGTGGTGTTGTGGAACAGCGTGTCGGCCTCGCCGAAGCTCGGGCCGCCGCTCGCCATGAACGCCTCGGGGTAGCCGTCGTTGTCGAGGTCGCCCAGGGCGGTGCCCATGGTCGCCGGAACGAAGGGCTGGACGAGCCCGGACTCCTCGGCGAGATTCTCGAACCGCCAGCCGCCCCGGTTGATCAGGAGGGCGTGGGACTCGGTCTCGCCGTCCTGCGCGCGCCGACCCCAGGCGATGATGTCCAGCAGGCCGTCGCCGTTGAAGTCGTTGACGGAGGACGCCCAGGAGGCCCGGGTGCTGTAGCCGAGGTCCGCCGGGTCGATCGGCACCTGACGGAAGGTGCCATCCCCCATGTTGCGGTAGAGCAGGAACCCCGAGGGCGCGAAGTGCGGGACGAAGAGGTCCATCCAGCCGTCCTTGTCGAAGTCGCCCCAGGAGGCGGTCATCGTCGACCGGGTGGTGTAGAGGCCCGCCTCCCGGCTCACGTCGGTGAACGTGCCGTCGCCGTTGTTGCGAAACAGGCTGTCGCGCGAGCCGAAGTCGAAGGGGAGCTGCAGCGTGTAGAACTGCACCCGAGAGGCGGTGTAGAGATCGAGGTCCCCGTCGTTGTCGTAGTCGGCCCAGGTGCCCGAAGAGGTCGCGACGGGGACGGGGCGACCGTTGGGCGCGATCGGCCCCCGGATGCCGGCGGGGGTCGAGACGTCCACGAAGACCCCGTCGTCGTTGCGGAACAGATAGTCGAAGCCGATGGACTCCTGCCCGCCCTGGCCGATGAAGAGATCCTGGTCCCCGTCGTTGTCGAAGTCGACCGCCATCGCGGTGAAGGCGATGTGACCGCTCAGCAAGACCTGGCCCTTCGTGAAGGTGAACCGGCCCTCGCCGTCGGGTCCGTCGTTCCACAGGATGAAGCTGTCGTCGCCGAACGCCGGCGTCGCCGGGTTGCCGACGTAGAAGTCCACCCAGCCGTCCTGGTTCCAGTCGGCCGCCACCAGGGACCGGCCATGGTCGAGGCGGTCCTGGAAGCCGGCCTCGAGGGCCACGTCGGTCAGCTGGATATCGAGCGCCGCCGCTCCGAGAAGAGACGGGATCGAGAGGCCGAGGGCGGTGACGGCGAGGAGAACGCGGGCTGAGAGGGAGACGAAAGTTGATCTGCCGAGATGGAACATCAAGGCCTCCTGGCGATGCTGGAGAGAGTCTGACTTCGGTTCGGGAGGCTGGCCCGGCCTTTACCCTGCGTCAGCGATTGCGGCGCGATCTGCAGCGAGTTTCGGGGCCGGATGCGAGAGACTTTACCATACGAAAGAGCTTAGTCCAGTGCGCTCCCGGTCGCCCGGCCACGACGGGCGGCCGGCCGCAGCGTCGCGGCGACGAGGGTGAGCCAGACGAGGACGGCCGCCGTCGAGACGGCCAGGCCGACGCGGAGCCAGACGGGGCGGTAGACGAACCGGACGCGGCTGCTCCCGGCGGCAAGTCGCGTCGCCCGGACCGCGTGGTTGGCTCGCAGGAGCGGGGCGGGCCGGTCGTTCACGAGCACGCGCCACTCGTCGTCCCAGAGATCCGTCAGCACGAGGACCCCGCCACGGGGCGACGAGACTCCGACCGCCACGGCGCTCGGTGACAGCTCGACGATCTCGACCCTCGGCTCGCTCGTGCCCGCCTCGGCGGGGCCCGCGCCGCCGCCGTCGCCGGAGGGCGGCGGCCCGGGCCGACGATCCAGGATCACCGTCGTCCTGGGATCGAAGGCGGGGTCCGCCAGCCGCTCGAGGCCGACCGGGCCGGGCAGGACCTCCCAGCGCTCGACGAGGTAGGCCCGCGGGAGGGCCGTGGAACGCTCCAGCAACGCCAGGCGGCCGACGGAGTCGATCCTCCGCGTCCCTCTCCGCGTCCCTTCTCGCGTCCCTCTTCCGGTCCGCACCCAGGGGCCCGGGGGGTCCTCGACGACCCAGCGCACCGACAGCAGGTCGAAGAGGCGCAGGGTCCCGGGCCGCGGTTCGAGACGGTCGATCCCCTGGAACCGCCGCGCCGAGTCCTCCCCGGCGAGCCGCGCGACGAGCTCCGCCAGGCGTGCGTCGCTCAGCGTCTCGTAGTCGTTGACCACGGGCAGGTCGTACCGGCTGCCGAACTTCTCGGTCAGTCGGTGGTCGCGGCTCCAGAGGTAGGAGCGCTCGTGACCGGGGAGGTTCCCGAGTCGCTCCGCGAGTCGCGCGCCCAGGGGGTTCGCCTCGTCCTGGAGGGCCGGATGGGGATAGACCGCCTGGACGTTGGCGGCCACGAGGTTGGCCGTCGCCACGAGGAGCAGCAGCCAGGGCAGCAGGCGGAACGGGGTGGGGAGCTTCGGTACGGCCCGGAGGCGGTTCCCGAGACCCTCGACCCCCACCGCGGCCAGGATCGCGACGCACAGGACCGGCAGCCACAGGAATCGCGCGGGAACGCGGAACCAGGAGCCCGTGGGGAAGTGCTGGAAGAACCAGGGGAAGACCGGGGTGGCCGAGCCGCAGGCCAGCAGCAGCGTGACGACGCCCCAGCCGGCGAAGAAGAGCACCTGCCGGCGTCGCGACCGATCGAGGAAGGCGGCCGCGGCCAGGAGCAGGGGCAGGAGGCCGACGAAGGCGAAGGTGGGAAAGGAGGCCCCGGGGTGGACGAAGGAGCCCAGGATGGCGCCGGGTCCGAAGAGCTCCGGGAAGGGCTCCGCCTCCGCGATGTCGAGACCCTCGAAACTGCGGGTGGCCCGCAGCACGGCCCGCGCGGTGGGTAGCCACTGCGCCGCGGAGAGGGCCAGGGCCCCGGCGATGGCCGCTCCCAGCGCCCCCCATCCGCGCAGCGCGCGGCGGCGCTCCCGCGCGTCGCCGAGGCGTGGCAGGGTCCAGGCCGCCGCCCAGGCCGCGACGGTGTAGGCGGTGTGGACCACGAGGTACAGGCCGCCGGTGAGGATCTGACAGGCGAGGGCCGCCGACCAGGCCAGTCCGGTTCCCAGGCGGGGTCGCCGGAGCAGGCGGTCGGTGAGGAGAAGCAGGGCCGGGAGCCAGACCATCGCTTCGAGGATCGACGGCCACCAGATCTCCCGCACGACGGCTCCGGAGAGCTGGAAGACGAGGGCGCCCAGCAGGGACGAGACCGTTCCGAGGGAGAGGCTCCGACGCAGGAAGAGATAGGTGAAGAGCCCGGCCAGGCCCAGGTGGAGGAGGGCCGAGAGGGCCAGGCTGTCGGGGGTCGACAGGAGGTACTGGAAGAACTTGACCGGGTAGAAGAGCCCGACGAGTCCCGTGGCGAGGAAGGGGACGCCCAGGCCCTGGTAAGGGTTCCAGGTCGGCAGCCGTCCCTCCCGGATGGCGTCGACCCCGTGCTCCTGGATCGGCAGGTAGAGGGTGTAGAGGTCGCCGGAGACCCACTGGGTGAACTCCGGGGTCGAATGGGGCACGATCGACGTCAGCGCGTAGCCGAGCGCGACGAGACAGCAGAGGGTGGCGACGAGCAGGGTCTCGCCCGAGGGTCCCCACCGGGTTCGACGGGTCATCCTGGGCGGTAGCCGCTCCGGGCGCGCACCCGGAACTCCGGGTTCACCGTCCGCACCGCCACCTCCCTGTAGCCGCCCGAGCCCGCCGGGTGGCGGCTCCGGTACGACAGGAGGTAGTAGCCGCTGTTCTCCCGCCCGATCCTGCGCAGGGGCTCGAGCGCGTCGCGGAACGCCACCTCGTAGGTCGCGCCGGTGGTCTCCGCGAGCTCTCCGGGGGTGTGCCGGCGACCGGCGCCGTCGATCTCGACCCCGTAGGCGGCGACGTTGTTGGCGTTGAGGGCTTCGACCATCTCGCGCCACGCCCGGCGCCGGCCCCGGTCGTCGCGGACGGGGTAGGAGACTCCGAAGTTGATCAGGACCTTGCGGCCCGGGACCTTGCCGAGGGCCTCGCCGAGGATCTCCAGTGCCGGGAAGATCTCGCCGCTCGCCTCCTCGACGCGCGGGGAGTCGAGCAGCGATGCGATCGACAGGCGCGGCGGCGCCTCCTCGAAGCGGGACGGCCAGGGCCGTTCGGGCAGCTCCCCCGTGGTCACCTCGCGCAGGGCCCAGCCGAGGCGCTCGCGGTCGCGCGTGAAGTCGTGAGCCAGGCGCAGGCGACCGTCCCAGGCCAGGACGGCGACCCAGTCCGTCGGTCCCAGGTCCTCGACGATCCATTGGTAGGCGCGGTTGCCGGCTTCGGGGAGATGGAGGTAGTGACGAGGGTCGGTTCGGCTGGACAGGGGCGGTCGGTAGAAGAGGAGCACGAACCAGCGCTCCCGTGGCAGCTCGGGCGAGGCGACCTCGACTCCGCGCAGGGTCCGGTTGCTATAGAACTCGACGCTTTCGAGCTCCACCGCCACGCCCTCCTCCTCGACCACGAAATCGTCCGGTCCGAGGCCCAGGATGACGCTTCCGCGGCCGTCGGTCACCACCGCGTCGAGCAGGACCTCCGAGACCAGGAGCTCGTCGTCGAACTCCTCCCGGGGCGACTGGGTGAAGGCCGGCCCCGCGCCCAGAAGGAGGACGACCGCAGCGACGGCTCCCGGGCGGCGGCTCACCCCTCGCTCCGCCGCTCTCTCTCGATCCAACGCATCACCTGCTCCTCGAGAACCGGGAGAGGGACCGAGCCCTGCCCCAGGAGGGCGTCGTGGAACCTCCGGACGTCGAACGAGCTGCCCAGGGCCTCCTCGGCCCGTCGGCGAAGCTCGCGGATCTGGAGCTCGCCCATCTTGTAGGAGAGGGCCTGCCCCGGCCAGGAGATGTAGCGGTCGGTCTCGGTGGTCACCTCGTGCATCGACAGGGCCGTGTTGGACGCCAGGTAGTCGAGGGCCTGCTCTCGCGTCCAGCCCATGGCATGGAGCCCGGTGTCCACGACCAGCCGGCAGGCCCGCCACATCGCGTAGGTCAGACGCCCGAAGTCGCTGTAGGGGTCGGTGTAGAAGCCGGCCTCCAGGCCGAGCCACTCCGAGTACAGGCCCCAGCCCTCCCCGAAGGCCGAGATGTACGAGTAGCGGCGGAAGTTCGGCAGCCCTTCCAGCTCCTTGTTGAGGGCGATCTGGAAGTGGTGGCCGGGCACGGCCTCGTGCAGGGTGAGGGCCTCGAGGGTGTAGAGGGAGCGGGAGGGCAGGTTGTAGGTGTTGACCCAGTAGGTGCCCGCACGGGTCCCGTCCAGGGGCGCGCCGACGTAGCGGCCCGCCGTGTACTTCGGGGCGATCTCGTCCGGCACCGGCTCGACGCCGTAGGGTTGCCGCGGCGTCCTCCCGAACAGGGAGGGGAGCTTGCCGTCCATCCGCTTGGCGATCCACGCGGCGTCCTTCAGGAGCTCCTCTTCCGTCTCGGGGTAGAAGCGCGGGTCCGTTCGTAGAGACTCGAGGAAGTCGGCGAAGGACCCCTCGAAGCCGGTCCTCGCGATGACGGCGTCCATCTCGGCCCGGAGCTTCGCCACGTTCGCCAGGCCGATCTCGTGGACCTCCTCGGGCGTCACGTCGAGGGTCGTGAAGTGGTGCACCAGGCCGGCGTAGTAGGCCCGGCCGTCCGGCAGCTCGGAGGCGCCGAGGGTCGTCCGGGCGCCGGGCAGGTACTCGCCCGTCATGAACTCCAGGAACGCCCGGTAGGAGGGGACGATCGCCTCCGTGATCGCCACGCGTCCCGCCGCCGCGAGCCCGGCCCGATCCTCCTCGGGCACGCCGATCGGGAAGGCCTCGAAGGGGCGCCAGAACACGGAGTCGGACGGGTCGTCGACCACGTGGGAGACGATCGAGCTCTCGTACCCCTCGAGCGCGACTCGAGGCACCGTCATCCCGCGTTCGAGTCCGCTCCGCATATTGGCGATCTGCTGCTCCATCAGGGTCGGGAAGGAGCGCATCCGGGCGATGTAGTTGCGGTAGTCGGTCGAGGTGGCCAGCGGGACGTTCTCGGCCAATCGCGCGAAGCCGCTGTGGAACCCCGAGTCGGCGTTGATCGGGACCTCGTACTCGCGGAACTCGTAGGAGCGGATGCGTTCCTCCATCTGCGCCTCGAAGATCGACCAGGATGCGCGGTCCGAGTCGTCCAGACCTTCGCGGTCGATCGCCCGCAGCTCCTCGAGATAGCCCCGGGCGGCTTCGGCCCGCCGGGCCTCGTCCTCCGCGCTCACCGAGGACAGGCGGTCGTTGTACTCGTGGCGGCCGACCGAGGTCGCCAGGAGCGGGCTTTCCAGCAGGCGCTGCTCCCACTCGCGATCGAAGAGCTCGCGGAGAGCCTCGCTGGGCGCGGCGGACGCGGCGGTGGCGACGAGAAGGACGGCAAGCACCGGGACGGTTCGACGGAGTCGCTTCATGGTTCGCCTCCAGGGGGGCTCGGACGAACCGTCGGGAGCGACGGACGGCGGCCTTCCCCGCATGATCGAGAATGGTTTGAAGCTAGCACAGCGCGGGCCCGGTCCGAGGGCGTCGCTCGGCTCCCTCAGTCGACGGGTGGGAGGCGGTACAGGCGACCACCGCCGGCCGCGGTGAGGAGCTCGAGACCCGCCCCCTTCATCCGCTCTTCGCGATGGCGGCGCAGGGCCTCGGGGTCGTCCTCGTGCACCAGGACCAACTCGACCCCCAGGTGTCGGAGCGCGGCCGCCGCGGCCGGATCGGGAAGGCGGTTGGCCAGCCGCATTCGATCGAAGTAGCCCTCGGGGAAGTGGCCCGAGTAGCCGTTCATCAGGGGGTGCCGGTGGAAGGCCGAACGGTAGACGTAGAGCGGTGCGCGAGCCCAGATCCCGGAGCCCGTGGGCAGCACGACCAGCGGGGCCGCCGGTTCGATCCCGGCCAGACGGCGGACGATCTCGGGGGTGGTGGTCGGGGTCTCGGCCGGTTCCAGACGCAGTGGCGCGTGCCGGTACTCCAGGGCCACGAGGGCCAGGACGGCGGTCGCCACGAGAGCCCTGGCGCCCCGGCCCCGCAGGCGGCCGAGCAGGGCCGCGAGACCCGCGGCCGCGGCCACGGCGAGCCCGAGGGAGGCCAGCAGGGCGAAGCGCGCGGGCACGCGCAGGAAACGGAAGCCCGGCACCACCTCCGCGAGGAGGGCGTAGGGCAGCGGCACGGTCCCGAGGCCGGCGAGCTCGACGGGTTCGCCGCCCAGCACCAGGGCCGGTCCCAACGACAGGAGCCAGCCGACCCCCGCGGCCGAGAGGACCGCGAGGAGGCCGCGGCGGCTTCGGCCCTCCGGCGGGCGACGGATCGAAGCCGCCACCCCCACGACCGCCAGTGCCAGCGCGACGAGGCCCGCGCCCAGGTGGACCTGGTTCGAGACGAGGTCCGCGCAGATCGCACCGCCGGCCCGCAGGGGCTCGCCGAAGCGCGGCGGACAGAGCACGTAGCTGAGGATCGGGTCCGCCGAGTTCAGGGTCCAGACGAAGCGCAGCTCCTTCAGGGCGCCCTGCGCTCCCTGGCCGAGGTAGGGAAGGGAGAGCGCGAAGAGCGGCACGGCGGCGCCCGCGGCGGTCGCCCAGGCGGCCAGGTGGCGGGAGAGGGGCTCGCCGCTCCCCCGTCGGCCGGCGAGGAGGACCGGCAGGGCGACCGCCAGACCGGCCGCCGTGAAGTAGGCGAGGTACATCGAGGAGAGGAGCTGGAGCGCCACGAGGGCTCCGAAGGCGGCCAGCGCGCTCCGTCGACCGCGGCGCAGCCAGGCCAGGAGCGCCGTCAGGGCCCAGGGCAGCCAGTACAGGCCGAGAAGCTGCACCTCGCCGTCGGCCGCCCGGGCCAGGCGTCCGGGAAAGAACGCGAAGATCGCTCCAGCCAGCAGCGCCGGGGCCATTCCCAGACCCAGGGATCGGGTCAGGGCGAAGGCTCCGAGAGCGGCCGCGAGGGTGGAGAGCAGGACGAAGAGGTTGTAGCCGAAGGCGGGCTCGTCGCGGATCGCCCGGGCCAAACCGTAGAGGGGCAGGTTCCCCAACATGTGCTCGGAGAGGGCGAGGGCGCCCCCGCTCGGGTAGAAGATCGGAGCGTCGAACATCCCCGGCCCGAGCCGGGAGTGGACGTGGTCGAGGATCCAGGCGTTCAGGTAGGCGTCCGCCTGCCCCACGGCGTCGGCCCAGCCCTCCGTGCCGTCCGGCGCCAGGCCGCCGTCGACGACGAACCGGTCGGCCAGGTGCAGGGGGAGAGGGTGGAGGAGGACGACGATCAGCAGGCAGAAGACCGTCGTCGCGAGGACCCACGGCACGGCTCGGAACGGCAGGGGCCGGTCTCCCCGGGTCGTTCGCGGTGGGCCGGGCGAAGGGGTCATCCCCGGCAAGGTAGCTCACCCGTGGCTCCACGAGAAGGGTGGGGGTGGGGGCGTGGTGTGAGGGGGCCGGTGTCGGGGGGCCCCGCCGGCGATCCGAGGGGGTAGGATCGGGTGCCGATGCCCGGAGAGCGGAAACACCCTGCCGCCTCCTTCGGCCTCGTCGCCGTCGGCCTCGGCCTCCTCGCCTGGCTCTACTGGCGGCTCGGGGTCGAGGCGACGGCCTCCGAGGACGCCTCGTTCCTGGCGAGCGGCG
>CAJQNK010000128.1 GCA_905479655.1 uncultured bacterium | reverse complement strand
AGCCGTATGTGCCTGAGTCTGCGGCGTTACGCTCCCGTCGGCCTCCTCGACGTACCGACAGTACGCCTGCGTCGCCCTCGGTCGCAAGCCTTGCATCTTGAGGCACCTACGGCCTCTCGCAACGACATCCGGTGAGAAGGGCAGGCTAGTGTCCGCGAGGAACCGGACCTCGGGTCCGGCAAGAATGGAGGAGCAAGCATGAGCGACGTTCGAATCGGCGTGATCGGAGGCAGTGGCCTCTACGACATGGAGGGGCTGCAGGTCCTGGAGGAGCGGGAGATCGAGACCCCGTTCGGCGCGCCCTCCGCCCCCCTGGTCATCGGCGAGCTGGAAGGTCAGGAGGTGGCTTTTCTGGCGCGTCACGGCAAGGGCCACCGGCTCCTGCCCTCGGAGCTCAACTATCGGGCCAACCTCTTCGCCATGAAGGTCGTCGGCGTCGAGTGGGTTCTGTCGGTCAGCGCCGTCGGCTCGATGAAGCTCGACTACCGACCCACCGACATCGTGGTGCCCGACCAGTTCTACGACAGGACGAGGCACCGCCCCGACACCTTCTTCGGCAACGGACTGGTGGCGCACGTCTCCCTGGCGCAGCCGATCTGCCCGGAGCTGGCGGACGTCTTCCATCAGGCGGCCAAGGACGCCGGCGCGAGGGTTCACAAGGGCGGCACCTACCTGTGCATGGAAGGGCCCCAGTTCTCGACCCGGGCGGAGTCGGAGATCTACCGCCAGTGGGGCGTCGACATCATCGGGATGACGAACCTCCAGGAGGCGAAGCTCGCCCGGGAGGCCGAGATCTGCTACGCGACCCTCGCCATGGTGACCGACTACGACTGCTGGCACGAGGAGGAGGCCGCGGTGAGTGGGGAGTCGGTGATGGAGGTCGTGCGACACAACGTCGAGACGGCGCAGGACGTGGTCCGCCGGATCCTCCGGCGACTGCCGCTGGAGCGGAGCTGCGGGTGCGGTGACGCGCTGGCCTCTTCGCTCATCACGGAGCGGTCCCGCATTCCGGAGTCGACCCTGCGCGATCTGGAGCCCATCGTCGGCCGATATCTCGGTCGGTCCGGGGAGTAGGGAGGCGCGAGCCCCGATGACCCGGATCCTGATGACCAACGACGACGGGGTCTTCTCCGAAGGCCTGCGCCTCCTCGAGGAGGAGTTGCGTCTTCTCGCCGAGGTCGTCGTGGTGGCGCCGGACCGCGAGCAGAGCGCCACGAGCCACTCTCTCACCCTGCACCGGCCCCTGCGCATGCGCCGGCTGAGGGAGGGTGTCTACGCGGTGGACGGGACTCCAACGGACTGTGTGGCCCTGGCCGTTCACTGGCTGTTGGAGGGGCGACGACCGGATCTGGTGATCTCGGGGATCAACTACGGACTGAACCTGGGCGACGACGTGACGTACTCGGGGACGGTCAGCGCCTCGTTCGAGGCGTCTCTGATGGGGCTGCCCTCGGTGGCCTTCTCCATGGAGGTGGCGGAGGGCTTCTCGTTCGCTCGGGGTGCCCGTTTCGCCGCGCGCTTCGTGAAGACGTTGCTGGCTGGCGACCTGCCCGAGGACCTGCTTCTCAACGTCAACCTGCCGGTGGCGGAGCCGTTGGGGGTCGAGATGACCCGTCTGGGCAAGCGGGTATACGAGCAGTCCGTGGTGGAGAAGAAGGACCCGCGGGGTCGGAAGTACTTCTGGATCGCGGGCACTCCCGAGTGGCGGCGGGAGGAGGGCACCGACCACGATGCGATCTGCCGTGGCTACGTGTCGGTGACCCCCCTGCACCTCGACCTGACGGACTACCCCCGCCTGCAGGGCGAGGGCGAGTTGAGTCGCCGGCTTCTGTCGCTCCTGACGGCGGAGGACGAGGGGGCCCAGGCCGGGGCGGAGGGATGACCGACGACTCCCGACAGCGAGACCGGCGGGAGCGGATGGTGGCGTCGCTGCTGCGCAACGGCGCGGTCCGCGACCCGCGCGTGGTCGCGGCGCTCGGCAAGGTCCCCCGGCACCGGTTCGTGGCCCCAAACCTGATCCGCGACGCCTACGGGCGCCATGCCCTGCCCATCGGCGAGGGGCAGACGATCTCTCAGCCCTCCGTGGTCGCGCGGATGACGGAGCTCCTGGAGGTCCGGGACACCGACGTCGTGCTCGAGATCGGGACCGGCTCCGGCTACCAGACCGCCATCCTGGCGGAGCTGGCTCGGAGGGTCTACAGCCTGGAGCGGTTTCCGAGCCTCGCCCGGCGGGCGATCGCCCGCATGCGGGAGCTGAACGTCCTCAACGTGAAGATCCAGGACTTCGACGGCAGCGGAGGTTGGCCGGAGATGGCCCCTTTCGACCGCGTTCTGGTCACGGCCGGGGCCCCCGCCCTGCCGGCGCCCCTCGCGACCCAGCTGGCCCCCGGCGGTCGGATGGTGATCCCCGAGGGCAGCCGGGAGGAGCAGAGCCTGGCGGTGTACGAGCTCGACGCGGGCGGCAACCTGCGGCGCACCGACGCCGGACCAGCGGCTTTCGTCCCCCTCGTGGGCGATTACGGCTGGGAATCCGGATAGGCTCCGGCTTCCTCCCAGGCGACCACGGTCCGCGCCGACGACCCGACACCCCCGACCCCACTGGAGATCCAAGTGCCCGACTTCGAATCCCTCTCGCAGCGTGCCCACGAAACCCTGCTGGCAGTGCTGCAATGGGTGGAGGCCTTCGCCCACACGCCGTACGGTGGCTGGGCGCTCTTCGCCATCGCCTTCATGGAGTCCAGCTTCTTCCCGATCCCTCCCGACGTGCTGCTCATCCCGCTGTGTCTCGCGGACCCGGAGATGGCCTTCGTCTTCGCCGGCATCTGCACCGTGGCGTCCGTTCTCGGCGGGATGTTCGGCTACGGGATCGGGTACTACGGCGGCCGGCCGCTCTTCAAGCGTTGGTTCGGCGAGGGGCGCATGCGGGCCGTCGAGGTCTACTACGACAAGTACAACGCCTGGGCGACCGGGATCGGGGGTCTCACGCCCCTCCCCTACAAGTTGTTCACGATCTCCGGCGGCGCGTTCGCGATCAACTTCAAGATCTTCGTGGTCGCCTCCATCGTCGCCCGAGGGCTCCGGTTCTTCACCGTGGCGACCCTGCTGTACTTCTTCGGCGAGCCGGTACGTGCCTTCATCGAGCAGTACCTGAACATCCTGAGCGTGGCTTTCGTGGTCCTCCTGATCCTGGGCTTCTGGCTCGTCGGACGGCGGGTCCGGAGGGTGGGGTCGGAGGGTGAGAGCGGAGCGGGAGCCTGAGTGACCCGCGGAGCCGACACGGCGGATCGACGGGGCCTCTTCCTGCGCGTGTTCGGCCGGGTGCAGGGGGTCGGGTTCCGGTGGTACGTTCGCGACGCCGCGCGCGAGGCCGGCGTCTCGGGATGGGCGCGCAACGCGGCCGACGGCACCGTCGAGATCGAGGCGGGCGGTTCGCCCGCGGCGCTGAAGCGACTGCTCGAGGCGGTGCGCCGGGGCCCGCCGGCCTCGCGAGTCGACCGGGTCGAGGAGATCGAGCTCCGAGTGACACCCGAGGGCGATCGATTCGAGATTCGGCACTGAGGATCCTGACGGCCGGCCGCGCCGGCCCCGGAGGCGACCCATGGACGACCTGAAGCGGCACATTCGAGAGATTCCGGACTTTCCCAAGCCCGGCATCAACTTCTACGACATTACGACCCTGCTCCAGGACCCCCTGGCGCTGCGCATGACGGTCGACCGCTTCGTCTGGCTGTTCGCGGACAAGCACGTCGATGTCGTCGTCGGGATGGAGTCCCGCGGGTTCATGTTCGGCCCCATCGTGGCCTACGCGCTGAACGCCGGCTTCGTGCCGGTGCGCAAGCCCGGGAAGCTCCCGGGCGACACGGTCAGCGAGACCTACGATCTGGAGTACGGGACCGACACCCTGGAGGTGCACCAGGACGGCGTGGGCGACGGGCAGCGGGTGCTCATCGTGGATGACCTGGTCGCCACCGGCGGCACCGCCGCGGCCACCTGCAAGCTGGTGGAGAAGTTGGGCGGCGAGGTGGTCGGGCTGGGCTTCATCGTGGAGCTGTCGTTTCTGCCCTGGCGGGAGAGGCTCGCGGGCTACCAGGTGGCGACCCTGATCCGCTACTGAATCGGTCCCGGCCCCGCGTTGCCGCGCTACACCGTTTCCGTTATGCTTCCGCGTCCGGCGGGCAGCGGGCGGCTCTCGAGAGCGGCCGCCGTCCGAGCCTGCGGCTGTAGCTCAGGTGGATAGAGCAGAGGTTTCCTAAACCTTTGGTCGGGGGTTCGAGTCCTCCCAGCCGCACCAGAACCCATTCCTCGGCCTCCGTATCGGGGGCGAACGGCGGATCACCACGAGAAGGCGGCGACGATGGCAAGGCTGACGCGCAAGGAGATGAAGCGGGACGAGGTCATGGAGTCCCTGGAGACGGGGGTCCATTGGATTCAGGCGCACGCCCGGACACTGATCCTGGCGGCGGTGGCCGTGTTGGTGGCCGCGTTCGCCGTGATCGCCTTCGTCATGTTCCAGTCGGCGCGGGCGCGCGAAGCCAATGTCCGGCTGGCGGACGCGATGGTGGCGTACGGCGAGGCCTCCACCGAGGCCTCGGACGCGGCGGCGCGGGAGGATGCCCGCGTCCTCTTCCAGGGGTTGCTGGAGGAGTACGGCGGCACGGAGGCCGGCTCCGTCGCGCGCCTCTACCTGGGCGAGATGGCCGTCACGGACGGCGATCTGGAGGAGGCTCGTCGGCAGTGGTCGGCCTTCGCGGACGAGGCCGTGTCCTCCGTGCTGGCGGCGCAGGCGAGCCTCAATCTCATCCATCTCGATCGGTCGCAGGGCGAGTTGGACAAGGTGGAGGACCGGCTCCGCAAGCTGCTGGCGGAGCCGGGGGGTGTCCTCGGAGAGGACCAGGTGCTGCGGGAGCTCGCCGTGACCCTGGAGGCCATGGGGCGCGACGGCGAGGCCGAGGGAATCTGGCGTCGGCTCGTCCAGGAGCATCCGAACTCGCCCTGGGGGGCCGAGGCGAGGGAGCGCACGGGGGCGCCGTCCGCGGCGTTCCCGGGGCTCGAAGGGGTCTCCTGAGGCGCTTCCCGGGCTCGCAAGCCCCGAAAGCTCCAGCCACTCGACAACCATGCCGAGCCCTTACGAGATCCTGAGCCGCAAGCGCGGCGGGGAACGTCTGGGGCGCGACGAGATCGCCGCGGTCACCCGGGGCGCGGTGGACGGCTCGTGGACCGACGCCCAGCTCGGGGCCTTCCTCATGGCCGCGGTCCTGCGGGGTCTCGACGCCGAGGAGACCCAGGCCCTGACCGCGGAGATGCTCGACTCCGGCGACGTCTGGGACCTGGCGTCGGAGGTTCCCCGTCTCGGCGACAAGCACTCGACCGGGGGCGTCGGCGACAAGGTCTCTCTCGTCCTGGGTCCGCTCCTGGCGGCGTGCGACGTGCCCGTGGCCATGCTCACGGGTCGTGGCCTCGGGCATACCGGAGGGACGGCCGACAAGCTGGACTCGATACCGGGTCTCGACCAGGCGCTCGATCGCTCCCGAGCGCTCCGCCTTCTCGAGGAGGTGGGGCTCGCCGTCGGTGTGGCGACCGAGGGGATCGCGCCGGCGGATCGCCGTCTCTACGCTCTCAGGGACTCGACGGCCACGGTCGACTCGCTGCCGCTGATCGTCGCCTCGATCCTGTCGAAGAAGCTCGCGACGGGGGCCGAGGCGATCGTCTTCGACGTGAAGACCGGTGACGGCGCCTTCCTACCCGAGATCGATGCCGCGGCCGAGCTGGCGCGGTTGCTGGTTGATACCACCCGGGCCTCCGGTCGGAGGTCCAGCGCCCTGCTGACGGACATGAGCCAGCCTCTCGGCCGCTGGGTCGGCAACGCGGTGGAGCTGCGGGAGGCCGTGGAGGCCCTGGAGGGAAGGGGCCCCGGCGACCTCATGGAGGTGACGTTCCGGCTGTGCGAGGAGGTGGCCTCACTCCTCGGTGCCGAGGTGGGGCGGAGCCATCTCGAGCGGGCGATCGACTCGGGCCGGGCGCGGGAGTCGTTCGCGCGGTGGGCGGAGGCCCAGGGCGCGGACCCGTCCTGGCTCGCGTCGCCGAAGTTCGACCGGGCTCCCGCGGAGGTCGTCCTCGAGGCGCCGCGGGCCGGACGGCTGGAACGTGTGCGGAACCGTCGCCTCGGGCTCCTGATGATCGAGGCCGGCGCGGGTCGGAAGCGGCCCGAGGATACGATCGACGCCGGCGTCGGGCTGCGCTGCCGGGTGCGACTCGGCCAGCGCGTGGAGGCGGGGGAGGAGATCGCCCGTCTCTACCTGCGTCAGCCGAGCGCCGAACTCGCCCGGGGCTTCCTGGAGTGCTTCGAGATCTCCGAGGGCGAGGATGCCGGCGAGCCGCCCGAGCTGATCCTGCGCCGGATCGGCTAGCCTGACCTTCTCACCGGCTGTCCTCAGCGCTCGGCGGCGAAGGAGGCGCGGCGGGAGACGAAGCCGACGCCCTGGGACCACGCGAGCTCCGCGCCCTCGCCATCCACGGCCACCAGGCGGGGCCGATCGGCGCGATCGGTGGGTACGGTGGCGGTGCGCGTCGGTCGGCCCGCGGGATCGATCTCGGTGAGGGCCCAGGCGTCGGGCTCGACCGTCCGGTAGAGGATCAGCGTCCCCTCGGCCCGGTGGAGCGCGGGACGGACCCCCCCCGGGCCCGAGATCTCGACCGGATCGCCCCAGGTCGAACCGTCGTAACGGGACAGGACCACGCGGTACTCGCCGTCGGACCCGAAGCGGCTCCAGGCGACGGCCGCTCCCTCGGGCGTCGCGACCAGCGACGGCGTGATGTCGGGGACGGTGTTGTCGCCGGCGATGCGGCTCGGGGGAGTCCAGGCGCCGTTCGGTCGGCCGACGGTCCACAGGATCTCGTCGTCGGTGCCGTCGTAGGCGCTCCAGACCAGGAGCCAACGACCGTCGCCGAGGACGGCCGAGCGCAGCGCGAGCTGACTGCCGGGAGCCGGTGGGGCCACCGTGCGCGCGCCGCTCCAGATCCCCCCGTCGAGGGAGGCCAGGCGAACCGCGAGCGAGCGGGGACCGGAGCCTTCGAGCCAGGCCATGCCGGCGATCTCGCCCCCCTCGATCAGGAGCGAGGGAGCGTCCGTCAGGACGCCGGGCGTCACGGCGGGAGCGCCGATCTCGCGCACGACGCCGCCGACATCGCTGAGCAGGAAGAGTTGGCCGCCCGAGCTCTCCGCGCGCGAGCCCGCCAGCGTCCAGCCGTCGCCCACGGAGGCCACGTCGGCCACGCGACCGCCGGCCGGAGCTCGCACCGAACGCACGGCCCCGCCCGGATGGACCAGGCGGACCGACCCGTTCACGGGCAGGGCGGTCCATCCGGTCGCCATCTCCGACTCCTGGAGCAGGTCGGCGACGACCGGGGCGGCCACGAGGATGGCAACGACGGCGATCAGGACGCGATTCTTCACTTGTCCATTCTAGACCAGCGTTTCCGAACTTCGACGACAGTCCGCCCGCGATGCATCTCGGCTGCCAGCGTTCCGCCTCCTCGACAATGTCCCTGCATTGCCTGCGTCGGCGCGCCTTGGCCCCCGAGCGCCTCCCGTCCGGCCCTTGTC
>CAJQNK010000127.1 GCA_905479655.1 uncultured bacterium | reverse complement strand
TGGACCATCCGACCCTCAGCGCCCTGTCGGCCCCCGGTCTGGCGGCCGTCGAGGCCCTCACCGACGAGGCGTCGTCCCGTCTCGCCGACGCGCGGCCCGGGAACCGCGAGGCGGTGCGCTCGCGGACCGAGCTCGCCTGGGTGTCCCGGGCGCTGGCCCTGGCCGGCCGCCTCGGCTCCGCCCGCCTGCGGGCCGGCGGGCCCGGAGGCGTCTCGGACATCCCCGCCGGCGAGCGCCGCGAGCTGCTCGCCGAGGTTGCGGCCCTGTGCGAGGGGCAGGCCGCGATCTGGCTCGCCCGCCACCGACCCGGAGGGCTCGACGACGCCCTCGGTCGTTGGCGGCCCCTGGTCGAGGCGCTGGGCGGCTGAGCCCGGGCCACGGCGGGCGCCCGCGGAAGATGTGACGCGGGTTACAATGGAGATCCGCTCCCATCCACCCGTCGCGGCCCGGCTCTGGCTGAAGGCCGCGAAGGAGGTCTCACTGATCCGACTTCCCCGTGCTGGCCGCTGCCTTGCCGTCGGGTTGCTCGTCCTCGCCTCGGGATCCGGTCCGGCGTCTGCCCGGGGCTCGGCCGATCGGATGCTCGAGCGGATCGCCGAGGTCGCGGCGGAGCTCCACCAGGAGAGCTGGGGGAAGGCCGAGCGGATGACTCGACGACTCGTGCTCGACATCCAGCGGATCGAAGAGGATCCCACGACCGTGTCGACGCTCCTCGGGCGCACCGAGGTGTGGCGGGCCGTCGCGTTGGCGGGACAGCGTGAGCTGGACGAGGCGGCCTGGCGTTGGCACGTCGCCGCCGCCCTGCTGCCCCATCTCGAGCTCGACGAGCTGGGGGAGTTCGGCGAGGTCGGGCAGCGGCTCGTGGAGGTCGTCTCCTGGGAGAGCCGGGAGGTCGAGCGGGGCTCGCAGATCACCGGCCCGGCGGACCGGAGCTTCGTGACGCCGGGCGTGAGCCGCCGCCGTCCGGTGGTCCTGCCGAGCGCCCATCGCCCTCGACCCGCCAGCCGCATCATGATCCGGGTGCTGGTCGACGTCGAGGGCCGGCCGCGGGCGCCGGAGGTGCTCTTCTCGAGGAGCGGACCGGTCGCGACCCACGGCGCGCTGGACTCCCTGCGACGATGGTCCTTCAAACCGGCACTTCTGGCCGGGCTGCCCGTCCCCTTTCTGACCCTGGTCTCGGTCGAGATCCCGCGGCGCTGAGCTTCGACCCGCGGCGGGTCAGGGGCCGAGAGCGGGAAGCACGACCTCGAACGTGGCTCCGGGGGCCTCGGTGTCCACGAGTCGGACCGCGCCGTCATGCCGCCGCGCGACCCACTCGACGAGACTGAGGCCGAGCCCGCCCGCACCGCGGCCGCTGGGGCCCGCCCCGCGCCCACGGTAGAACCGCTCGAAGATCTGGGGGCGATCGACCCGGTCGATCCCCAGACCCGTGTCGCTGACGAGCAGTCGGACCTGGCCCATCCGCTCCCCGGCGACCACGGTGACGCGGCCGCCGCGAGGCGTGAACTTGAGCGCGTTGTCGACGAGGTTCATCACCAGGAGTCGGAGCTGGTCGGCGTCGCCGCTGACACGACAGGGCCTCTCGAGATCGGTGACGACCTCGACCGACTGGTGGGCCGCCGCCCCGCGTATCGTGTCGATCGCGGCGTCGACGACCCCGGCAAGGTCGACGACCTCGCGCGCCAGCTCGGGCTCCCCGGGCGACTCGTCCCGAGCCAGGGTCAGGAGGCTCTCGACGATCCGCTGGACCCGTGTGAGCTCGTCCAGGTTCTCCTCCAGGACCTGTCGGTACTCCTCCGCCGACCGCTCCTTGCGCAGCGCCACCTCCAGGCCGGTGCGCAGGATGCTGACCGGGGTCCGCAACTCGTGCGACGCGTCCGCCGTGAACCGGCGCATGCTCGCGACCGACCCCTCGAGGCGCCCCAGCAGGGAGTTGAACTCCGAGGTCACCAGCTCGATCTCCTCCACGGCGCCGGGGGTCTCGAGTCGAGCGTCCAGACGCCGGGAGTCGAGGCTGCGGATCGAGCCCACCAGGTGCTCCAGGGGGCGCAGCGCCCGAGCGGCCAGGAGACGTCCACCGAAGGCCGCCAGCGGGATCAGGACCAGGCCGGCGAGGCCCAGGGCGAAGAGGAGGTCACGGCGACGCCGGTGCAGGAGCGCGCTGGTGGTGATCGCCTCGGCGGTCCAACCGTCGCGGGTCCATACCGCGTGCTGCACCCTGGCCAGGAGCGATCCGTCGCCCGCCTCCCAGATCTGCAGCTCGCCCTCCACGGGGTCCGCCAGCGAGGACGGCACGGGAGGCGAACCCGGCGTCTCGAGCACGGTGCCCTCCCTGTCGAAGAGGCGGAGCCAGACCGGGGCCGGAGTGTGGGGCTCGGCGCCTTCCAGCTCCGGGAAGTCCAACGCGCCGGTGGTCGCGACGTAGGTCGCGAGGGCCTCGGCCTCGGCGTAGAGGAAGTACCCGAGCTCCCGCCGGGCGTTGCGCGCGTCCACCCCGAGCACGACGAGGGCCGCCGTGACGTACAGCGCGACGAACGCGACGACGAACCAGATCGCCACCTGGTTCCTGAAGCTGGGCCTCAAGCGCCGTCCTCCGACTCCCGGAAGACGTAGCCGAGCCCCTTGACCGCGTGGATCAGACGCGGCGCGCCCGCGGACTCGAGCTTGCGCCTCACCCTTCCGATCATCACGTCGATGACGTTGCTCCGGGCCTCGTAGCTGGCGTCCCAGACGTGCTCGGCGATCTGGAGCCGGCCCTGGACCCGGTTCGCGTGCAGCATGAAGTGCTCCAGGAGCCCGAACTCCTTCGACGTCAGATCGACGAGCCGGCCCCGCCAGCTCACGCTGTGGCCGGTGCGATCGAGACGCAGGCCTCCGCGCTCCAGGACGTCCGCGGGCGGGGCGGTCCGACGACGCAGGAGACTGCGCACCCGAGCCAGGAGCTCCTCGAACGAGAACGGCTTCGTCAGGTAGTCGTCGGCGCCGGTATCGAACCCCTCGAGCTTGTCCTCCAGCCGATCCCGCGCCGTCAGGATCAACACGGGGGCGGGCATCCCGTCGGCGCGCCAGCGATCGAGGAGATCCAGCCCGGAGCCGTCGGGGAGCATCAGGTCGAGGATCACGAGATCGTAGTCCGCCTCCGCTTCCCGCGTCTCCGCCTCTTCGAGGGTCTCCGCGAGGTCGACGGCGAAGGCCTCCTCGGAGAGGCCTTTCTGCAATCGGCGTCCCAGGAGGGGCTCGTCTTCGACCAACAGGATTCGCATGCGCGGAGTCTAGCCTGCCCTCCTCACCAACTGCCCAAACCCCCGGTCGAACGCCATGCTACGCTCACGCGGCCGGGCCGCCTTCGGGCCTTTCCGACAGACCCGCCCTGGACTGGCTGCCACCCCGACTCCACCAATGAGCCGCGAGATCCGGAACCGTCTGCTCACGGGGCGCTTGCTGCCGCGCGTCCTCCTCGTGGTGCTCGGGGCGCTTGCGTTCTTTCCGGGCATCGGCGACCGCGCCCTGTGGAACCCCGACGAGCCCCGCTACGCGGAGGTCGCCCGGGAGATGGTCGCGAGCGGCGAGTTCCTGGTGCCGCACCTCAACGGCGCGATCTACACCCACAAGCCGCCCCTGCTCTTCTGGAGCATCGCCGGGGCCGGTGCGCTCACCGGGAGGGGGGTCGACGAGGCCGCGGCCCGGATCCCCTCGGCCGTCGCGGCGACGCTGACCCTGCCGGTCGTCTACTCCATCGGCACCACCCTGTTCAACCCGGCCGCGGGCTGGCTCTCCGCCCTGGCCTTCGGTAGCAGCGTGAAGATCCTCTGGCAGGGTCGGGTCGGTCAGATCGACATGCTTCTGACCTTCCTCGTCACCGTGGCCGTCTGGTTCTTCGTCCGCGGCTACACCGGGAACCGGACGGGCCTCTACCCGTTCTTCTTCCTGTTCGCGGGTCTCGCCACCCTGGCGAAGGGACCCGTGGGCCTGCTGCCCCCCCTCCTGTCGATCCTGGTGTTCCTGAAGCTCGCCGGGGACAGCGACGAGATCCGCCGTCTGCGGGTGGGCCGGGGGCTCCTGATCTGGGCCGGCGTCGTGCTCGCCTGGCTCGTCCCGACCACCCTCCTGGCCGGGACCGACTACCTCTACCAGATCGTCTGGGTCCAGAATCTCGAGCGCTACCGCGCCGCGGGAGAGTTCGCCGCGACGGCGGGCCACCTCAACCCCTGGTACTACCTGCTGAGCCTCATCCCGGTCGAGTTCCTGCCCTGGTCCGTCTTCCTGCCCGGTGCCTGGCTCGCGCTGCGCCGGGACCGCGATCCCCAGCTCCGGCGAGGGGTCCTGTTCACGCTCTGCTGGATCGTGGTGACGCTGATCTTCTTCAGCCTGTCCCCGGCCAAGCGTTCCGTCTACATCCTGACCCTCTACCCCGCCCTCGCGCTGTTCGTCGGCGCGGGCCTCGACCGGATCGCCCGGGAGTGGCCCCGGGGCCGACGGAGCGTCCTCGCCGGAGCCGGGATCGCCACCGCGGTCGTCGCCCTGATCGTCGGCGTCATCGCGTCCGGAGCCCCCCTGCTGCGGGCGGCGGAGGCGCCGCGCCCAGCGGCCGCGGGGGCTGCCGGCGCCCTGTTGGAGGCCCGATCCGGCCTCGTCGAGACGCTGGCCGCGGTCGCGCCGCTGGGGCCGGGATTCTTCGAGCGCGCCACCGTGGTCGCCGCCCTCTTCCTGGCGGGATCCTTCGGCTTCCTGATCCTCGCGAGCCGCGGGCGGCTGCGGGCCGGCGCGCTCGTCCTGGCCGTGGGCGCGGCCGGCTTCGCCTCCGTCGCGACCGTGACGCTCTTGCCCCGCTACGACGTCCTGAAGTCCCCCGAGCCTCTGGCGGCTCAGGTTCTGACCCGTCTCGGCCCGGACGACGAGTGGGCGACCTTTCCCGTGGTCGTGCCCCACTACCTCTTCTATGTCGGGCGCCCCTCCGTGGTCCTGCGCGACGGCGAGGAGCTCCGGGCCTGGATCGAGGGCCGCCAGAGTCCCTGGGTTCTCGGGCGTCGCGACAAGTTCGAGGAGATCGAGGGCGAGCTGCCGTTGGTCGAGGTCGCGGCCGACTCGCCGCGGCGCGGCGCCTACGTCCTGCTGGGCCGACCGGAAGGACGCCCGCCGCGGTGACGGAGCCCCCCGAGGCCGGCCGCCGCCCGCGGGTCGTCGTCTGCAGGGGGCCCAGGGCGGCAGAGGACCGCCTGCTGGCGGAGGTCCGCGCCTCCCTGCCGGAGCGCGGCCTGCCGCGGGGGACGGTGCGGATCGTCGTCCCGTCGCGCAGCCTGCGTCTGCACCTGGTCGAGTGCCTGAGCCGAGACCGCGGGCGTCCACTCCTCGGGCTCGCCTGCCAGACCCTCCACGCGGTGGCGCTCGAGATCGGGGAGCGGGCGGGCCGGCCGAGCGTGGAGAGCGCTGCGGCGTTCGAGCTGGCGGTGCGGCGGCGCGCCCGGGAGGAGAGCCTCCTGGCGGACGAGCTGGCCCACCTGCAGGACGGCTGGGGCGCGGTGGCCGCCTCCGTGCGCGACCTCCTCGAGGCGGGCTTCCGCCCGGTCCACGAGGCCGCGGCCGACGACACCCTCGGCGCCGAGGCGCGGGAACGCGGCGCGACCCGACGCCAGGTCGCCCGGGCCCGCGCGGTGGTGCGGGTGGCGGCGGCCGTGGCTCGCGACCTGGAGAGTCAGGGGGTCGCCACCCGGGCGGATCTCCTCGCCGCGGCCACCGACGCCGTGTCGCTCGATCCCGAGACGCTCCCCACCTCCATTCTGCTGATCCACGGCTTCGCCGACGCCACCGGCGCCGCGGCCGACCTCCTCGAGGCCCTCCTCCGGGTCTTCGCGGGGACCGCCATCGTGGACCGCCCGTACGACCCGGCGGACCCGGACCGCGAGGACGCCGGCTCGTTGTTCACCCGGCGGCTGGTCGAGCGCCTGGCGCTCGCCGCCGCGGTCGAGGTGGAGCCCCCGCCCGCGCCGCCAACCCGTCGCCTCTTCCGCTACCGGGCGCTCGGCGAGCGCGCCGAGATCCGCGAGGTCGGGCGTCGGATCCGAGCCCTCCGAAGCGACGGCGCGACCCTGGAGCGCATCGGCATCGTGGCGCGCGACCTGGCGCCCTACCGATCCGCGCTCCGCGACCAGCTCGACCGGGTCGCGCTGCCCTTCTCCGGCGTCGGCGCCACGGGACCTCGCGGGGCGGTGGGACGGCGGCTCCAGGCGCTGGCGGACCTGCTGCGGGGGCGGGGTCGGACCCCCGCCGAGCGCTGGCTCGACGCGGTCGATCCCGCGGCGTTGGGCGCCCCGGCGGCGGACCTGCGGTTGGCCCTGGCCACCCTCGGGGTTCGTCGCCTCGCGGACCTCGCCGCCCGCCGCCACGAGCTGGCGGAGCTCGACGACCCGTGGCAGGCGCCCGTCCTCCCCGTCGCCGGGGCCGAGACGCCCCTGCGGCCCCGCGTGCCCGGCGAGGCCCTGCTCGACGCCTTCGACCGCGGGCTGACGTCCGCCCGGCGTCTCGAGACCTGGGGCGATCGTCGACCCGACCGCCTCGACCGCTGGCTGCGGCAGCTCGACGAGCTGTGCACCGGTCCTCTCGGCTGGCCGCCCGACGACGAGGCGACGCGGGCGGCGAGCCGGGCCGTCGAGACCACCCTCGGAGGGCTCGACCCGGCGAGCGTCCTGGACGGCGGCGAGTGGACCGCCCTCGTGGCCCGCGCGTTGGAGGAAGCGGAGCGCGAGGCCCTCGGCGGTCGCGGCGGCGGCGTCCAGGTCCTCGACGCCATCGAGGCGCGAGGCCGGACCTTCGATCACCTGTTCGTCGTCGGGGTCAACCGGTCCCGTTTTCCCCGGCCGATCCGCGAGGACCCGCTCCTGCCGGACCCGCTGCGCGCCACGCTGGCCCGAACCGGCCACGGGATCCTGCCCGATCTCCAGGAGAAGACCCTCGGCCACGCGGAGGAGCGCTACCTGTTCGCGCAGCTCCTGGCGGCCGCCGGCGCGGTGACCGTCTCCTGGCTCGAGCTGGACGACGCCGACCACCCGGCGAGCCCCTCTCCGCTGGTGGAGCGCCTGCGCCGCCCCGGCGACGACGACGAGGTGCCCCGCGTGGCTCCCGCCGTCTCGGAGGCCGCCGCGGCCGGCGACCCGATCACCCTCGACGAGCTGGGTCAGCGGCTGGGCCTGGCTGGCGCGCGGCGGGCGCTGCCGCCGCTGATCGCGGCCGGCTCGAGAGGAGAGGCGACGATTCGGGCCTTCCGCGTCGATCCGGCGGTGGTGGCCGGCCACCGCCTGGCGGTCCTCGAGGAGCTCGACCCGGTCCGGGGAACGCCGGCGGGCGAGGCCGTCCACCGCCGGATGGGGCCGTTCCTCGGCCACGTCGGAGACGTCTCCCTGGCCGCCGGGCGATCCCCCTCGATCACCCACCTGGAGGGCTTCGCCCGCTGCCCCTGGCAGCACTTTCTCCGCCGGACGCTCCGGCTCCGCGCTCTGCCCGACCCCCTCGCCGGTCTTCCGGGCCTGGAGCCCCTGTGGATCGGCAACCTGGTGCATCGGGCGCTGGAGAGCCTGGCGCTGGAAGCCCCGACCCGGAGGAGCCCGTCGGGCGGCGGCCGGCAACGGCTGGCCGAGGCCCTCGGCCGCGAGCCGAGGTCCATCCCGTGGCCGCGGCCCGAGGAGCTACGACGACTCCTCTCCCGCCTGGCCCGGAGGCTGCTCGCCGAGGAGGGCGTCGCCTTCCCCGCCCTGGAGGAGACGCTCGTCGCGGCGACCCTGCCCTACCTGGAGGTCGCCCGTCGTCTCGAGGCCCCGGACGGCGGGATGTCCGGCGTCGTGGCCACCGAGGTCGACGGGGAGATCGCCGTGCCGTCCGCCGACGGCGGAGCGCGTCGGCTCCGGTTCCGAGCCGACCGACTCGATCGCACAGGCGGCGCCCCCAGGCTGACCGACTACAAGACGGGTCGCGCTCTCAGCCGGGCCCGGAGCGCGGACAAGCGCCGCGCCGAGTTGCTGCGCCGCGTCCGCTCGGGGACCTCTCTCCAGGTCGCGGCCTACGTCTCGGCCCTCGACCCGGCGGAGGGCGGCACGGGGCGCTACCTCGGCCTCTCCCCGGCGCTGGACGACCGGGAGCGCGAGCTCGTCGGACGGGCCGGCGACGAGACCCTGCAGACGGCCCTCGTCCACGCCGCGGGCACCATCCTGGAAGCCGCCGACGGGGCCGCCTGGTTCCCCCGGCTGGTCGAGCCCGACGCCGACAAGGAGCCCGCGGCCTGTGCCTGGTGCGAGGTGCGTGAGGCCTGCCTGTGGGGTGACTCCGGCTCCCGCGGACGCCTCCTCGCCCGCGGGCGAGCCGCCGTCGAGGAGTCGGGCGGTTCGCCCCCCGGAGCCTTCGCCGGGATCTGGGCGCTGCCCGCCGGGGAGGACGCGTGAACCTGCCGGACCCGAGGGAGCGCCGCCGCCTCGGCTACGAGGACGGCGAGTCCCGCCGCGCCGCCCTGACGACCTTCGACCGCCCCCTCGTCCTCATCGCGGGCGCTGGCACGGGCAAGACGACCACGCTGGTCGCCCGGATCCTCGCCTGGTGTCTCGGCGAGGGCTGGTATCGGACCGCCGTGTCGCTCCGGGAGGGTGACGGCCCTGCCGCCCCGCCGGACGAGGTCGCCCGCCGGATCCTGCAGGGAGTCGTCGCCATCACCTTCACCGAGGCCGCGGCCGCGGAGATGGCCGAGCGCACGGCCCGCGAGCTCGCGCGGGTCGCGGCAGGCCGCATCGACGAGGTCACCGGCCTCGACCGGCTCCTGCTGCCCGACGCCCTGCTCACCGAGACCCTGGCGGAGCGGGCCCGTTGGCTCCAGGACGGCCTCGACCACCTGACCGTCCGCACCATCCACGCCTGGTGCCTCGGCCTGCTCCTGCAGCACCCGATGGAGGCCGGCCTCCACCCCGCGCTCGCCGTGGACGCCGAGGGTCTCGAGCTCGAGGCGCTCGCCGCGGAGGTCGTGGAGGACCGACTCGCGGAGTCCGGCCTCGACGAGCGTCTGCGCAGGCTGGCGGGGCGTGGCCTCGGCCCGCGGGCGATCGCCGAGGCCCTGGCGCTCGTGACGCAGGAGGGTCTGACCGCGCGCGACCTCGCGCGGGACCCCCTCGGCCCGACCGCCGTGGCCGCCTTCCGCCGCGGCCTGGAGGAGGCGGCGGCGGCCTGTCGAGACGGCGGCGCCCGTGCGCTGCGGCGCGTCGGCCGACGGGCGCCCGCGACCCTCGAAGCGGCCGACGCCTGCCTGGCGACGGCCGAGGGTCTGCCCGACATCCAGGGGGACGGAGCGGCCGCCCTCGAGGCCCTGCGCGAACGCCTCGGGGAGCTGTGGAGCGCCGCCGCCCGGCGCAAGCTCGGCGCCTGGGCGAAGGGCTCGTGGACGAAGGGCGAGCGCGCGTTGCTCAGCGCGAAGCGCCGGGAGACGCTGCCCGCGACCGCCGGCACCCTGTCGGCTCGCCTCGAGCTGGCCCTGCAGCTCGAGCCCGGGCCCCTCGACGACGCTCGACGGACCCTCCAGCCCCTGGCGGTCCGCCTGGAGGACGGCCTCGCCGCTCGCGGCCTCACGACCTTCGCCGGCCTCCTGCGCGAGGCCGCGCGACTCCTCGAGGAGCACCCGGAGGTTCGCCGCTCGGTGCGCCGCCGGATCGACCAGCTGCTGGTGGACGAGGTGCAGGACACCGACGGCCTGCAGTGCGACATCGTGCGCGGGATCGCACTCGACGGCGATCCCGAGAGGCGGCCGGGCCTGTTTCTGGTGGGCGACCCGAAGCAGTCCGTCTACGGCTGGCGCAACGCCGACCTGGAGGCCTACGAGAGGCTGGTCGCGGCGGCCCTCGCCGCGGGCGGGACAGTGCGCCACCTGCATCGCAACTTCCGGTCGGCGCCGGCCATCCTGGACGAGGTGAGCCGCATCGTCGCCCCGGTCATGGTGGAGACCGCCGGGCTCCAGCCGCCCTTCGCGCCCCTGGTGCCGAGCGAGGCGCTCGCCGACGACCCCGGATTCCACGACCCCCGGCGGACGGCCGTGGAGCACTGGGTCTCCTGGGTCGCCGGTCCGGACGGCAGCCCCCTCACGGCGGCCGACGACGTGGCCGACCTCGAGGCGCGCGCCGTCGCCGAGGACCTGCGCGCCCTGCACGACGACCGCGGCGTCCCCTACCGCTCCTGCGCCCTGCTGCTGCGCAGCACCGGCCGCGTCGAGGTCTTCCTGCGCGCCCTGCGGAGCGCGGAGGTCCCGTTCGCCGTCGCCCGGGACCGCAACTACTATCGCCGACGGGAGATCATCGAGGCCGCGGCCCTGATCCGGACCGTCATCTCGCCTCACGACCGCCTGGCCCTGCTCGCGGTTCTCCGTTCGGGTCTCGTCGGCGTGCCCGACGCCGCCCTGCTGCCCCTGTGGCGGGCCGACCTGCCGGGCCTCGCCGCCCGTCTGCCGGAGATCTCCGACGACGAGGCGAACTCGCTTCGGCGGGAGGTCGAGGGGATCGGAGCCCGGCTCCCGCGCGACATTCCGGGGATCGAGGCCCTGGGCGCCTGGCCGCAGGCGCTGCTCTACTTCCTCGACCGGCTCTCCGACCTGCGCCGCGCGTTCCACTCGGAGCCCGCGGACCGGTTCCTGGCGCGCCTGCGCGCCGATCTGCTGCTGGAGACCGGCGAGGCCGCGCGCTACCTCGGCCGCTTCCGGCTGGCGAACCTCGAGCGCTTCTTCGGCCAGATCGAGGCCGCGATCGACCGTCGAGGCGGCGATGCACAGGCCATCCTCCGCACCCTCCGCAGGAGCGTCGCCGAGTCGATGGAGGCCGAGGAGGCCGCGCCCAAGGAGGGGGCCGAGGACGCGGTGCAGGTCCTCACGGTCCACGGAGCGAAGGGCCTGGAGTTCGACCATCTCTACCTGGCGCAGCTCCACGCCCCTCCGGGAGGCGGTGCGGCCCGCCCGGCCGAGGTCGACCCGCGCCGGGACGGCGGCGGCCGCTACTCCCTGTTCGGAGCCCCCACGCCGGACTTCGCCGACTTCCGGGAGCGCCGCGCCCGCGTCGCCGCCGCCGAGCAGGTCCGCACGCTGTACGTCGCGATGACCCGCGCCAAGCGGCGTCTCGTGATGATCGGCTGCCCCCGGCCGGAAGGGCGTCCCCGGAAGAGGCCGTGGGCCGAGGCCCGCAGCCACCTCGAGCTGCTGGCCCACCGCCGACCCTCGGCGCCCGACCTGGCTGCGGCGTGGACCGCGGGCGAGGCGGAGGTCGCGTCGGAGCGGGACCCCGGCGTCCGCTGGCGGCTCCCGGCCCTCGACCTTCCGCGACAGGGGACGCGGGCCCCTCGGGCCGACCGACAGGCCGACCCGGCCGTCGGCGACGGGCTGGCGCGAGCCCTCGATCTCGAGGTCGAGCGTGGACGGGCCCGGGCCTACCGCGAGCGTCCCCTGACCTCGGCGCCGAGCCTGACCTCGGAGGGCACCGAGTCGCCCCCCGGGGACCCCGGCGACTCCTCGCCCGCGCCGCCACGCGTCGCCCTGGCGGTGGGCCAGGCGCTCCATCGAGCCCTCGAGACCTGGCGCCTGGACGCCGACGTCGAGGAAGAGGCGTCCCGACAGCACGGACGGATCGACCGCTGGCTCGCGGCCGTCCTGCGCGGGGAGCGGCTCGCCGAGGGCCGACGGCGGGCCGGCGAGCTGCTCGACCGTTGGCAGGCGGGGCCCCTGCTGCCCCGCCTGCGCGATCTCGGCCCCACCGTCGCCGGCCGGGAGGTGCCCCTGATCGCCCCGGCGACGGGGGACGCCGAGCCGCTCGTCGCCGCCGTCGGCACGATCGACCTGCTGGCCCGCTCGCCGGTCGACGGCCACTGGCTGGTGATCGACTTCAAGACCGACCGCGTCGACCGCGACGAGGCGCAACGGCGAGCCCGGAGCTACGCCGCCCAGGCCGAAGCCTATCGCCGGGCCGTGGCGGAGGGGCTCGACGATCCCGGTGTCCGCGCGGAGCTCTGGTTCCTCTGGCCCGGCGTCGTCGTCGACCCGGCTTCTCCAGCCGCCGGCCCGACGGGTCAGTCCAGGTAGCCGAGCGCCTCCAGCTCCTTCAGGTCCTCCTCCCCCAGCACCGGCGGCGGCAGGTCGTCCGACAGGACGAGCCCGCTGCGGACCTCGTCGAGCCAGATCGCCAGCTCGTCGCTGGCTGGCGAGCCGGGCGACACCTGACTCCGCTTCTCGAGCGGATCCGCCGCGAGATCGAAGAGCCAGCGACGGTCGCTCTTCACCCGCAGCGTCTCCTTGACGCCGCCGGCGATCCGGGCCACCTCGAGCAGCCCCCGACGACGCAGATCCTCCGGGTTCTCCGAACCCTGGACGGCTCCGCGGTGCGCCTGATGCAGGGTCGCCCGGTCGGACGGAGCCTCCGCCTCACCCCGCAACACCGGCGACCAGTCGAAGCCCTGGAAGACGGTGGGCACGGGGAAGCCGGCCAGCCCGAAGAGGGTCGCCGGCAGGTCGAGAATCAGGGCCGGGGCGCCGACGACACCGGGGTCGATCCGACCCCGCCAGGTGATGGAGAGGGGCACCCGCAGCGTCGGCTCGTACAGGTGCCGGCCGTGACCCCAGTAGTCGTGCTCGCCCAGGCTCTCGCCATGATCCGACGTGAAGACCACGATCGTCGGGTCGACAGCGTCGAGGCGATCGACGTCCCCGAGGAGCCGGCCGACGGAACGGTCGACGAAGGCGATCTCCGTGTCGTAGCGGTCCGCAGGACCGGCCGAACGCGGGTCGATGCCCAGGTCGGCGGCGTGCTCCTCGTGCAGACGGTAGGGCGCGTGGGGCTCTACATAGTGCACCCAGAGGAGAAAGGGGCGGTCGCCGCGCGCCTCCCGATCCGCCTCCAGCCACTCGACGGCCGCGTCGGTCAGGTCCCTCGCGTCAGCCTCCCGGCGCACCAGGAACCAGCGCTGCCGGGTGAGGACCTCGTGGAACTCGTCGAAGTGCTCCGCCAGGCCGGAGAGCTCGTCGCGCAGCGTCCAGTTGCCGACGAACGCCGCCGTCCGGTAGCCACGCCGGGAGAGGATCTTGGTGAACGAGGGCAGACCCTCGCGCACGGCCAGACCGTTCCGGGTGCTGCCGTGCTCGTGCGGGTCGAGGGTCGTGATCATCGACGCCAGGGACGGAGCCGTCAGGGGCTCCGAGGTCCGCGCCTGGTCGAAGCGAACGCCGGCCGCCATGAGGGCGTCGACGGCGGGCGACGTCGGCCGCTCGTAGCCGTAGCCCGACAGCCGGTCGGCCCGCAGGGTGTCGACCGTGACGATCAGGATGTTGGGGAAACCCCCGGGGCGGTCCGCCGGGGCCGCCCCGGCGGGAGCGGCGGGGAGGAGTGCGAGGGCGAGGGCGAGGGCGAGGGGCAGGAGGGGCAGCGAACGGCTCGACATGGCGACCGGGCACTCTATCAACGCCGTGGGAGGCTCTCCCGCTCGCCCCTCCACCGCGAGACTGATAGGTTCCGACGCCATGACGTCGACGGCAGGATCCTCGAGCCGCCGCCGCACCCTGGCACTACGAGGAGTCCTGGGAGCCGCGGCCCTCGCGCTCACCCTCCTCTTCGCCTCGCGCATCGGTTGGCGGGAGCTCGGCCTGAGGCTCCGCTCGGCGGAGGCTCTGCCGCTGGCGGCGGCCGGCGCCCTGCTCCTCTGCCGCTGGGCGATCTGGGCCGGCCGGTGGCGCATGGCGCTCCGTCGCGTCGTCGGGGCGCAGCCGGCGAGCCGCGCCTTCCTGGCCGTCATGGCCTCGGTCTTCGTCAACCTCGTGAGCCCCTGGATCCGACTCCTGGGCGGGCTGTCCCGCGCCCGGTTCATCGCCGGGGCCACGAAGCAGCCGTTCGCCCGCGTCTACGGCACGGTGCTGTACGACCAACTGGTGCACCACGGGGCGGTCATCGCCATCACCTGGATCGCCCTGATCGGCGGCCTCGTGGCGGTCGGCCGCCCGACTCTGGGCCTCGGCGCCGCCGTGCTCCTGGTCGTCACCCTGGTGGTCCTCGTCGTCCTGGCGCGCCGGTCGTCGACCGGGCCGAACCCGATCGTCGCCTTCCTCGAGAAGCACGCGACCGAGCGCCCCGGGCGCTCCGGGAGGTGGGCGGCCCACGGCCACGAGGCGGTGACGCACTTCTCCGTCCTGCTCCGGGATCGGAAGTTGCACGCCCCCGCCCTCGCCCTGTCCGTCGCGATGTTTCTCGCGGGCGCCACCGGCCAGTGGGCGGTGTTCGTCGCCCTGGATCGGCCCGTGGGGATCTGGGCGGTGGTGGCTGTCGTCGCCCTGGGCAACGCGGCCGGCCTGCTCAGCGGCTCGCCGGGGGGCGTCGGCACGACCGAGGCCGCCATGATCGGCTGCTACGTCATGCTGGGAGTGTCGCAGCTCGACGCCGTCGCGGCGACCTTCCTCTTCCGCGGCCTCCACTACCTGCTGGTCCTCGGCGTGGGCCTGCCGGCCCTCCTCCGCTTCGAGGTCGCGCAGCGCGGCTGAGCGCCCGGGGCGTGATCCGCGCTACCCTGGGTCTGCCCCACGACACCAGCTCCGAGACGACACACGACCGACGACAGAAGGCGGAGACCATGACCTTCCTGCTCTACGGCGCCAACGGCTACACCGGCGAGCTCGTCGCCCGCGAGGCGGTGCGCCGCGGCCACCGGCCGATCCTCGCCGGCCGCCGCCGCGAGCGCATCGAAGAGCTCGCGCGCGAGCTGGAGCTCGAGTTCCGCCTCGCGGCTCTCGACGACGGCGAGGCCCTGGCCGCCGCCGTGGCCGGCGTGCCGGCGGTCCTGCACTGCGCAGGCCCGTTCGTCCGCACCGTCTCGCCCATGGTGAAGGCCTGTCTGAAGGCCGGAGCCCACTACCTGGACATCACCGGAGAGATCCCGGTCTTCGAGTCGATCTTCCGACGCCACGAGCAGGCCCGGGAGGCCGGCGTGGTCCTGCTGCCCGGCGTGGGCTTCGACGTCGTCCCGACGGACTGCCTCGCGGCCCGCCTCGCCGAGGAGGTTCCGGAGGCCACGCACCTCGAGCTCGCCTTCTCCTCCGAGGGCGGCTCGTGGAGCCGCGGGACCCTGAAGACCATGATCGAGGGCCTGCCCGGCGGTGGCGCCGAGCGCCGCGACGGCCGGATCGTCCCTCTGCCGATGGCCGCGGAGACGAAGACGCTCCCCTTCCCGTCGGGGCGGCGCACCGCCGTCCCCATCCCCTGGGGCGACCTCTCCACGGCCTTCCGGACGACCGGCATCCCGAACATCCGGGTGTGGAGCTCGTTGCCACCCACGATGATCCGACGGATGCGGTGGCTGCGGCCCCTGGTTCCCATCCTCGCCCTGGGGCCCCTCAAGCGGGCGCTCCAGGCCTGGGTCGAACGCTCCGTCACCGGTCCGGACGAGGCCATGCGCCAGAGCGCGACCATGGCGCTGTGGGGCCGGGCCGAGGCCTCCGACGGCCGCGCGGCCGAGGCCGTTCTCACCACGCCCGAGGGCTACACCTTCACGGCCCGGGCCGCCGTCACCTGCGTGGAACGGCTCCTGGCCGAGAAGCCCGAGCCCGGCTCCCACACCCCGGCGGGGCTCTTCGGCTGGCGTCTCGTCGAATCGATCGAGGGCGTGGAGCCGATCGAGGTCCGCGGCAGCGGATAGACCCCAGCCCCCCCGGGTGGGCGGCCGACCCCACCCGCCGGCGTGTTCCCGTGCGACCCGGTCGGTGCGACAGTGGAACGGAGACGTCCACAGACCGAGGAGCCCTGATCCATGCTGAGCAAAGAGACCCTGCTTCCCAGCTTCGTCGAGCTCGTCCGTCGAGCCTCGACCGAGCTGCCGGCGGATGTCGTTACGGCGCTGGAACGTGCCCGCGGCGAAGAGCAGCCGGAGAGCCTGGCGAACAAGGCGCTGGGCACCATCCTGACCAACGTCGACCTGGCGCGCGAGTCCTCCCTGCCCATCTGCCAGGACACCGGCACGCCGGTGGCGTGGGTGCACCACCCCGTCGGCGTCTCGACCCGGATGCTCACGGAGACGCTGGAGGAGGCCGTGCGCGAGGCCACGGCGCGGAGCTACCTGCGCCCCAACGCCGTCGACAGCGTGACCGGGCGGAACACCGGTGACGGCTGCGGCCGCGGCATCCCCACCGTGCATTTCGCGGAGTGGGACGAGCCCGAGATCGAGGTCGATCTGATGCTCAAGGGCGGCGGCTGCGAGAACGTCGGGGCGCAGTACAAGCTGCCGGACACCGCGCTGGGCGCGGGCCGGGACCTCGAAGGGGTCCGCAGGGCGGTGCTCGACGCGGTCCGCCAGGCCCAGGGCAAGGGCTGCGCTCCCGGGGTCCTCGGCGTGTGCGTCGGCGGCGACCGGGTGTCGGGCTTCACGGAGTCGAAGCACCAGATCTTCCGCCGCCTCGACGACACGAACCCGGAGCCCGAGCTGGCCGCCCTCGAGGAGAGGATCCTCGAGGAGGGCAACTCGCTCGGGATCGGTCCGATGGGCTTCGGCGGCCGGACGACGCTCCTGGGCGTGAAGATCGGCATCCTGGATCGTCTCCCCGCCTCGTACTTCGTCACCGTCAGCTACATGTGCTGGGCCGATCGACGGGCCGCCGTCCGAATCGACCCGGAA
>CAJQNK010000126.1 GCA_905479655.1 uncultured bacterium | reverse complement strand
GTACACGCTCCATACGAAAAAGAACCCCGTTACCTCGGGGAGATCCCCACAGACCTAAGCCCACACCCCGGCGTCGCCAAGATGCTGGCGGGGTACAACGCCGAGATTCGCGCCATGGACGACTTCCTGCGCGATCTCATCGCAATGGTCCGCGAGTTGGGTCTGGAAGAGAACACGCTGATCGTTTTTGCCTCCGATCACGGCGAGGAGTTCGGCGAGCACGGCGGTCGCTTCCACTTCACGCTCCACCAGGAGGTCGTGAGGGTACCGCTGATCGTCGCCGCGCCGGGGCTCGAGCCCGGCCGCCGCTCGGAGGCCGTCGGCGGCGTCGACGTGGCCGGCCTCGCCCTGCATCTCCTGGGGGTCGAGGCGCTGCCCGGCGCCGCCGACCGCGATCTCCTCGGCGGCACCGACGTCGGTCCGCCGCCACCCGTCTTCCTCGAGCGCGACCGGCCGCGCGGCTACCACCAGCGAGGCGTCCTCGACAGTCCCTTGAAGCTCGTGGTCGTCGAGGAGTCGCAGCCCGCTCCGCCCGGCCGCAGGGGTCGGGGGCCCCGACTGCCGACCGGCGTCTTCCTCTGGCACCTCGGCGAGGATCCGGAGGAGCGTGAGAACCGCTTCGACCCCGGCGACCCCGACGCGGTGCGCATGCTGGCGCTCCTCGAGTCGCGCTTCCCTAGAGGGGCCGAGACCTCCGCCGGGCCACAGTTGGACGACGAGCTGCGACGACAGCTCGAGGCTCTCGGGTACGTGCCGTGAGACGACTCCGACGAGCGCTTCCGTCGGCTGCCCTCGCGATCGTGGTTCTGGCGTCCTGTCAGGGGTCGCCGGCGCCCGACGGCATCATCCTGATCGCCGTCGACACCCTGCGGGCCGACCGACTCGGCCTCTACGGGCATGATCGGCCGATCTCGCCGGTCCTGGACGCCTGGGCCGAGGAGGCCGTGATCTTCGAGCACGCACAGGCCACCTCCCCCTGGACGCTGCCCACCTTCGCCTCCATCTTCACGGGGCGACTGCCGAGCGGCCACGGCGCCGGGGGAGGCCAGAAGCGAGCCGTCCACCGGCGCGCTCCTCTGGCGGCGGGCGTCACGACGGTGGCCGAGCGCCTGCGAGAAGCGGGGTTCGCGACGGGAGGCTTCGTCACCAACCCCTTCCTCAAGGAGCGCTTCGGCCTGTCGAAGGGCTTCGAGACCTGGGACTACGAGCACCACCGACCGGCGGTGCCGTCGGTCGCCCGGGCCCTCGGGTGGCTGGACGACCACCGCGAGGAGCCGTTCTTTCTCTTCCTCCACCTCATCGAGCCCCACCTGCCCTACCGTCCGCCGGAGTCGGTCGCCGGGCGCTTCACCGGGCCCGGGCCCCATCCCTGGGAGTACCCCATCCTCGGGACGATCCGCAGGAGCGCCCGTCACGACGGTCTCACCGACGATCACGAGCGGTGGATCAGCGCCCTCTACGACGAGGAGGTCGCCGCCGTCGACGCGGCCCTGGACACCCTGTTCCGGCACCTTCGCGAGACCGGCCTGGACGAGACCACCCTCGTCGTCTTCACCTCGGACCACGGCGAGGAGCTGTTCGACCACGGCGGCTTCGAGCACGGGCACACGCTCTACCAGGAACTCCTGCACGTCCCCCTGGCGCTGCGCGGGCCCGGGATCGCCCCCCGGCGGGTGGAGGAGCCCGTCTCCGTGGCGGATCTGGCCCCCACGCTCCTCGACGCCGTGGGTCTCGAGCCGTCGCCCGACGTCGCGGGCCTCTCGCTCTGGCCCCACGTCGTCCGGGACCGGCCGCCGCCCAGGAGGCCCCTGGTCTCCGAGCAGACCCTCTACGGCTCGCCGCGCTGGGCGGTGGTCGAGTGGCCCTGGAAGCTGGAGCGGATCGCCCGGGGCCGGCGCCAGCGGCTCTTCCATCTGGAGCGCGACCCTCTCGAGCGCACCGACCGGGCCGACGAACGGCCGGAGGTCGCGCGGCGGCTCTCCGCCTCGCTCGACGAGATCCTGGCGCGGTCCCGGGCGGCGCCCCGAGACGAGGCCGTCGAGACCCCCCTGGACTCCGAGACCCTGGAGGACCTGCGGACGCTCGGCTACGTGGAGTAGTCCCGGAGAGGCGGCCCGGCCCGATCGGGCCGAGCCGCCGAAACATCCGGCCTCCGACCCCGTTCCTCTGTATGGCGACCCGACCTCGCCCAGAACCAGGAGGAACGATGCCCCGACCCGATGGTCCCAACGCCCGACCCACCCCCACCCGCCTCGGGGGAGCCCGGCTACCCGGCGCTGCTGCGCCGCCGAACGAGACGGCGGCCGGGTGAACTCCGTGGGCTACCGCTTCCTGATGCGGGGCAACCAGGCGGCGGCCCTGGCGCTCCTCGAGCTCAATGCCGAGGCCAACCCGGGGGACGCCAACGTCTGGGACTCGCTGGCCGAGGGCTACCTCTACGCCGACCGGCCCGAGGACGCGCGGCGGGCGTTCGAGAAGGTCCTGGAGACCGCGGACGGCTACGAGGATCCCTGGCTGGGCGCCAAGCTGGCGCACCGGGCCCGGACGGAGCTCGCGGGCATCGGGCGGTAGCGAGCGCCCGGGCGGGGCGACGTAGACTCCCCCGATGCCCAAGCTCACGATCTACACCGACGGCGGCTGCCAACCGAATCCGGGACCCGGTGGCTGGGGTGCCGTGATCCTCGCCCCGGGGGAGAGCCCCCGGGAGCTCTCCGGCGGCGAAGCGGACTCGACCAACAACCGGATGGAGCTCAGCGCCGCCATCGGGGCGCTGAGCTCGTTGGCCGAGCCCTCCGAGGTGGCCCTGGTCACGGACTCCACCTACGTCAAGAAGGGCATCACCGAGTGGATCGTCGGCTGGCGGCGGCGCGGCTGGAAGACGGCGAGCAAGCAGCCGGTGAAGAACCGCGACCTGTGGCAGGCGCTGGATCGGGCGGTGAAGCGCCACCGCGTGGAGTGGCGATGGGTCCGGGGCCACACCGGCGACCGCTGGAACGAGCGGGCCCACGATCTGGCCGCGGCCGCCATCGACCGGCCGGACCGCCCCGAGCTGCCCCTGGAGGACGACGGGGCGATCCACCTGTTCCTGGGCATCGCCTGGTCCGGCAAGCTCAGGACCGGGGCCTGGGGAGCGGTCCTGTCGCACGAGGACCACCAGAAGGAGATCGCCGGCACGGTTCGGGTCCCGACCTCCAACGCGGTCCACATCCACTCCGCGGAGCAGGCCCTGGCCACCCTCAAGCGACCGCTGCCGATCCGGATCTACACCGTCTCCGACTACCTGCGCGACGGGGCGACGAAGTGGGCGCGGGGCTGGCAGAGCCGGGGCTGGAAGACCCGGGAGGGCAAGCCGGTGGCCAACCGCGGCGCCTGGCTCGACCTGCTCGACCGCCTGCGCGGCCTCCAGGTGACCTGGCACGTCGTCTCCGGCGACGACGCCCCAGCGGCGCTCGAGCGAGCCCGGGAGCTGGCCCGGGAGGCGCTGAAGGAAGAGGCGGAGGCCTGACCGCGGCCGGTCGAGGAGTCCACTCCTCACGATTCGGCCGCCTAGCCTGACGTTCTCACCGGGTGTCGTTGCGAGAGGCCGTAGGTGCCTGGAGATGCAAGGCTTGCGACCGAGGGCGACGCAGTCGTACTGTCTGTACGTCGAGGAGCCCGAGCAGAGCGTAACGCCGCAGATTCAGGT
>CAJQNK010000125.1 GCA_905479655.1 uncultured bacterium | reverse complement strand
TGGGCGCCGGCGAAGACGCCGACCGCGCCGTCGTAGCGCTCGGTGTCGTAGCCCGCTCTCTCCATCGCCTCCCAGCACACCTGGAGAAACCAGCGCTGCTGCGGGTCGAGGATCTCCGCCTCGCGGTTGTTGAAGCCGAAGAAGCCGGCGTCGAACTGCTCCACGTCGTCCATGGCGCCGTGGCGCGGCACGAAGCTCGGGTCGCGGACGATCTCGGGATCGGCCCCCCAAGCTTCCAGCTCGTCGAGGTCGAGGGTGCCGACGGACTCCAGGCCGGCCCGCAGGTTGCGCCAGAGCTCGTCGATGCTCGAAGCGCCCGGGAAGCGACCGGCCACGGAGATGACCGCGACCTCGTTCCCCTCTTCTGACTCCAGCTCGACCTCGCGCACGCTGTCGCTGTCACTCATCGTCTCTTCCTCTCTTCTCCGGAACGGAACAGGACGGGTGAGGCCGAAGAATCAGCCTCACCCGTAGGGAGATCGTAGCATCCGCTGATCCTCGGAGGACCGAGGATCGGGGGCCTGGGGAGCCGCTCCCACCCTCTTTTCGGGAAGGGAGCGGCGGCCACGGATCAGCTCCTGGAGCGGCGGCGGCGAGAGCGCCCGGCGCTGCGCCGCCGCTTGGCGGCCCGCTCCTCCGCCGCGGTGTCCGGTTCGGCGGCCTCATCGCCTCCCAGATGCGCGGCGAGGCCGGAGATGGTCGGATAGCGGAACAGCACGGCCACGTCGAGCTCCCGCCCGATCTTCCCCTCCAGCCGCTCCTGGACCTTGGCCAGCAGCAGCGAGTGACCGCCGAGGTCGAAGAAGCTGTCGTTGAGGCCGAAGTGGTCGGTCCCCAGGACCTTGCGCCAGATGGCCACGAGGTCACCCTCCAGCCCCGTCACGGAGGCCGGGGTCGGGGAGGAGCCCTCGGGGGTGGCGGGCTCGGGTAGGGCGTCGCGATCGACTTTTCCGTTCGGTGTCAAGGGGAACTCCTCCATGGGGATCACATAGCGGGGAACCATGTAGTCGGGCAACTTGGCGTGAAGTCTCTCGTCCAGCTCCTGGCCGCTCGCGGTGGCCGACCCCGTGGCGACGTAGGCGACCAGCTGGTCCCCCGTCGAACCCACCGGTCGGATGACCGCCAGCGCCTCCCGGACCCGCGGGTGGTCCCGCAGGACGGCCTCGATCTCCCCGAGCTCGATCCGGAAGCCCCGCAGCTTGACCTGGTGGTCCAGCCGCCCCAGGAACTCGAGGTCGCCGTCGCGGCGCCAGCGGACCCGGTCCCCGGTCCGGTAGAGGCGGCGGCCGCCCCCGGTGAAGGGATCCGGAACGTAGCGCTCGGCCGTGAGTCCGGGACGACCCAGGTAGCCCCGCGTCAGGCCCGCGCCGCCCACGACCAGCTCCCCGGCGACTCCCACGGGGACGGGGCGGAGGGCCGGGTCCAGAACGTAGGCCTCGGTGTTGTCGATCGGCCGCCCGATCGGGGGAGCCACCTCCGTCTCCCCCAGGCGGGCGTAGGTCGACCAGATCGTCGCCTCGGTGGGCCCGTAGAGGTTGAAGAAGCGCACCCGCCCTCCCCAGCGCCGGGGCAGATCCTCGGGGCACCGCTCGCCCGCCACCATGATCGTCTCGAGATCGGGCAGGTCGGCGTCGCCCATCGTGGCCAGGGCGGAAGGGGGGATGGTGATCTGTCGCACCCGGCGGGTGCGCAGGAAGCGGGCCAGCGGCGCGCCGGGGAGGATCTCCTCGCGGCTCCCCAGGACGAGTGCGCCGCCCCAGCGCAGGGCCATCACGATCTCCCAGACGCAGGCGTCGAAGCTCAGGGAGGCGAACTGGGCCACGCGCGCCTCTGGGCCCAGCCCGAAGGCCCGGCGCTGGGCGTCCGAGACGTTCGCGAGACCGGAATGCTCGACGACCACCCCCTTCGGGCGGCCCGTGGACCCCGAGGTGTAGATCACGTAGGCCGCGTCGCGTGGGCCGGCATCCACCCCGGGCGGGACGTCGTCCGCGGCCTCGGGCTCGCCGAGCTCGTCGACCAGCACCACCACGGCCTCGTGGGCCGGCAGGGAGCCGACGAGCTCGCGACGGGTGAGCAGAGCTCGCGGGCCCGAGTCCTCGATCATGAACGCGAGACGATCGGCCGGGTAGGACGGGTCCAGCGGGACGAAGGCGGCCCCCGCTTTCATCGAGCCGAGCATCCCCACGACGAGCTCGGGCGAGCGATCCATGCACAGGCCCACCCGGTCGCCCCGCTCCACCCCGACCTCGACGAGCCGCCGCGCCAGGCGGTTGGCCCGCCGGTCGAGCTCCCGGTAGTCCAGCTCGGTGTCCCCGGCGACCACGGCGGTCGCCTCCGGAGACCCGGCGACCCTCTCCTCGAACAGACGATGGAACGCGGCGTCGGTTCGCGCCTCCGCTCCGGTGCGGTTCCAGTCGAAGAGAATCCGGCGGCGCTCCTCCGACTCCATCAGCGGCAGCTGCGAGACGCGCAGGGACGGGTTCTCCGCCACCCCTCGCAGCAGGACCCCGAAGTGTCGGGCCATGGCCTCGATCGTCTCCGCGTCGAAGAGGTCGACGTTGTACTGGATCGCGAGGGCCAACCCGCCGTCACCCCGGTGGAAGATCGACCAGGCCGTGTCCACCGCCGCACCGAGCTGAGCCAGTCGCTCCAGCCGCAGGTCCAGGCCCCCTTCGGCCTCCTTCGCGGCGGCGGGAGGGGCGCCCTCCCAGGCCAGGATCACGTCGCACAGGGGGGCTCGGCTGGCGTCGCGCGCCACGCCCAGCCGCTCCACCAGAAGGGAGAACGGGTAGTCCTGGTGCTGCAGGGCATCGAGCGTCGAGCCCCGGACCTCGGCGAACAGGTCGTCGAACGACGGGTCGGCCGAGAAGCGCGCGCGCAGGGGGACGAGATTGGTGAAGTAGCCGACCACCCGGTCGAAGCCCGGCGCGCCGCTTCGGCCGGCCATGGGTGTCCCGACCACCAGGTCCTCCTGTCCCGTGTAGCGGTGCAGGAGGGCCTGAAACGCCGCCAGCAGCACCATGAAAGGGGTGGCTCCCCGGTTCGCCGCGTACGCCTGGAGACGATCCGTCACCTCCCGGTCGAGGGGCATCTGGAGGGAGCCGCCGCGGTAGGTCTGGACCGCGGGCCGGGGCCGGTCGGTGGGCAGGTCCAGGACGGGGATCTCCCCCGCCATCGCCTCTCTCCAGAACGTCTCCTGCGCGGCGCCCCGTCGATCCCGCAGCATCTCCTCCTGCCACTGGACGAAGTCGCGGTAGCTCGTGCTCGGTGGCGGCAGCGGCGCCGCCGGGTCGACATAGAAAGCGCGCAGCTCCTCCATGATCCCGACGATCGACCAGTGGTCGAGGACGATGTGATGGATCGCCATCAGGAACCGGTGGTCCGTGGCCGACAGACGGTAGAGCCGGGGCCGGATGAAGGGGCCGGCCGTCAGGTCGTAGGGCCGTTCCGACTCCATGGCGACGTGGCGATCGAGCTCGTCCTCGGACCACTCCGACGCGTCGTGGACCCGGACCTCGATCCGGCCGCGGGGCTCGATCCACTGCACCGGCTCCCCGTGCTCCAGCTGCAGGGTCGTCCGCAGGGCCTCGTGACGGGCCACGACGCGGTCGAGGGCCCCCTGCAGCCGAACCTCGTCGACCGCTCCCGGAACCCGCCACAGGTACATCCCCTGGTAGGCGATGCTCTCCGGAGCCAGGCTGTGGACGAACCACAGGGCCCGCTGCCCGTAGGACAGGGGGACCCGCACCGCCTCCCCGGACCCGTCCGCCGGTCGCGATGCCGTCACCGGCCGCCCTCCGAGCCGTCACCGCCCGCGACCCGGCCGGCCAGCCCGCTCACCGTCGGATCGTCGAAGAAGTCGCGTAGCGGAACGTCGACGCCGAAGGCCTGAGAGACGCGCTGCAGGAGCTGCGTCGCCTTCAGCGAGTCGCCGCCGACCTCGAAGAACCGGTCCCGGGGTCCGACGGCGCGGCGGCTGAGAACCTGCTGCCAGATCTCCGCCATCCTCCTCTCGGCCGCCGACAGCTTGCCTCCGGAGCCGGCATCCGCCAAGCCCTGCAGGGCCTCGCGGTCGACCGAGCCGTCTTCGAGCCGCGGCAGGGCCTCGACCCGCAGGACCTCGGGCCGCGGCAGCCCGGCCCGCGCCGCCGATTCCCGGATCCCGTCGTCCGTGACGCTGTCGTCCGCCGCCACCCACGTCCGGAGGCGCTCCTGGCCGGGCCTGACGACGACCCGCGGCGCGACGGCGGCGTGGTTGCCGTCCACACCGACCACGGCGTGTCCCACGTCGCGCGACAGGAGCCCGAGGAGCGACAGGAGCCCCTGCTGGGGCTCGAGGATGTGAAAACCGCTCGCACGGGTCGCGTCGCGGACGATGCGAGGGTTGTCCCGGCTCATGCCCACGTCGTCCCACATGGACCACTCGTAGCAGTAGCTCCGAGGGCTGTCGGCTCCCCGCCGGTGGGCGACGAGCGCCGCCATGGCGGCCCCGGCCGCGGCGTAGGCGCCGTTGCCCGAGCCGCCGAACTCGCTGAGCACGGACGACATCGCGACGAAGCTCGCCTCCGGCCGGTCCTCCAGCAGCCGGTAGAGAGCCCACGTGCCGTAGAGCTTCGCCTCGAACAGGCGCGCCAGACCGGACTCGTCCTCGGCGGCCAGACGGTGGTCCGCGGCGTGCTCCCAGTGGCGCTCGCGGTGGACCCCCGCGAGATGCACGATCCCGGAGAGCTGCCGCGAAAACTGTCGCTCGGCCTGCCGCCGCGCCTCCTTGAGGCCGTCGAGATCGGTCACGTCAACCGCTTGATAGTCGAAGGAGCCGCCCGTGGCCTCCAGCGCCCGGTACGCCCTCAGCCGCTCCGCCACCTGGCCGCCGGCGTCCATGAAAGAGGGCCACTCCTCCCGCGGCGGCAACGGCGTCCGACCGAGGACGAGCACCCGGGCGTCCAGGCGCTCCATGAGCAGCCGGGCGACGTGCACCCCGATGCCCCCGAGCCCGCCGGGGAGAACGAACAGCCCTCCCCTCTCGAGCGGCGAGCTCGCCGCCTCCAGCGACGCCATCTCGATGCGCTCGAGGCGGGAGACGAGCCGCCGACCTCCGCGCCACGCCACCTCCGCCTCCGCCGGCCGGCCCACCAGCTCGCTCGTGACGCAACGGGCCTCCGCCTCGGGATCGGAGCCCTCGAGATCGATCAGCCGCAGGTCCTCGGCGCCTTCCTGCCGGGCGGTCTTGACGAGAGCCGCCAGGGCTCCGTGCTCCCAGGCCACGGGCTCGTTCTCGAGGACCGCCAGGGAGCGGGCGGCCACGACCATCGTCGGCACCCCGCCCAGTCCCGCGTCGTCGAGCGCCGCCAGCAGGCGGACGAGCGCGAAGCTGCCCAGCCCCTGAGCCTCGCGGATGGCGGTCAGAGAGCCCGGCTCGCCGCCCCACGCGCGGTACGGCCAAGCGAGGACGACTCGGTCCGGCTCCCGGCCCGACCCGCGGAGGCGCCGCAGCAGCTCCGCCCAGCCCTCTCGCCGCGTGGTCGGCAGAGTCCAGGAGCCCGGCCCCTCCTCGGCGAGCTCGGAGCCCGGCCGCACCGTCTCGACCTGGTGGCCGGCCGCCGTCAGAGCGGCGACCAGAGCGCGTCCGGAGGGTGAATCGGTGACCAGCGCGAGAACCCGGCCGCCGCCCGCCTCCGCGGCGGCCGCGTCACCCTCCGACTCCAGCCAGGCCTTGCGGTAGAACCAGTCCGGCACCGTCTCCTCGCCGTGCTCGTCCGCGTCGAGCTCCCGGAGCAGCGTGTCGAACTCCCCGGCCTGGAAGCGCTGGACGAGAGTCGAGCGCTGGATCTTGCCGATGGAGGTCTTGGGGATGTCCGCCTGCGGCAACGGGATCAGGTAGGAGGCGTGGAGCCCCACGGCCTGCACGATCCGTGACCGGATGTCGGCGACGAGCTCCTGGAGATCGGCCCCCTCCGAGGGCGAGAAGAACACGGCCAGCTCGTCCGTGTCGCGACCGTCACCGCGCACGGCGCACGCCGCCGTGAACGACTTCACCAGGCCCGGCCCCTCCTCGGCGGCCGTCTCGATCTCGTGCCCGTGGTAGTTGAGACCGTTGATGATGATGGTCTCCTTCGTCCGGCCCGTGATCGTGAGCCGTCCGTCGGTCATCGAACCGAGATCGCCGGTGTCGAACCAGCCGTCCTCCGTGCGGCCCTCCTTCGTCGCCTCCGGGTTTCCGAGATAGCCCCGGGTGATGCTGGGACCCTGGATCTGGAGCTTCCCCACCCGGGGCTCCGGCACGATCTCGCCGGCATCGTCGACGATGCGCAGCCGGGTGCCGGGGAAGGGACCGCCCAACGAGACGAAGGAGTCGTCGTCCGAGGTGGTCTCCAGGCGAAAGTCCTGTGAGAAGACCACTCCGCCGGAGGTCTCCGACATCCCCCAACCCGGGTGCATGCAGTCGCCGGCGAGCCCGTGCGGCGCCAACAGCCGGAGGAATCGCCGGACGGTCCGCGGAACGATGGCCTCGCCGCCGTTGAGGATGAAACGCATGGAGGAGAGGTCCCACTGGCGCTTGCCCAACGTCGCTTCCCGCTCGTTGATCTGACCGTAGGCGAAGTTGGGGGCCCAGGTCACGGTGGCGCGATGGCACTCGATCCAGTCCAGCCAGACCACGGGTTGCTTGAGCACGGCCTCCATCGGGCCGTGGATCTGTCGGCCACCGAGGACGAGCGGCTGGATGTGGAACATCACGATGCCGGCGACGTGGTCCAGCGGGAACCAGTTCAGGAATCGGCTCTCGGGGCCGAAGCCGTGCATCTGGATCGCGCCCCAGGCGCTCGACATGAGGTTCCCGTGATCCAACACGACCCCTTTGGGGACCCCGGTGCTCCCCGAGGTCAGGAGCAGGAGAGCCGCATCCCCGGGGCTGGGCTCGGCCGTCGCGCCGACCGGCTGCGCACGCCGCAGGTCCTCCACGGCCAGCACCTCCAGCCCTTCGAGATGGGAGAGGCCGGGCGCCGACCGAATCGGCTCGACCAGCGTCGCGCGGGTGAGGACCGGGGGCCCTCCCAGGAGCTCCCAGGCGCCGCGCAGCCGGACGATGCCGGCGTTCTCCTCGCGGAACCCCCCGGGAAGGGCGGACGGAACGGGCAGGATGCCGCCGAGCACGCAGGCCCAGAAGGCGGGCAGGAAATCCTCCGGCGCCTGGAGTTGGAAGAGGACCCGGCTCCCGGAGTCGAGACCCGCGGCCCGGAGGCCACCCAGGATCCTCTCGGCCTCGCCGAGGAGCTCGCGGTAGGTCTGGAACCGCTCGCCCTCCCCCGGATCGCCGAGGTAGAGAGTGCCGGCGTCGTCGAGCTCGGCGGCGGCACGGAGCGCCGCCACGAGGGTGGTGGGGGCACCGGGCGGAATCCTGAGGGGCCCGCCGTCGCTGTGCGAGGGTCTGCGCTCCGCGAGATCGGGGGCGATCTCGGCCACCTCCGCGACGACCGCGTCGCTCGGCACCAGGACCCCCAGAGGGATCGGCTCCTCACGGAGCCCCTCGACGAGGGCCTCCGCGTCCCTCACGCCCGGCACCGAGCGAAGCTGCTCGCTCCAGCGCCGAAGTGACTCGGCGTCGATCATAGAACCGCCACCTCCGACTCCAAGGATTCTAGGGAAAGGCACTGACCGGAGAGGTCCGGTCGCGCCGCAGGCTGCCGCCCTGCCGCCGCCCCGGAACGTCGACCGCCCCGAAGACGGCGATTGTAGCCTCCGCCCTGCAGGGACTCAAAACCTCCGCCCCTCGCGGGTCACGCTGAACCAGCGCCGAGGCGACGGACGGAAGCGGATCCCGCGCTCCGGGTGCGGCGGAGCTGCGGGAAGGAAGACTGCGACTAGTAGACCGCCACGTTCTCCAGCGTGGCGTTGGTGTTGTTGGTGGCGACACCGATCGCGCCGCTGGCGAGCGCATCGTCGACCACCACCGCCTGGGGTCCCTGATCGACCGACAGGCGGATCCAGCCGCCGTCGAACTCCATTCGCACCAGGTACGACCTTCCCGGCGTCATCGGCTCGATCTCCAACGGACTGCCGAGCGCCTGGAGCTGGCCTCCCACGCTACGGAAGATCTGGGCTCGACCGTTGCCGAGGATGGCCGCGTAGAAGTCGAGACCGTCCGCGCTCGCGCGCCCCAGGAGAGCCATCTTGCGCTCGCCCGACACGTAGGTCAGGCGACCGATGACCGTGAAGTCGGTACGGGTCGAGTCCTCGTGGAGGGCGAGAGAGCGGCCGTCGCCGAGCTGACCGTAGACTCCCTCGTTGACCTGCCAGTTGCCCGCCAGCGCGGTCCAGCCGTCCGCCACTCCGTCGTTGAAGTCCTCGGCGTACGAGAACTCCTCGACGATCTCGAGGCGCCGGTTGACCCCGCCCCCCTCGATGAGGGTGACTCGCCCGCTCGGCCAGATCACGCGCAGGCTCTCGATCGTGTCGTTGTCCGCCAGACCGAAGTGCATCTCGTCGGACTGGTTGGTGCTGAACCCCGTCTGGCCCTGCCAGGGCTGGAAGAGGGTCCTGCGACCCGTGGCACCGCCGTCGGCTGTCAGCTCGACTCGGGCGCCGAACCCGTCCCGGTTGCTCAGAGTGCCTTCGAGCTCCAGGAAGAGCCAGTTGTTGTCGTTGCCGCCGTCGTTTCGGAACAGACGGTTCGGCTCGGTGGACGAGACGTCGGGCGCGAGGACCGCCGTGCCGCCCTTGACCATCGCCAGGTCGAGGTCGCCGTCCTTGTCGTAGTCGACGAAGACCGACCCGTGACCGCGGTAGGGGTACGTCGGAAGGCAGGGGTTCTCTCCCGCCTCCGGGAGCGTCGAGGTGTCGATCACGCCCGCCTCGCCGGGCTCGCCCTCCAGCATGTTGTCGTGGTCGACCCAGGTCGCCGAGCTCCCCGGGGCGGGACCCGCCGGCGGCACGCAGTCGGGATCCACCGGCGCCGCGTAGTCGATGAGGCTCGTGGTCTCCTCGTAGGCGAAAGTACCCTGCTCGGTCACGCCGAGGTGGTGGTAGAGCCGGTCCGCCTCACCGAACAGCGGCCCGCCGTTCGCCATGACGATGTCGAGGTAGCCGTCGTTGTCGTAGTCGCCCAGCCCCGTGCCCATGACCGCCGGCACCGGATAGCCCGGCACCAGACCCACGGCCTTGGCGGCGTTCACGAACCGGAAACCGCCCCGGTTCATCAGCAGGGCGTGGCTGTCGGTGTCCGGCGGGTTGCCGCGGGCGAAGCTGAGGATGTCCAGAAGGCCGTCGTGGTTGAAGTCCGCCACCGACCCGGCCCAGCTGGCACGCTCGCCGAAGTTCAAGGCGCCCGCGTCGAGACCGATATCCGTGAACGTCCCGTCCTGGTTGTTGCGATAGACCTGAGGCAGGACCGGCTCGTGGTTCGGAATGTAGAGGTCCACCCAGCCGTCGTTGTCGAAGTCACCCCACGCCGAGGTCATGCTGCCGTACGACGGCGAGGCCAGCCCGGCCTCCACCGTGACATCGGTGAAGTCGCCTCCCCCCTCGTTGCGGAACAGGCTGTTGCGCACGCCCACTCCGCCCGGCAGGGGCAGCGTGTCCCGCACGAGTCGCACGGCCGAGAAGAGGTCGAGGTCGCCGTCGTTGTCGTAGTCGGCCCAGTTGCCCGAGCTCGTCGCGCCCGGGACCGGACTTCCCTCGGTGAAGGGCCCGGCGACCCGGGCCGTCATCGTGATGTCGGTGAAAAAGCCGTCGTCGTTGCGGAAGAGATGGTCGAGGCCGATCCCCTCCTGGCCTCCGACCCCGATGAACAGGTCCTGATCGCCGTCGTTGTCGAAGTCGGCGGCCGACGCGGTGAACGCGAGCTTGCCCTTGAGCAACACCTGCCCCTTGGTGAAGGTGTGGTTGCCCTCCCCGTCGGGACCGTCGTTCCACAGGATGAAGTTGTCGTCGTTTGCCAGCACGGGATCCCCGGGGTTGCCGACGTAGAAGTCCACCCAGCCGTCGCCGTTGAAGTCTGCGGCCACCAGAGCCCGGCCGTGGTGGAGCCGATCCTGGAAGCCGGCCTCGAGGGCCACATCGGTGAACGTGACCTGGGCGAGGCCGAGCCCGGGAAGCACCAGAGCGAGCCCCAGAATCATCAGGACAGGCCGTGAAGGCACTTTCGAGAGAAGGCGGTCGGTCGGGGTCTGGGGGCGGTCGGCCATGGGTGTCAACTCCCTGCCTGCTGCGGGTTCTGAGGGCCGGCGGACCTCCGGAAGCTGGAAGCCCTGACTGGCCCGTCGGGTCTGTGGGGGGGGACTCTGCGCATCACGCGAGTTCCGGGCGTTGGAGGCGTTTCGGATTCAGGAGGCGCCAGCAGATGCTATCACACACGCCGCGCTCCGGGACCCTCCGCTGCCGCAGCGCGACGTCGAAGGGGCCGGCCGATGCAGGAAGGGCGCGCCCCAGCCCCATGGAGCCGGACCGCGCCCTGAAAGGAACGAGGCGTCGACGAGGAACTCCTCGCCGACGCTCGGAAAGGCCACGCTCAGGGAGCCGGCTCGACGACCTCGATGATCTGGTTCACCGTGACGTTGTTGAGCGTCACCATCTGACCGCTCGGGAAGCGGACGATCACCTCGTCCACGGTCCCGCCGGTGCCGGTGTAGAAGTGCTGCGTCAGACTGTGACGGATCAGGAAGCCGGAGCCCCCGGAGACCTCACGGATCTGCCGGTCCGAACCCTGGCGGACGATCACCTTGGCGCCGATCGCGTCGCGGTTGCTCTGCGTGCCGACGGCCTTGACCTTCAGCCAGTTGGAGGCGAGGACCGAGTCGTTCCGGTAGAGCTGGTTGTTGCCCTCGAGGACGCCCAGATGGAGGTCCTGGTCGCCGTCGTTGTCGTAGTCCGAGATCGCGATGTTCCGGAAGTACGCCGTCGCGTCGAGGCCGATCGCGTTGTGCGCCTCGCGGAACGTCCCGTTGCGCTTGTTGCCATACGCGTAGATGGGGTTGAAGTCGATGTAGTCCGGACCGAACATGCCGGGCCAGATCACCTCGGAGGCGCCACCGTTGGCCACCAGAAGGTCGTCCCAGCCGTCGCCGTTCAGGTCGATGAAGGCGTTGCCCCAGCTCACCAGCCCGCTGGCGCCCCAGGCGCCGCGATCCGAGGCGACGGTGCCCGCGCTGGCGGCGATCTCGGAGAACTCCCCCTTGCCGTTGTTGAGGGCCATGTTGTTCGGACCGATGTCGCTCATGTAGTAGTCGAAGTCGCCGTCGCGATCGATGTCACCGATCGCGATGCCCATGCCGAACATCGGGTAGTCGACCATCGCCCACCGACCCTCGTCGGTGAAGAGCCAGCCGCCCTCGCCGTCCGGACCGTCGTTCCGGAACAGCTTGTTCTGCACGTTGACCTCGCCGAAGTCGTTGACGACCCAGAGATCGACGTCGCCGTCGTTGTCGTAGTCACTCCAGGTGGTGGCGAGACCGCAGCCGGGGAGGCCGGTGCGGCCGCTGAGGGCCACGCCCGTGGGTCCGCCGACCTCGGTGAAGGTGCCGTTGCCGTTGTTGTGGTAGAGCAGGTCCGCCTTGCAGGCGTTCTCGTCGAATGGCACGTACAGGGCGTGGTTGACGACGACGAGGTCCAGCCAGCCGTCGTTGTCGTAGTCGCCGAAGCTCGCGCTGGCGGAGTTCGCCTCACCGTCGCCCGCGAAGCCGGCCGCCACGGTCACGTCCACGAAGCTGGTGGAGCCGGAGGGCACGAAGGTGTTCCGGTACATCCGGTTCTGACCGTAGTTGGTGACGTACAGGTCCTCGTCGCCGTCGTTGTCCCAGTCGGCCACCGCGACGCCCTTGCCGGCGCCGGCGCAGTCGGAGGCACCCGCGGCGTCCGCGACCTCGGCGAAGGTCCCGTCGCCCTGGTTGCGGAACAGATGGTTGCAGCCGTCGGCCTGGACGACGAACAGGTCGTCCCAGCCGTCGTTGTTGAAGTCAGCCCACGCGGCACCGCCGGCGAAGGGGACCGCGGGCTCGGGGGAGATGGCTACCTGGACACCGGCGCTGGCGGTGACCTCGTTGAAGTTGACCTGGGCGAAGCCGGCCGAGACAGCCAGCAGGCCCGCAGCGGCGAGCGACAGGGCCCGGAGCGTGATCTTGCGATTCATGGTGTTGGTTCCTCTCGTGGATTGCGTTCTTCGATCGTCTTCGGCACGGCGAGGGGGCTCCCCGGGGCGCGTTGGGCGACGCGGGGAGGCCTCGCTCTGGAGATCCCGCTTCGTCTACTGGACGTCCGCCACGTTGACGTTGCTCTTGTACGACGCCAGACCACTCTGCCCGCGCTGCACCAGCACCTGCATGTAGACGGTGGCGGGGGCGCCCTGGGGCACCGTGAGCGAGAGCACGGCGTTGCCACTCGCGTCGGCGATCACCTGGCCCACCCGTCTCGGCGAGACCAGGTCGCTGCATAGGCCGCCCAGGGCCGCGAAGCAGGGGCCCGAGCCCGTGCCGGCGGTGCTGAACAGGAAGTTGGCCTGCTCGCCCGGACGCATGCCCGTGACGACGAGATCCACCGGGTTGCCGCGGACGAACCCCGTGTCGGTGAACGGCAGGGGGGCCGACACGGAGAGGATCTGATTCGTGGCCACGTCGTTGAGGACCGTCTCGAAACCGTCCGACCACTCGATCTTGACCACGTCGATCGTGTCCGTCCCGCCGACGCCGAAGTGCGCGACGAGCTGGCTGCGACCCAGGAAGTTGCTGCCACCGTTGATCCAGTCGGTCTGGACGGACCCGCCTCGATCGACGCTCACCTTCGCGCCGTAGCCGTCCGGCGCGAGCGCCGGGTTGGCCGACGTGTCCAGCGAGATCTCGAGCCAGTTCGTGCCCGCGCCGGAGATGTCGTTGCGGTACAGGCGGAGCTCGCCGGTCGCCGGGTCGTCCTCCTCACCGCTCAGGCAAACCCCACGCTCGGGGTTGGAGAACATGACGACATCCATGTCGCCGTCCCGGTCGTAGTCGAACGTGATCAGGCCGCGGCCCTGGAAGATGTGGTCGATACCGTAGAACTGGCCGACCTCGGTGAACGTCCCGTCCTTGTCGTTCTCGAACAGGTACGCCGGCTCGTTGACGTACTCGTCGATCGCCTCGAACTCGCAGTTCAGCCAGCCGTTGGTCATCACGATGTCCTGCCAGCCGTCGTGGTTGAAGTCGATCTTGCTGCTGCCCCAACCCCAACCGCCGTCGTTGACTCCGGCGAAGGCGGGCAGAGAGTGGAACTCGTGAACCCCGAAGCCGGTGCTGTCGTTCAGGTAGAGGCGGTTACCCGCCGGGAACTCGTCGTTCTGGCAGAGGCCGCCGCAGATCGGGTTGTCCCATGCGGGGTCGATGGCCGTGACGAACCAGTCCGGCTTGCCGTCGCGGTTGAAGTCGCCCAGGGTGGTGCCCATGCCGTTGTGGACCTTGGTGTCGCCGGGCTGGAGGATCGGCGTCAGCTCGAAGCCGCCGTCACGCGTGTTCGCGTAGTAGCGGCTGGTGCCGAAGTCGCCCGCGACGAGCAGCTCGGGGTAGCGGTCCCCGTCCATGTCGTTGAAGATGGCGCCGAACCCCTGGGTGCTGGAGGTGAACAGGCCGAGCTCGGCGGTCACATCCGTGAAGTTGGCCACGCCGGTGTCCACGAGGTTGTTGCGGAACAGGCGGGTGTTCGCGGAGAAGCCCATGCCGCCGTCGTGCCACCCGCCGACCCAGAGATCCAGGTCTCCGTCGAGATCGTAGTCGCCCCAGGCCACGCCGTAACCGTCCGGGTAGCTGCCGGTCGAGTTGACGCCGGCCTCGGCGGCGACGTTGGTGAACGTGCCGTCTCCGTTGTTGCGCCACAGGATGTGGACACCGTTGCGCGGGCCGGCCGTCATGTCGCCCATGCTGGCGACGAAGATGTCCATGTCGCCGTCACGGTCGTAGTCGGCGGCGCTCGAGCCGTTCCCCCGGTGGGTCAGGGCGATGCCCGCGGCGGCCGCACGGTTCATGAACGTGCCGTCCTTCTGGTTGATGTAGAGCCGGTCGGTGTTCATGCCGCCGCCGACCACGAAGAGGTCGGGCCAACCGTCGTTGTTGAAGTCGCCGACCGTTCCACCACCGCGCATCGGCAGGCCGGGAGTGTCCCCGGAGAAGGCCCCCTTGAAGCTGAGGCCCGCCGAAGCCGTGGCCTCGGTGAAGAGAGGCTGGGCCACGCCGGTAGCGGCGAGGCCGAGGGCCAGGACGAGCGCCAGGACGCCGGTCATGACACGCTGCAGGTGATTTCTGTTCTGAGTCACTGTCTTCCTCCTTCGAATCCGTGGCGCGACGTCGTTCGTGCCGCAGGCTTCTACTCGAATCTTGGTTGGATCTGGTCGGTCGGTACCGAACCTCTCGCGGGGATCGGCCCTCAGGGCATGTAGTAGCTGCGCTGACACAGGCACCATACCCAGGGCGAAATTACAGAGCCATGAATAGCCTCCGGGCCGTTGGAAGGACGTCGGAAGGCCTTTGCCTCGGACCGTTCGGTCAGGGATCCAGATAGCCGAGGGCGCGCAGCTGCTCGACGGTGTCGGAGTCCACCTCGACCTGCTCGGTCGCCCCCAGCCGCCCCCGGGCCTCGATCGCGAGCTCGGCCAGGGGAGCGAGCTCCGCGACGATGTCCGGCCGCTCGGCGAACAGGTTGACCTGCTCTCCGGGATCCGAGGCGAGGTCGTAGAGCTCGGCCGGAGCGTCGGGATGGACGATGTACTTCCAGTCCTGGCTGCGCACCGCGAGCGTGTCGCGGTGCTCGCTGATGATGCGCCGCTCGAAGGGGGCCGGCGGCCTTCCCTCCGAAGCGTTGTCGACGTAGGTCAGCAGCGTCGTGCCGTCCATTTCCTCCCAGCCGTCAGCCCGCAGGAAACGCAGGACGGTCGGGGCCACATCGACCAGCGCCACCTGGTCGTCGATGCGCAGACCCGCGTAGCGGGAGCGCGGGAACTTGACGATCAGCGGCACCCGGATCAGCTCCTCGTACGGGGTATGGGAGTGGGAGATGAAGCCATGCTCCATGAAGGCGTCCCCGTGGTCGCCGGTGAAGATGATCATGGAGTCGTCGTACAGACCGCTCGCCTTCAGCTCGTCCATCGCCCGGCCGAACTGATCGTCGACCCACGCGAGCTGCCCGTCGTAGAGCGCCTCGAGCTGGCGGATCTCCGCGTCGCTCGGCTCGATCTCGCCCTGGCGCACGCCGTTGCGGTACACCCTCCAGTTGTCCATGTCGATGTCGTCGAAGCGGTCGCTGTAGCGCCCGAATCGGGTGTCCCAGGGCGGCTGAGGCAGGTAGGGACCGTGCAGGTCGAGGATGTGCAGGTAGGTGAAGAAGGGTATGCGCCCCCGGAACGGCGGGTACCAGGAGGCGAACTCTTCGAGGATCACCGGCATGTGGCCGGGTTGGTCACGGTACAGGGAGAACCCCTGGTCGAAACCCATGTAGGCCCGGAGCTGCCCGTTCTGCACCCAGGCGGCCGTCAGGACGTCGTCGGCCTGCAGGCGCTCGCCCAGGGTGGAGAGATGTTGGCCGAGGGTATCCGCCTGCACGTTGCGCTGGGTCGGGTCGTCGAAGTTGGCGGCGATGTAGACGCCGTGCCGGTGCGGATAGAGACCGGTGAGGATCGACGCGACACTCGTCTTGGTGAAGGTGCTCTGCGCTACCGCCTGATCGAACACCACGGCATCCCGGGCGAAGCGGTCGATGTTCGGCGAGGTGTCGCGCTCGTACCCGTAGGTGCCCAGGTGATCGGCTCGCAGGACGTCGATCAGGACCACGATCACGTTCGGTCGATCGCGGCTCTCGACCTCCGCCACCCGCCCCCAACCGATGACGACCGCCGAAAGGACTACCAGGGCCGCGACCCAGCCGAGCCCCTCGCGCCGAGACCCCTCGGCCAGTCGACCCTGCCAGCGGGCGATCCACCACCCCACGGCCACCAGCAGACCCAGGAGCAGCAGCACCAGAACCCCGTTGCCCGCGAGGCTCACCGGGTCCGTGACGCGCGGCAGGTAGTAGCGGTTCGTGAGCCAGCCCACCACCAGCGAGAACCCGACCCAACCGGGCAGGGCCGCCAAGGTCGCCCGGAGCCGGACCGAGGGCACGACCCGGGCCAGGAGCGGGAAGATCGCCCCTCCGATCGCCGTCGCGGCGACCGCGAAGAGCCCCGCCTGCGGTAGGGAGATGTCGAGGAACGCGGGCGCGACGAGGAGCCGCTGGTCCGCGTAGCGCAGGGTTCGGAGCAGGGCCAGAACCGGTCCGAGAACGAGCGTGATGCGGGCCGCCAGGCCCAGCCCTCGGAGCAGACGCCCGCCGGGCGTGGCCGGCCGTCGCGCGGCCGCTGCGGAGTGCCTTGAGTCGTCGGAGGTCATGATGAGATCGACCGAGGCCCGAACCGGACCGCGCCGTGGGTGCATCTCTGCCGTGGGTGCATCGCTAACGCCCGGTACATCTCGGATGGGGTGCTGTTCGTGAGGGCGCACACGCCGATCGGGGAGACCGCGGCACCCGAGGAGCCCGCATGATACCCCGAGGTCCGGGGGTCGCCAAGCGCCGCCGTCCGATCTTGCTGGCGATCGGGGGCCAGTGCTAGAGTCTCGTTCGGAGAGACGAGGACCGCGCGCCCCCGGAGTCCAGCGAGACCGGTGATGCGACGCTCGCCGGGTGTGGCTGGGCGCGCGCAGACGCCCCGCCTCCAGGTTCATTCTCTTTTCATCCTCGAGCCGTTACGCTTCCCTGATCGGAAGGCGCGAAGAGGAACAGCCCCTGCGGCCTGCCCACCTTCGGTAGGCGTCTGCCCAGCCAAAAGCTCCAGCCAAGGAGAAGTCCAGCCCGTGGCGAATCCCATGCCGTCCCAGCGCCCTGCGCTTCCGGTCGTCGTCCTGGCGACCCTGGCGGCGGCCGCGTGTCTCGGCGGCTGCTTGTCCGGACCCGCCCTGCAGCCGGACATCGTCGGGACGGGCGAGTTGGCGACCGCCCCGCCGTCGGCGTCCTCCGAGCCGCCGGCCGCCGGCCTGCCGCGCCTCGACCGGAGCTGCGACCCGTCGCAGGGACTCGGTTGCGCCGCCGGACCTCAGCGTCCCGCCTACACCATCGGTCCACTCGACCAGGTCGGGATTCTCGTCTGGGGGCGCCCCGATCTCGGCTCCCAGTTCCAGGTCGAGAGCTCCGGCGGCGTGCGGGCGACCGAAGTCCGCCAGGACGGCACCCTGGACCTGCCCTTTCTCGACCCGCTCCCGGTTCTGGGCCGGACGATCCAGGAGGTCCGGCACATGGTGGAACTCGCCTACACGGAGTTCCTGGGCTCCGAGACGGTCGTCGCGGCCCAGGTCGTGCGCTGCCGGTCCACGCGCATCCTGGTCGAGGGCAAGCTGCGGCGACCGGGTGTCTACTCGCTCTGCCCCGATCTCCTGACGGTCGGCGAGCTGATCGCCGTCGCCGGCGGGTTCGACGAGAAGGCCGACGAGAGCCGGGGCACGCTCCTGCGCGAAGGCGCCCCCTTCCACCTGAACTACTCGCGGCCCGATCTCCAGGCGTCCGACATCCTCCTGCGCGACGGCGACATCGTCCGCTTCCCCGCCGAGGGTGAGCGGCTCGTCTATGTCTTCGGCGAGGTCCAGAACCAGGGGGCGTACCCCATCCCTGCCGAGGGCATGGACCTCCTGGAAGCGCTCGCGGCCGCGTCCGGGTACAACGTCGTGACGGCCCGGACCCGCAAGTTCTACCTCGTGCGCCCCGAGGACCCGGGGGACCCGACGATCTTCGAGCTCGACCTGGGCCAGATCATCGGGGGGCCGACCATCGTGCTGCGCGACGGGGACCGGATCTTCGTCCCGCCGACGAGCCTGGCCAACTGGAACCGCTTCTGGCGGCTGGTCCTGCCGACATCGGTGTACGCCACGACGAGCCGGGAACTCGTTCGCTAGCCCCGGAGCCAGGATCTCGATCACGATGACCATCACCTTCCTCCACTATTGGCAGCTCCTCCTCCGCCACCGGCGACTGCTGGCGGCGATCGTGGTGTCGTCCGCCACCCTGGCCGCCGTCCTGGCCCTCGTCGCGCTGTTCACCAAGCCCGTCTACAAGTCGTCGGCCCGTGTCATCATGCTGCCCTCGGAAGCCGAGCTGGCCTTCAGCCGTGGGCGGATCTCGACGGATCGGTCGGCACAGCTCCTGACCGAGACCCGAATCGAGTACCTGATGAGCCGGGGAGTCGCGAAGGCGGTCCTCGCCGAGATCCATGAGAACGGCGGCGAGATCGTGGACGGGACCGAGGAGGAGGAAGAGGGTGGCGCCCTCGCGGCGGTCGGCGCCGCGTTCGGCTCCGTCAAGGGGTTCCTGAACCGGAGCTACCGCGTCCTGAACTCGGGAACCTACGTCGAACCCGAGCCCGAGGAGAAGATGATCGCGGCCCTCCAACGGGCCATCAGGGTCCGGAACATCCCCGGCTCCTACGTTCTCGAGATCTCGGCCGAGCTGCCGTCGCCGACGGCCGCCGCCTTCGTCGCCAACGCCCTGGCCGACGCCTATCTCGAGCGCGTGGCCGCCGACCTGGAGATTTCGGCCGACGAGGTGGCCGCCTTCCTGGAGCGCGAGACGGCCGACACGGAGGCCCGTCTGGCGTCGATCATCGAGGAAGAGCAAACCCTCCGCTCGAAGCTGAGCCTCCAAGACCTCGACGAGGAGATGCAGAACCTGACCGCTCTTTTGGAGTCGGAGCGCCGCAGGCTGGGTGAGGCCGAGATCCGCATCGAGGAGATCGAGGCGGAGATCGCGGCGCTGCGCTCGCAGCTCTCGGGAGCCCCTCGGGGGAACGTCCTGGAGCGGGTCTCCCAGGAGCTGGCGCTGCGCGAGGCGGAGCTCGAAGCTCTCGAGGCGGGCCTGCCGCGTCGCCGCGCCTCCGTGGCCGACCTCACCCGCAAGCGCGAGTCGCTGCGCGAGCGGGAGACGCCCATCACCGAGGTGACCGCCCGTCGCGAGGCGCTCGAGCTGGATCTCGAGAGCCTCCGCACGCGCTCCCTCCAGGTCAACGTCAGCCGCTCGGCGGCCCTGACCAAGCTGCGCGTCATCGATCCCGCCGAGCCGCCGACCTACCCCGACTCGCCGCGGGTCCTCGACCAGACGGTCGTGGGGGCCGCGGTCGGCGTCCTCCTGAGCCTCCTTCTGCTCATCCTCATCGACACCTTCTCGATCCACGTCAGCACCCAGGCCGACCTGTTGAGGATCGTCGGCGGCCGGGCGCTGGGGACGATCCGCCCCAGGCTCGGCGAGATCGCTGTGGGGGGACGATCGCTCGGGTCCAAGGGACGCTCTCTCTTCCGGACGGCAGGGAAGGAGATCGAGCGCAAGCTGGTGGCGGTGAACGCGCTCGAGGCTCCCAGGATCCTGGTGTCGGGGTATCTCGACGCCGCCGACCTGGCGGACGCCACCGCAACCCTGGCCCTGGCCCTGGCCGCGGCCGGCGAGAGGGTCGTCTGCCGCCTCCCCGCCGGGGAGGCCTACCACTCCGCCGTCGTCGATCGCCTCGCGGGAGATCGGCTGCAGTTCCTCGGCACGGAGGAGCCCGAGCCGGCCGGCGATAGGGTCTTCCTGGAGGGGCTGCCCCCTCTCTCCCACAGCCTGCGGCTGCACGGGATCGCGGAGCAGTCCCCGGCCTTCCTGTGCCTGGTTCCGCCCGGAGAGGTGACCGACCTCGAGCTCGAAGACTTCTCCCGCCGAGCCCTCGATGCCGGCCTGTCTGCCCTGGGTTTCGTGCTGATCGAGAGTTGAGGATGCAGGACCGACCGCGTCATCGGCGGCGCCGTCTGGCTCTCGCGCTGGGCTGGGCCGGTGCGCTCGCGGTCGGCGTCATCGCGGGTGGCAGCCTCGCCCTGGGCGGCGGCCACGCCGCATGGTGGCTCCTGCCCTTCCTGCCCCTCCTGGCCCTGCATCCGTTGATGGATCGGCCCGGGGGTGTCCCGGTCCTCATGTACCACTCGGTCAGCTCCGAGCCCGGGTGGCTACCGTGGGCCGACACGATCTCCCTACGACCCGAGGCCTTCGAGCGTCAGCTGCGAATCCTGAGGAGCCGCGGACACGCCCCGATCTCTCTGGGGCACCTGGTCGAGAGCCGCCGGACCGGCGGCGCCCTGCCCGCGCGGCCCGTCGTCGTGACCCTCGACGACGGCTACCTCGACAACTGGGTCGCCGCGTGGCCGCTGCTGCGCCGCTACCGCGTGCCGGCGACGGTCTTCGTTTCGCTCGACTTCATCGAGCCCGACGAGAGGCCCCGGCCCAACCTGGACGATATCGACGCCGGGCGGGCGACGGCCGACGACCTCCGCTGGGCCGGGTACCTCAACCGGGGCGAGATCGCCCGCCTGGTGGACGAGGGCCTGGTCGACATCCAGGCCCACGGCACCGACCATGGCCGCGTCGAGATCGGCCCGGAGGAGTGCGACGTCGTCGGCCCGACGAACTGGCGTCGCCTCGCCTGGGTTCAGTGGCGTGCCATGGAGGGCGCCAAGTGGGGCTGGCACCGCACCGACGAGCCGGTAGCGGCTCCGTACGGCACGGCCGTCAGACGCAACGAGCCGGCTTTGGCCGCCCGCCGATGGACGCCCCGGGGCGTGGAGACGGCCCGGGAGTGGGAGGAGCGGCTGCGCGGCGTCCTCAGGCGGTGTCGGGAGGAGCTGGCGACCCTCACCGGCAACACCGTCCGTTTCTTCTGCTGGCCCGAGCACGGCGTGACCCGGCAGACCCACGAGATCGCGATCGAGGAGGGGTTCGAGGCGACCTGTGGCGGTGATCTCGGCGAGAACCGTCCGGGCGACGACCCGACCTTCGTCGGCCGCGTGCACAGCGGAGAGCGGATCCTCGGCTTCTCGATGGACTGGGCCGACGATCTGCTGTTTCACGCCAAGCTGCGGACTCATCAGGGCTGCTACTACTGGTTCGTTCCGCTGTTGGCCGGCCATCTCTGCGCACGCTGGATGCGCTCGCGGCGGTCTCGCCCATGAAGGCGCCCTCGGTGCTGGGCCTCGACCGGATCCCCCGGGTCTTGTGGCTTGCGGTGCCGGCCGCCGTGATGGCCGGTCTCCTCTACCTGGGCGGCTTCGCCAAGACCGTGGCGCTGGGCGCGGGCGCCGTGGGCGGTGTCGCATTCCTCTTCCTGTGCCTGTCCACGCCGGTCGTGCCGCTGATCACGCTGGCCGGACTGGTGCAGCAGGGGGGATGGATCAGCGCCTTTCTGGGATCTCGTGTCTTCTCCTATTCCGACGTTCTCATCCTCTTGACCATCGCCGGGATGATCGTCCGTCGCAAGCTGTCGGACCCCCGGCGCCGAGTCCCTGAGGACCTGGCCGTCCGCATCATGCTTCTCCTCGTCGGCTGGATGGGGCTGTCCCTCGTGGGCTCGTCGGAGATGCGGGACGGGCTCATCGAGACGCAGAAGTTCTTCGGCTATCTCGTCCTTCTCGTCATCACCCAGATCGCCGCGGTCGACAAGCGGCACATCCGGTTCCTCATCCTGGCTCTGGTCCTGGGCTCGGCGCTCTCCGCCGGGGTGATCGCCTCGGACCAGTACCTGGGCACCCGCCTGGGTCGGATCGGCCAGTCGAGGTCGGTGACGCACGACCGACTGAGCGGGACGCACGACAACCCTGCCGAGGGAGCGCAGATGATGGCCGCGGGAGCCGCCATGGCGATCATCCTGCTGGTCCGCGACCGGCGTCGGAGATGGCTCACCGCCGGCGCCATCGCGCTGACCCTGGTCGGCATCCCCGCCACCGGCACCCGCGCCGCCGTCCTCGTCCTCGGAATCGCAGGCGTCTGGTTGGCCTTCAAGTTCCGCCGCCATCGCCGGTTCGGCGCCGTGGTGCTCATCACGCCCATCCTCGCGACGATCGTCATCTCCGCCCTCCCCGGCTACGTCCTGGATCGCTTCGTCGCCCTCCGCGATCCGACGCAGGACTCCACCTCGACCATCCGTCTCGCCATGTTCTCTGTCGGGCTCGACATGATCCAGGAGCATCCGATCATGGGCGTCGGACCGGGCCAGTTCACGCAGACGTGGAACAGCTTCGAGTATCGCTGGGTGTCGGGCGGGAACCGCCGCTTTCCGATGCACAACTCGTTGTTGGCGTTCGCCGTGGACGACGGCCTGGTCGGACTCGCCCTGTTCGTCGCCTTCCTCTTCGTGGTCTTTCGAGGCTTGCGTTGGACCCAGCGGCACGCGGCCGATCCCGATCACCGCATCCTGGCGGAGACGATGGAGTTCGGACTCGCGCTCTACTTCGTGTGCACGCTGACCGGCCCGGGAGCGCGCTCCCTGTTCTTCTGGTTCCTCCCCGCGATCTCGCTGGCGCTGGTCCGGATCGCCCGTCTCGACACCCTCGACAAGGCACGGCCGGCGCGGGAAGGGCTCGGCCTCCCGGTCGGCGACCTCCACTCCTGGCCGACCGTCGAACCGGAGGAGTCTTCGCCGCTTCCGCGGTAGGGCAACCCCCTACCGCGCAGGCTAGCAGCCCGTGGTGAAAGGCGAGACACGCTACGAGCGGCCCTCTTCTCTCGCTCGCGCCCGGCTTCCACCACGGGCTGCTAGGCCCCGGATCGCGGGACCCAGGTCACGGCGCGCTTGCCCCGCATCATGGACAGCACGCCGAGGAGCGCAGCCCAGTTGACGAAGACGAAGTAGAAGGGGATCCAGAACACCTTCGACCGTCCCCAGCCGGTCTCCCGCAGACACAGGCCGGCGAGCGCCAGACCGTAGAAGGCGAGCTGGCCGGCGAGGAGCAGCGCGAAGACGGCGTGGGCCCCGACCAGAGCCAGGTTGGAGACGAGCATGGCGAGCAGGAAGAAGGGGACCAGATGCCGCAGCACCTTGTGCGAGATCAGCTCGACCGAGTAGAAGCCGGAGGTCCAGAGCCGACCGCCCAGACCGAAGAGCGCGCGCAGGCTCCGGTTGGTGATCCGCATCTTCCGCCGGATCTCGTTGCCAGCGCCCCGCGACGCCCTCTCCCGGACGACCGCGCCCGGCTCGAAGATCAGCCGATAGCCCTGGAGGACCGCCCGCGTGGAGATCGAGATGTCGTCTCCCCGCGCCGGATCCGTGATGGGCACGTAGAGCTCCCTGCGGATCGAATGGTAGGAGCCGTCCCCGATATAGCAGCTCCCGAAGGTGCTCTCCATCTGCTTCTGCCACATCTCGTAGCGCCAGTAGACCCCTTCGCCCTCGGAGGTCGCGTCGGAGGCCGCGTCCTTCTGGGCTCGTTTGTTGCCGGTGACCGCCCCGACCTCCGGGTCCGCGTAGTTCTCGACCAGCTGGATCAGTGATCCCTCGTCGAGCAGCGTGTTGGCGTCCGTAAAGACGAGGATCTCGCCGGTCGCGACCTCGGCGCAGCGGTTCAGCGCGAAGGCCTTGCCCTGTCGCTCGATGGCCACCAGGCGGACCCGCCCGTCACGCTCCTGCCAACCCGCGACGATCTCGTCCGTCCGATCGCTGGAGTTGTTGGAGCCGACGAGAACCTCCAGGCTCTCACCCGGATACTCGAGATCGAGGCTGTTCCGGATCTTGTCGTCGATCACCTCGTCCTCGTTGTGTGCGGCCACGATGATCGTGACTGGGGGCCGGACCGGCCCCTTCCGGACCGGCCTCGGTCGCCAACGAGCGAGGAGGTAGATGAGCGCGGGGTAGCCCGTGTAGACATAGGCGCAGACCGCACCGGAGCCGAAGAGGACGAAAGTCCAGAAAAGGGTCACGACGGTCGCTCCGAACCGGAGTCGGTATTCAGCTCGCGCCGGTGCCGCGCAGCACGGCCGGGATGGTGCGAGCAAGGATCTTGAGGTCGAGCCAGAACGACCAGCGGTCGATGTACTCCAGGTCGAGCTCCATCCAGCGCTCGAAGGGGATGGAGTTGCGCCCGGAGACCTGCCAGAGACACGTGACGCCCGGGCGCACGCTGAACCTGCGTCGGTGCCAATCCGTGTCGAAACCGTCGTAGTCGCGCTGCGGCAGCGGCCGGGGCCCCACCAGGCTCATATCTCCGCGCAGCACACTGAAGAGCTGCGGCAGCTCGTCGATGCTGGTGCGGCGCAGGAACCTGCCTACCGGAGTGACCCGCGGATCCTGCTTGATCTTGAAGACGGGACCGCTGATCTCGTTGAGGTGCTCGATCTCGGCGAGCTTCCTCTCCGCATCGGGGACCATCGTGCGGAACTTGTAGAGGTTGAAGAGGCGCTTGTTGAGGCCGACCCGCTGCTGGACGAAGAAGACCGGTCCGGGAGAGCTGAGCTTGATCATCGCGGCCACGACGAGCATCAGGGGCCCCAGAAGCACGAGGAGCAGGCTGGAGAGGACCAGATCGAGGCCCCGCTTCATCATCGCGGCGACGCCCTCGGGGGGGCCGCTGTGAACGAGGATGACGGGCTCTCCGTCGACCAACTCCGGACGCGCCTTGCCGAGGGAGAGGTTGAAGAAGTTGGAGAGGAAGCGGACCTTGACGCCCTGCTCCTCGCATAGCTCGACGACCCTCGAAGCCTCGTGGTAGTAGGTCGCCACGGGCAGGGCGATGATCACCTCGTCCACCGCGGTCGAACGCAGGAAGTGCGGAAAGCCCTCCAGGTCCCCCAGGAGGTTCCCGCCCGCCGAGCGGAGGTCCGGCAGACCGGACCAGGTGTCGTCGAAGAAGCCGATCACGCGGTAGCCCAGCTCCCGGCGCTGGTCGAGCCGCTCGGCGAACCGCCGGGCCCTCGGGTTGGTGCCCACGATCACCACGTCGCGCAGGTTGCGCCCGTGCATCCTGGCCTGCTCCAGGGCGACCCGCAGGATCAGCCTCGCCGCGGCCGTCGAGCCCGTGGCCATCAGCCAGAAGAAGCCGACGAACTCACCCGTGAAGATCTCGACGTCGAGGAGGAGCCCGGCATTCAGGATCAGGAGGCTCCCCAGCGAGGTCGCCTTGACCACGTCGAGAATCTCCGCCCAACGGCTGGAGAGCCGGCGGGAACGGTACAGACCGAACAGCCGGAAGCACACGTGCCAGATCGCGACGAAGGCCAGGAGGAAGACCAGGTTCACGAGGCGCACGCGCATCGCGAAGATCTCGCGGGCGTCCAGCCCGTAGACCTCCGACGCCAGGTACCACATCGAGAAGATCACCGAGCCGAGCAGACAGGCGGTGTCGGCGATCTTGAAGAGACCGTGGAGGAGCCGTCTTCGAGCGAGTTGCATTACCGTTCTTCCGTCCTTTGCGAGCAGCGGGACATCCGATAGCGGGTCGATGCCCCGGCGGGAAGCGCGGGCCGGCAATAGGAGGTCTAAGTAACCTACATCACAACAATTTCACGACAGGCCGACACGCCGCAGGGTACTCAATCGACGCCGGTCGGTCAAGGACCCCCGCCCGTCTCCGGACCCCTGCGTCGAAGGGCAGTGCCCTCCAACAGGGCTTCCGGCGTCTCGATCCGCCGCCGCGTTACAAGATGGTGACTCAGACCGGGAGTCCTGAGGCCAGGCCGCCCAGCCGAGACGTCAGCCGGACTCGCCGGCCCGGCGCCACCTCTGGACGAACCCCGCCATCAACTTCTCGAGATCGAAGTGCGCGTGCACCCGACGCTCCCCGGCCTCGACCATGGCGGCGGCGGCCTCCGGACTGGCGAGGACCCTGCCGATCTTCGCCGCGACCTCGTCGACCGCCCCCTGGGGCACCACGAAGCCGTGCTCGCCGTCGGTCATGAGCTCCTCCATGCCGGGGGTCCAGGTCGAGACGACGACGCAGCGACACGCCATGGCCTCCTTGACGACGTTGGGCAGCCGCTCGGCGGCGTAGCGCGACATGAAGACGAAGATCTCGGAGCGCGCCATCTCCTCGAACACCTCGTCGTGCGCCACATGGCCGCGGAACTCGGTCGACCCGCTCAGCCCGAGCTCCGAGGCGATCTGTTCGAGACGGGTACGATCCGGTCCGTCGCCGAGCACGACCAGACGGGCGTCGGGCCACTCCTCGACGACCCGCGCGAACGCCCTGAGCACGTCGTCCATGCCCTTCGCCTCGACGAGGCGACCCGCCGTCACGATGCGCCGGGGCTCCTTCCTCCCGAGGTCCTTCGGCAGGCGCCGGAGATCGACGCCCTGCCAGGAGAGGTGGACCTCGTCGCGGGGAACCCCGAGCTCCTCGATGGCCGGCAGGTTGGCCCCGGCCCACGTCGAGACGAGGCCGGCGCTGCGGGCGAGACGCGCGCTCCCCGGATAGGCCCGGAGCAGATCGTAGGCAGAGAGGGACATGGAGACGACCGTCCCGGGGAGGAAGCGGGCGACCAGGGCGCCGAACACGGCGGGATAGTGGCCCCAGTAGAGGTGGACGACGTCGGGCTTCTCCCGCAGGGCCCGCGCCAGAAGGTCGAGCGCCCGCGGCACCAGAACCAGACTCTTCACGAGGTGAACCGGCTTCGTCACGCTGTGGGAGAGGATCCAACCCAACACGTAGAGGAGGGCGCCCGGCCGACGGAGCGCGGCAACGAGACCGCGGGAACTGGCCACTCCCCCGCCGTGGGTCACTTCCAGGTCCGCCAGCCCGCGCTGCGCCAGGATCTCATCCGCGTCGGGACGGGCCGGCAACAGGGCGTGAACGGCGACATCGACCCCGATCCGCCGCAGTGCGGCGACATCGTTGCAGACGAAGGTCTCCGACGGCAAGGGGAAGGTCATCAGGATGGTCCAGACTCTCATCAGCGTCGACCCTCGGCTCTGCGTCGTGGGCGGTGTCTACCCTGGTGCACGAAGGCGCGATGATACACTCCCGCCTCGCAGCGTCGAACCTCTCCCGGCGCCCCGTGTCGGCGCCGCCCCGAAGATCAAAGCTCGTGAGCCGCTTCGTCCTCCTCGCCGCTCGTCTGAGCCTCGCCTCGTTCACGGCTCTCGCCGCGATCGACGTGCTCGGGAACCTGGCCCTCATCGAGCGCCTGGTGTTCGCCGAGCCCCTGGCGGCGAGGCCGGGCGACTTCCTCGCCGTGGCCCTCTTCCTGCTGGCGCCCGCGGCCGCCCTGGTGCTCGTCGGCCTGCTCACCGGGGCCGTGCTCGCCCGGATCCTGCGATCGGACGCCGCGGCGGAAGGAGCCGCGGCCGCCACGGCCGCCGTCACCGGCTTCGCGATGCTGGGCGTGGGGCGACTCGCCGGCAACTTCCCGGGAGCTCTCAAGCCGGTGGCCTACCTCGCGGCCCTCGCCGTGGCGACGCTGACCTGGTGGATGCTGCGCCGGACCGTCACGCGCTCGAGCCCTTCGGCGGGCCGAATGGTGCTCCTGCCGCTCGCGATCGCTTTCGGCAACCTCGGTTGGGCCCGGGTCTCGGCCGGCGCCTGGGCCCCCGCCATCATCACCGTCGCGGCGACTCTCCTGCTCGCGGTCGGAGTCGTGCTCCTCCCCCGCCTCGGCGCCGGCGGGAGGCGCCTCCTGACGGCGCTGCCGCCGGCGGCGGCGGTGCTTCTGGCAGCGCTCGCCATCGCCGAGACCGACCGTTACGGAGGGGGCGGGGAGATCCGCCCCCTACCGCGACTCGGGGACGGCCCCCCGGCCATCGTGCTGGTCGTGCTCGACACCGTCCGCGCCGACCGCCTCTCCTTCCATGGCTACGGCCGGGAGACGACCCCCGGCCTGGCCGCCTGGGCCCGGGACGCGGCCGTCTTCGAGCACGCGTTGAGCCCGGCCGGATGGACGAGTCCGTCCCACGCCTCCTTCTTCACGGGCCTTCCCGTGTCCCTCCACGGCGTGCGCTACGCCCGAGAGCTCGGGCCCGTGCTGGGAACGCGACCGCTGCCGGGCCTCGCCTGGCTCCCGGGCGAGCTCGCCGACTTCGGCTACCGCTCCGTGGCTGTGAGCGCGAACCCGTTCGCCGTGCCGCCCGAGGCCGGCTTCGACCGGCTTCTCGACCGGACCCGGTTCGCCTGGGAGCAGGGAACCCTCGCCGGCCTCCTCGACCGATGGAATCCCGCCCTGGCGCGGGCCAGCTGGGCCCTGCGATGGCGCCTCCCCTATCTCGACGCGGATCAGATCTCCGGCGTGGCCACGAGGGCCATCCCGGAGCGTGGCCGGGTGTTCCTGTTCGTCAACTTCCTCGACGCCCACTCGCCCTTCGTCCCTCCCGGCGCCGCGCTCGACGCCCTCGGTCTCGAGCCCGGCGAGCGGCTCTGGCGCTACGACTCGCACCGGACGCTGACGACCCGCTGGGACTCGTTGCCCGAGGGCAAGGAGCAGGAGCTCTCCGACCTCTACGACGGCGAGCTCCGAGGGCTGGACGGCCCCCTGACCCGGCTCCTGGAGGAGGTCGACCGCCGCTGGCACGGCGAAGCCCTCGTGATCGTGACCTCCGACCACGGTGAGGAGCTGGGCGAGGAGGGTCGCGTCGGCCACGAGCACGGGCTCCACCAGCGGATCCTTCATGTGCCGCTCCTCGTCCGCGGGCCCGGCGTCTCCGCCGGGGTTCGGCCCGAGACCGTCACGACCCGAAGAGTCCACGACCTGATCCTGGCCACGGCGGGGGGGGCGCCCTTCGACGACTCGCTCCTGTCCGCCGACGACGCCTGGGGTCTGTTGGCGGAGCGCTATCCGTCGGCCAACAACGAGGCCGCCGTGGGAAGCGGGGCTCTGCGCCCGTGGGTCTCGCGCGTCGAGGGCGACCTCAAGGCCGTGGGACCCTCGAGCGCCGGCTTCGACCTGTGGCGCCTCGACGTCGACTTCCGGGAGAGTCGTCTCTCCGGAGAGGCCGCGGACGCGGACCGCCGAGCCGTCCTCGCCGCGTGGATCGACTCCTACTGGTCCGAGCACCGGGACGCACGCGCCGACGCCGAGGCCAGCCTCGCCGACCCGGCCGACCTGCAGACCCTGCGCTCGCTGGGCTACGTCCAGTAGTCGACGCGAACCTCCGGTAGCCGCTACCGGGCGTCGGCTCCCTGGCTTGATCGGCGCGCGGACCGAGCCCGCGGCTCTGGTACGATCGGACCGTCGCGATCGACCGGCGAGACGATCGGGCTCGACCCGGTGTCCGCGCGCATCTCGACCTCCCACGCACCCACCGACACGACTTCGAGAGGGCTCCATGTCCGGACTGCGCAGAGCCTCAGCGACGCTTCTCCTTCTTCCCCTCCTCGCCGGCTGCGGCGGCACCGAAGAGACCCCTTCCGAACCGGGTCCCGGAATGGTCCTCGTGGTGGTCGACACGATGCGAGCCGACCACCTCGGCGCCTACGGGTACGAGCGGGACACCTCGCCCAACCTCGACCGTCTCGCCGCCGAGGGCGCGGTCTTCGACGCCGCCATCACCCAGGCGTCGTTCTCCGGGCCTTCCTACGCCACCATCCTGACGGGTCTCCTACCGCAGGAGCACGGAGTCCGAAACCACCCGGAGACCCTGCCGGCGGATCTCGAGACACTGGCCGAGGCGGCCCGCCGCCAGGGCGTGCGGACGGCCGCGGTCGTGACCCACCCCTTCCTCGGGTCGAAGTGGGGCTTCGACCAGGGCTTCAGCGACTACGAGCTCGTGGAGGCTCCGGAGGGTGCGGCGATCCCCGGCGGCTCGGTCGCGGACGTGGTCGCCCGGGCGAACGAGTGGCTCCAGGGACTGGAGCCCGGCGAGCGTTTTCTCCTCTTCGTCCAGGTGATGGAGCCGCACATGCCCTACCAGCCGCCCCCGCCGTTCGACACGGCGTTCGGTGACGAGCGCGAGGGCTTCACCCTGATGGACGAGGTCGCGGCGGCCCGGGGCGGCCACGGGGCGGTGATGTTCTCGTTCCGTGAGTCCGGCTACACCGACGCCGACCTGGAGCGGGCGGTCGAGCTCTACGACGGCACGATCGCGTATGTCGACTCCGCCCTCCAGGGTCTGTGGGACGGGCTCCAGGCCGCCGGGCGCATGGACGACTCGGTGGTCGCTGTCACCGCCGACCACAGAGAGATGCTCGGTGAGCACGACCTCTACTTCCACCACGACATGTCTCTCTACGACCCGGTCGTGCGGGTGCCGCTGATCCTGCGCTACCCGCGAACCGTGCCGGCCGGCCACCGGGTCCCGAGCCAGGTGCGGCTCATGGACCTGGCTCCCACCCTGCTCGGCCTGGCCGGTCTCGAGCCGCCCGCGGGAGCCACCGGCCGCTCGCTCGCTTCGTTGCTGCAGGGAGGAGCCGGCCGCGAGCTCGTGGCCTTCACCGAGAACCAGCCCCTGCAGGAGGATCGGCTCGGCCTGCCCCACTACCGGATGGCGAAGCCCGGGATCGAAGGCAAGTGGCGCTCGGTTCGCAGCGGCGGCCACAAGCTCATCCTGATCCCCACCGCCGACGGCATCCGCGAGGAGCTCTACGACCTGCTCGCCGACCCCGGCGAAACGGTCAACCTGATCGGCGAGAGACCGGAGATCGAGGAGCGGCTGCGGCGCCTTCTAGGTCAGACCCTGGCCAGCGACCCCGCGATGGCGGGCGGCCAGGAAGAGCGGGAGCTCGACGAGGGGACCCTCGAGGAGCTCAAGGCCCTGGGATACGTCGGCTAACGCCCGGAGCGACGTCATGATCTCGACTCTCGGCGACGGTCTGCGTCGCCTCGCCCGCAGCCGACGCTGGCCCCTCGTCGTCGTCCTTCTCGCCGCCGTCTACCATCTGCCGGCCCTGGGCGATCCCCAATCGACGGACGACCTCGTGCTGCGCGAACGCCTGCTCGACCCGGAGCTTCTCGGCGCGCCCCACTACGGGCGCGGCCTGGTGCCCGCGGGCTCCCACGAGCTGGGCGCGACGGTCATGGGTCTCTTCGACTGGGTCGGGCCCGACCGGGCCGTGCGCGCCGCCGATCTGATCGACGTGGGCGTCTACCCGTGGTGGGCGTCCGAAGGCTTCCTCCTCGCCTTCTGGCGCCCCCTGTCGTCCGCCACCCACTGGCTCGACTACCGGCTCTGGCCGACCTCGAATCCGCTCGTCCACGCGCACGGGATTCTCTGGTTCGCCCTGGTGGCGGCGGCCGTCGCACTCGCTCACCGCCGGCTGCTTCCCGCGGCGCCCCTGGCCGCGGGGCTGGCGACCCTGCTCTTCGTCCTCGACGAGCACTGGTTCTTCCCGGTCTCGTGGATGTCCAACCGCAACGTCCTGCTCGCCCTGTTCTTCGGCGCGGCGTCGCTTCTGGCTCACCACGACTGGAGGTCCCACGGCAGTCGACTCGGCGCCGTGGCGGCGCCCCTCCTCCTCGGGCTCTCTCTGCTCGCCGGCGAACCGGGGGTCGCGACCGTCGCCTACCTCGGCGCCTACGCCGTCGCCTACGACCGTGAGGGCTGGCTCGGCCGCGGCCTGAGCCTGCTCCCGGCCCTCACGGTGACGCTGGTTTGGCGCTTCGCCTACCAGGCCATGGACTACGGCGCGCTGCAGACCGGTCTCTACCTGGACCCCGGACGCGAGCCGCTGCGCTTCCTCGCCGTGGCCCTGGTGCGCGCACCGCTGCTGCTGGTCGGCCAGCTCGGCTGGCCCGACGCCGAGGTCTGGGAGATCCTGTCGCCGGCCGCGCGGCCGATCTTCTACACCGCCGCCTGGGGCTTCCTGGCGGTCGCGGCGATCTTCCTCGGGCCCCTCGTGGCCCGCAGCCGCGAGGCGCGCTTCTGGGCTCTGGGGATGGTCGTCGCGGTGGCCCCGATCTGCGCCACGAGCCCGGTGACGGACCGCCGCCTCTTCTTCGTCGCCCTCGGCGGCGCGGCGCTCCTCGGCCTGTTCCTGGCCGGCGTCATCGAGCGCGCCGACTGGCGCCCGAGCCACCGGGGGTGGCGATGGGGCGCCGGGGCGTTCGCGATCGGCCTCCTGGTGGTCCAGGTCGGGCTGCCCCTCCGAGCCTTCGCGCTCCGGTCTCTCCACGGGGCATCCACCGCCATCGACCCCCAGCTCGACATCACCGGTGAGCCGGGAATCGGGGACCGCGAGGTCGTCCTGGTGACGGCGCCCAACACCTTCCTCACCGTCTACCTGCCCTGGGAGTTGCAGCGGGTGTCCGCCCCCGTGCCGCGGCGCACCCGTCTCCTGGCGCCCGCCTTCACCTCGATCGAGGTGCGGCGGGAAGCCCCCGACACTCTCCGCGTCCGCGCCCTGGAAGGCTCACTGATGCAGGTCCCCGAACCGCCCGAGTTCGACCCCGCGGACGATGTCTATGCCGTCCGCTGGACGAACGACGGCTTCTGGGCCGGCGAGTTTCCCGTGCCCGAGGGTGGCGAGCGGCGCCTCCCCGGAATGACCGCCCGCGTCGTCGGCTCCGACGCGGAGGGTCTCCCCGTGGAGGTCCTGTTCTCCTTCGACCCAGAGCTCGAGGATCCGGGCCGGAGGTGGCTGTACTGGAGCTGGGAGGATCGGGCCTACCGCACGTTCCCGTTGCCGGAGGTCGGGAACAGAGTGCGGCTGGCCGGACCGTTCGGCTAGTCTGGATTTCTCGACGAAGCGGAGCTGCGGGCCGCGAAACGGTCCATCGAAACCAGGCGACCCATGACGACAGGCCTCTCCGACAAGTGGCGCAACCTCTGGCTGCTGACGGTCGTGATGCTGCTCGCCAAGGCACTGTGGTTCTCCGCCTCGGCCGTCGTGCCGCAACTGACGGCCGAGTGGGGCCTCACGGGCGGGGCCCAGTCGTGGCTCACCATCGCAGTGCAACTCGGCTTCGTCGTGGGCTCCCTCGCCAGCGCCCTCCTCAACCTCGCCGACCGGGTCCCAGCCGACCGGTTGCTGGCCGTCTCCGCCCTGGCGGGAGCCGTGGCCAACGGGGCCATCGCCCTGGGGTCGCAGGGGCCGGCGAGCGCCATCGTGCTGCGCTTCGCGACCGGGGTGTGCCTGGCCGGCGTCTACCCCACCGGCATGAAGCTGATGGCGAGCTGGACCACGTTCGACCGCGGGCTCGGCATCGGCCTCCTCGTCGGCGCGCTGACGGTGGGCTCCGCCGTGCCGCACCTGCTCAATGCCCTGCCGATCTTCGGCGGCGAGCCGGGGCTGCCGCCCTGGCGCCCCGTCCTGCTCACCGCCTCGGCCTCGGCCGTGGCCGGCTCGCTGCTGGCGTTCCTCGCCGTCCGGCCGGGCCCCGAGCTACCCGCCGCCCGGCGCTTCCACTGGCGTTTCGCGCTCTCCGCCCTGTCGCACCGGCCGACCCGCCTGGCCAACTTCGGCTACCTGGGTCATATGTGGGAGTTGTACGCCATGTGGGCCTGGACTCCCATCGCCCTGCTGGCGAGCTACCGGGCCGCGGGCTGGAGCGAGGCCAGCGGCCGCCTCGCGGGCTTCGCGGCCGTGGCGATCGGCGGCCTGGGCAGCGTCGTGGCCGGCCGCTTGGCCGATCGCCTGGGCCGTACCACCCTCACCGTGGCGAGTCTCGCCGTCTCCGGATCCTGCTGCCTGCTGGCCGGTCTCGCGTTCAACTCGCCGGGCCTGCTCACGGTCCTGTGCCTGGTCTGGGGGTTCGCCGTCGTGGCCGACTCCGCCCAGTTCTCGGCCGCGGTGAGCGAGCTCTCCGACCCGGCCCACGTCGGGACGGCCCTGACCCTCCAGACCAGCCTCGGCTTCCTGCTCACGATCGTCTCGTTGCGACTGGTGCCGCCGATGGTCGAGGCCCTGGGCTGGGGTTGGGCCTTCGCCGCCCTGGTGCCGGGCCCGATCTTCGGGATCGTCTCGATGCTCCGGTTGAGGGGGTTGCCGGAAGCGGCCCGGATGGCCTCGGGGCGTCGCTAGCACCCCGCTCCCTCTGCTCCCCACCGCCTCGGCCAGCCCCCGCGGAAGGACCGGGCGTAACGAATACCGAGCCCTCGCGCCAGGAAGAGTGATTCGCGCTGGACAGGGCGGTCGTGCACGGTGCACGATGGGACCAACTCACCCAGAGAGCCGCCTTCGCTCGCCGCGAGCGGCGCCCGGTCGTCGCGGCTTTGCGAGGGTCTGCCGGTCGGCCCTTGCCCCCGAGGTGGTCTCGCCCGGGGGCAGGGGACCGCCAGTGTCGCTCAAACCTCGCCGAAAGGAGGCGAACGTGATTCGACGCCCCGCCACCCCGCCGCGGCCCTCGACGGCCACCGTGGCCCCCTCTTCCCTCGTGTTCTTCCTGCTCCTCCTCGGCCTGGCGTGGCCGGCGCCCGGCCACGCCAAGTTCTGCTGGGGGTACAGCGAGACGACGGCCACCCACCCGACCCCCTGGGTGACGGCTTGTGGCGTCGGCGAGGACCCCTCGACCCACGACTGCTTCGACACGACCGGAGCCGACCTCGGCTGCACGGACTCCGACTTCCTTCACCCCCGCGGGTGCACGGACGCGGCCGACCCGACGTGCGGCGCCACCGGCGGCCAGACCATCGCGGAGGAGCACCGCAACTGGCACTGCCGCAACGAGATCCCGCGGCCCACCAGCGCCACCCAGCTCGAGAAGGAGGCGTGGGGCCGAGCGTTCCTCAGCTTCCACCGCCAGTTCATTCTCGACTACGACGTCTGGCGACTCGAGTTCCTCGACGGTACTCGACTCGGCCTGTGGGACCCGGCGCCCGCCAACCCGATCCCCGGCGACGACGAGACGGACAGCGCCGACTTCACCCACTGCGAGAGCTCTCCGGGAGTCCGTCCGGCAGCGTCGATCTGTGCCGGCTGCATCCCCCTGCCCGACCAGTTCAAGGAGTCGGGCGGCCTCGCCACCAACTTCGGCAACGTCGGCGAGCTGGGCTACGCGCTCGAGGTCGACACCAGCCAGGTCCCGCCGGACAAGTGGCACCGCTCCTACCACGTGGGCGTCTCCACCACGGGTTGCGCCGACCTCTCCGACGTGCTCACCACCCCCTACGACCCCGCCTTCTGGCTCGCCCACAACAAGCTCGACGAGGTCAACGCCGAGTGGCTCCGCCTCAACGCCGCCGACGTCGTGATCGTCCTCGACCGCTCGGGCAGCATGGACGACGACTGCACCTCCAGCTCGCCCCCCCTGGGAGAGACCGACTGCAAGATCAACGACGCCCGGGAGGCCGCCCGTACCTTTGCCCTGGCGGTGGAGGACGACCGCGGCGTCGGCGAGCCCGACCACAAGCTCGGCCTCGTCTCCTTCTCCGGATCCGCCACCGCGCTGGTGGAGCTGACCCCTGCCGACACGGTCGCCGGCGGCGCCTTCGAGACCCAGCTCGACTCCATCACCGCGGGTGGTGGAACGTCGATCGGAGCGGGGATCGAGGAGGCCCTCGACATGCTGACCAACCCGGCCCGCAACCCGACGCCGAACGTGCACCAGGCGATCCTCGTCCTCTCCGACGGCAAGGAAAACGTGGTTCCGTGCCTCGATGGCGCGGACGAGGGCTTCGGCGGCAACGACTGCATCGGCGCGGAGATCGGCGACCCCGGCGTCGTCCAGGTGGTGGCCATCGGCATCGGAGAGGGGGCGCAGGAGGGCAATCTCCGCGACCTGGCCGAGGCCCAGGGTGGCACCTTCTTCGCCTTCGAGGATGGCGATCTCCTCGACCTGCAGAAGTTCTTCGTCACCGCTCACGGCACGATCTACGACGGCAGTGTGGTGCTCGACCCCCGAGGCGTCATGAAGCAGGGGCAGAAGGAGTCGGCACCCTTCGAGGTCAGTGTCTGCGGCGACGCCAAGCTCTCGGTGGTGTTGGGGCAGAAGCCCGTGGGCCGGTCGGGCGACGACGCGCTCGCCACGTTCCCGGACGGCGAGGTGCCGCCGGGCTTCCAGTGCGATCTCGAGCTGCAACTCTTCACACCGTCGGGCGTTGCCGTCGATCGCACCGACCCCGGCGTCGAGGCCGGACACCGCGAGCGTCACGACTTCCTCCACGTCGACCTCCCCTACCGGGGTGAGGCGGCCGGCAACTGGACCGGGAAGATCGTCCGCCGCCCCGGCTCGTGCCGCTTCGACCAGGAGTACTTCTACTCGGTGCTCGCTCAGGGCGGCGCCGCGGTTCGTCCCTATCCGGAACGCACCCAGACAGCCCCTGGCCAGAGCATTCATGCGAGCTTCCGCATCCCGGAGCCACAGCGGCCGATCGACGGCTTCGACAAGGTGGACGGAGAGGTCACTCTCACCCGACCCGATGGGACCACGGAGGCCCTGACCCTGTTCGACGACGGGACCCACGGCGACCGCCTGTCGCGCAACAACATCTGGACGGCGGACTTCGGCCCGGCCCCGGCAGCGGGCGCCTACCATCTGCGGGCCACGATGGATTTGACGGAGGGCGCCTGCACGCGCCACCGGGAGGCCGAGTACACGGTGGTCGTCGAGGAGCCCGGTCGCTGCGCCCGCCCTTCGATCGTCCCGACACTCGGAGCCGGCGGTTACCGCAGATCCCAGCCGGGCGACATCGTGCCCACCGAACACATCCTCTGTGTGCGCAACGCCTGTGGCACGGAGGACCGCTACCGGGTGGAGATCGCCGACCCGGGCTGGCTCCGCCGTCAGGATCCGGTGAGCGGCGCCCTGACACCGGTACCGGCGGTGTTCCAGACCGGCCCGGTGGCTCCTTTCCAGCGCGAATGCCACCTCCTGGACGACCTGAACCTCGTCGCGGTGGTCCCGGCGGACGCGGCGCCCGGCGACCGCTCCGACGTCGCCATCCGCGTCGTCTCCCTCGGCCACCCCGGCGAGGAGCCGGCCGTCGTCGCAACCGGCGCACAGGCCTTCCCACCGAACGACTGCAACGCGAACGACATTCCGGACGAAGACGATCTGGCGTCCGGGACCTCGAAGGACGAAGACGGCAACCTCGTTCCCGACGAGTGCGGAAACAACATGAAGCACCCGGCGATGGTCCCCCACGACGACTCGTACTACGGCGGCGGAACAGGTGGAGGGCACGGTGACATCGGCGGTCCGTGGAGCGGCTGTTGGACGATCCTGGTGGTCTTGGCGCTGCTGCTCCTCGGCATCGCCTGGGTCGTTCGTCGCTGACGGTCTCGGAACGAGACGCGGGGTGCCCAGAGACGCAGAGACGCCGAGGCACGGAGAGGCGACCGGCCTCCGCGCCTCCGCGTCTCTGAGCTCTAGCAGCCCGTGGTGAAAGGCGAGACACGCTACGAGCGGCCGGCTTCCACCACGGGCTCCTCGTCTTCGAGGTACCCCAGGGCCCTCAGGGCCTCCTCCGTCTCGCGGTCGATGACGGCATCCTCGCCCTCCTCGAGGGCGCCCGCCGACCGAGCCAGGTGGCGATCGATCTCGGCCGAGAGCGCGGCCGCGGTGACGGGGCGTTCTCCGGCCAGGTCCAGGCTCTCGCGCGGATCGTCCCGCCAACGGTAGAGCTGGAAGCTCCAGGGTCCGGGCTGCCGCCGGGACCGGCTGCGCACGAGCTTCCATTCGCCCACCACGACGCTCTGCTGATGGGGGTTCCGGCCGAGGTCGAGGTGCGAGAAGACCGGCCTCGGGGTCTCGTCCCGGCCCTTCGCCTCGAGGACCGGTAGGAGGCTGCGGCCCTCCACCGCGGCCGGGACCGGCAGGTCGACCGCGTCCAGGATCGTGGGCAGCAGGTCGGCGTGCTGCACCGGCAAATCCACGACGGCCCCCTCGAGCTGCCCGGGCAGCTTGATCATCAGGGGGACGTCCAACGTCCCGAAGTGCAGATCGTTGCCGTGGCGCCAACGGCCGTGCTCCTTGAAGGCCTCCCCGTGATCGGAGGTCAGGACGATCAGCGCGCGGTCGTAGAGGCCCAGCTCCCGCAGGTGGTCGAGCAGCTCGCCGAAGGACGCGTCGTTGGCCGCGATCTCTCCGTCGTAGAGGTCCGAAAGGTACGGCAACGCCTCCCGGGGCCACTTCCAGTGCGGCGTCCACGACGGCATCTCGTCCGCGGTGGGCGCGAAGCGCGACCGGTAGGGCTCCGGGGGATCGTAGGGGGCATGGGGGTCCACGGTGTGGACATAGAGGAAGAAGGGCTCCGCGCCGCCCTCCCGGCCCAGCCAGTCGAAGACCAGGCTGTTGACCTCGGCGGACGGCATCCGCAGGTTCTTCTCCCACTCGTCGAATCCCTGGAGCATGCCGAAGGACTCGATCACGTTCGGATTCGTGAGAAAGGCCGCGGTCCGGTACCCCGCTCCACCCAGGGCCTCCGCGAGGGTCGTGAGCCCGTCGGGCAGCCGACTACGCCACCCCGTGGCGCCGTGGACCGGTGGCCACACGCCGGTGAACAACGAGGCCACCGAAGGCTTGGTCCAGGAGGACTGGGCCACGGCGTGTCGGAGGAGCGTCGCCCGAGCCGCGAAGGCGTCGATCCGCGGGCTCACCTCACGCCTGTAGCCATAGCAACCGAGCCGGTCCCGACGCAGCGTGTCGATCAGGTAGACGACCACGGGCGTCCCAGCCGGAGGGCCGGTCGGCCGACTCCCCGCTCCCTCGACCGGCGACTCCGGCGACCGGCTCCAGAGCCATGGGCGTTCCAGCACCAGGAGCCGGGCCTCCGCCGACGGCCTGTTCTCTCGGTCGCCGACGCTCACGGCCCGCAGCGACAGACGTCCGGGCGTCCGGCCCTCGACCTCCAGGTCCGCTCTCAGCGGCTCCTCGCCGGGCTCGAGCAGCAGGAGGCGATCCCCCTCCGTGTCCGTCTCGAATCGCACCTCGAGAGCCAGGTCCCCATCCGTCCCGACGAGGCGGTCCAACCGCAGCTCGGAGCCCGGCTCGAAGAGCGCCGGCAGCTCGACCGCCGAACCCTCCGGCAGGGTCACGAGGCCCCGTTCCACGTCGCGTCGGACGGCCCCGTTCCCGTCGGCGACCGTCTCCAGGACCCCGCTCAGCTCCAGGGCCGGCCTTCGCTCCGGAGGCTCCGGAGCGGGAGACCAGCAGGCCCCGGTCAGGATGGCGACGCATACCAGGAGCCCCACGCTCGATCGCCGGGTCGGGTTCACTCCGAAGCGGTCTCGTCTCACGTCCGCGGAAGGTAGCACACGCGCAGCCCGACCCTCCCGCCGCCGAGCCGGGACGGCGAGCCTCCCTTCGAACGACCTCCGGCCGGAGTTACAGGAGGGCCAGGCCGAGCAGGCCCCAGAAGAGGCTGCTCAGCACCAGGCCTACCGCCAGGCCGCGGAGAAAGCGGCCGGAGTGCGCAGCCGGAAGGAGTTCGGGGTGAGTTCCGTGCAGATTCATGAGCGAGAAGACCAGCGGCTGCTTCAGTTCCCTATTCTACGTTTTCGAGAAAACGAGCTCAAAGGTTTTGACGAAATCAAATATTGGGACGAAATGCGACAAAGGGCCCGGATCGACCGCCGGGAGAGGAGCCGAGGCCCGGTTGATCGGGCCTCGGGCGTCCGGATCGGGATCGCCCCCCCCAGAACGCGAGCGCGTCTCCCGCGCTGTCGGCACCGCCCCGACTGGCGGGCCGCGACCCGCTCCAAAGGACCGTTTCTCGACGCCGCCGCGCTGCTAGCCTGACCTTCTCACCGGATGTCGTTGCGAGAGGCCGCAGGTGCCTGGAGATACAGGTGCCTGGAGATACAGGTGCCTGGAGATGCAAGGCTTGCGACCGAGGGCGACGCAGGCGTACTGTCTGTACATCGAGGAGTTCTTGCGGAGCGTAACGTCGCAGATTCAGGTACATACGGTCTCGTAGTAGACAGTTGGTGAGAAGGTCAGGCTAGCCTCGCAATCACCAGCCCCGGTTCTTTCCGGCCCCGAGCCGACTCTCGTCAGGAGGCAACGCCATGAGCCGCCGATTCGAAGAGATCTACCGAAGCTCCCTCGAGGCGCCCGAGGAGTTCTGGGCCGAGGCCGCCGAGGCCATCGACTGGGAACGCCGATGGGACCGTGTCCTCGACGACGGGGCGGGCCCCGTCACGCGCTGGTTCACCGGGGCGCGGGTCAACACGTGCCACAACGCCCTCGACCGCCACGTGGACGGCGGCCGGGCGGACCAGGCCGCGCTGGTGTACGACAGCCCCGTCACCGGCACCGTCGAGCGCTTCACCTTCCGCGAGCTGCGGGATCGGGTGGCCCGGTTCGCCGGCGCCCTCGCCGACCGCGGCGTACAACCCGGTGACCGGGTGGTCGTCTACATGCCCATGGTCCCGGAAGCGGTCATCGCCATGCTCGCCTGCGCCCGCCTCGGCGCCGTCCACTCCGTCGTGTTCGGCGGCTTCGCGGCGGACGAGCTGGCGGTCCGCATCGACGACGCCCGGCCCCGGGTCATCGTCTCCGCTTCGTGCGGCATCGAGCCGACCCGGATCGTCGAGTACAAACCGCTGCTGGACCGGGCCATCGAGCGCAGCACCCACCGGCCCGAGAGCTGCATCATCCTGCAGCGCGAGACCCACCCCTGCGAGCTGACCCCGGGCCGCGACGTCGACTGGCTCGAGGCCGAGGCCGCGGCCGCACCCCGGGACTGCGTCCCAGTCGCGGCCACCGATCCGCTCTACATCCTCTACACGTCGGGGACCACGGGACGTCCGAAGGGCGTGGTACGGGACAACGGCGGCCACCTCGTGGCGCTCCACTGGAGCATGCGCAACATCTACGGAGTCGAGCCGGGCGAGACCTACTGGGCCGCCTCGGACGTGGGCTGGGTCGTCGGCCACTCCTACATCGTGTACGGCCCCCTCGTCCACGGCAACACGACGGTCCTGTACGAGGGCAAGCCGGTGGGGACGCCCGACGCCGGCGCCTTCTGGCGCGTGATCTCCGACCACGACGTCCGCGTACTGTTCACGGCCCCCACGGCCTTCCGTGCCATCCGCCGGGTGGACCCGCGGGGTGAGCTGCTCGCCCGCTACGACCTCTCCCGGCTGCGCGCCCTCTTCCTCGCCGGAGAGCGGACGGACCCGGATACCCTCTCCTGGGCCCAGGAGATGCTCGGCGTGCCGGTGGTCGACCACTGGTGGCAGACCGAGACGGGCTGGCCCATCTGCTCCAACTGCCTCGGGATCGAGGAGCTGCCCGTCAAGCTGGGCTCGCCGAGCCGGTCCGTGCCCGGTTGGGACGTGCGCGCCCTCGACGAGGAGGGGCAGGAGGTCGCGCCGGGCGCCACCGGAGCCCTGGCGGTGAAGCTGCCGCTGCCTCCGGGCTCCCTCCCCACCCTGTGGAACGACGAGGAGACCTTCCGCTCCTCGTACCTCGAGCGCTTTCCCGGCTACTACGAGACGGCGGACGCCGGCTTCATCGACGAAGACGGCTACGTCTTCGTCATGTCGCGGACCGACGACATCATCAACGTCGCGGGACACCGTCTGTCCACCGGCGCCATCGAGGAGGTGATCGCCGCCCATCCGGACGTCGCGGAGTGTGCCGTCGTCGGCGTGGCCGACTCCCTGAAGGGGCAGCTCCCGATCGGCCTGTTGGTTCTCTCGTCCGGCTGCGACCGGGATCGGGGAGAGGTGGAGGCGGAGGTCGTAGCGGCCGTCCGGGAGAAGATCGGACCCGTCGCCGCCTTCAAGACGGCGCTCGTGGTGGAGCGGTTGCCCAAGACCCGCTCCGGAAAAATCTTGCGCGGCACGGTCCGCAAGATCGCGGATGCGAAGCCCGTGAGGACCCCCGCGACCATCGAGGACCCGGCGGTCCTGAGCGAGATTGCCGAATCCCTCCGCCGCGCCGGCTGGCCGCCGACAAACTCCTGAATCCAGGGGTCGTCGGTAGGGGCGACGGGCCGGCGCCACACCGTCGGGTGGGAGCCTGATCGCACCGAGGGGCGGTTCGATCTCGGATTCGGTGGTAGGCTGTGAGTGCGATCTCCCGTGGGATTCCTCCGCAGTGAAAGACCCGAGGGAGGAACGGCCCACCCGATGGCTCATCGACGAGGCCCCCCCTCATGAGGAAGATGGAGCCGCGGTCCCGCCTCCGCTCAACGCCCGCGAAGCCATGCCCGGAGGTGGCACGGTCACCCTGGAAACCCGGGAGGTCTACCTCGAGGAGGGGTACGCCGGACGGCACGAGGACGTCGAGCCCGGGCCGCACGTTCTGCTCGCAGTGAGCGACACCGGCGTCGACCGTCCGGTCGACCCTGGACGGCAAGTAGTCGGACCGGGAAACCTCCGGCCCTCAGGCGACCGACGCGCCCGAACGCCCTCGACCCTCCGCCACGAGGAGCTCGTGGTAGAGCTCCTCATGACCCCGGGCGGTGCGGTTGATCGCGAAGCGGCGCTCCACGTTGCGCCGGCCGGCGGACGCGAGGCGCTCGGCGAGCTCGGGCGAGTCGAGGACCTGGGCCATCGCGGCGGCCAGGGCCTCGGAGTCGCCGCGGGGCACGAGGATGGC
>CAJQNK010000124.1 GCA_905479655.1 uncultured bacterium | reverse complement strand
CCAACTATCTACTACGAGACCGTATGTACCTGAATCTGCGGCGTTACGCTCTGCTCGGGCTCCTCGACGTACAGACAGTACGACTGCGTCGCCCTCGGTCGCAAGCCTTGCATCTCCAGGCACCTACGGCCTCTCGCAACGACACCCGGTGAGAACGTCAGGCTAGTTCCGGTCCCTCCCGTCCCTCCCGTCCTCGGTCCTCCCGTCCATCACCCCCGCCGCCTCCGATCCTCGTACAGCCCGACGGCCACCGCGGTCGACAGGTTCAGCGACCGCACCCCGGGATCCAGGATCGGGATCCTCACGAGGCTCTCCCGGTGGCGCTCCCGGATCTCGGCCGGCAACCCCCGGTCCTCGGTGCCGAAGACCAGCACCGGTCGCTCCGGCCAGTCGACGCTCCACAGGTCGCGCTCGGCCTCCGCGCTGAAGAACAGGGGCTCGCCCAGCTCGGGCAGGTGGCTCTCGAAGACCTCCCAGGCTGGCCAGGTGCAGGGACAGACGCGGGGCCAGTAGTCGAGTCCGGCCCTGCGCACCCGGCGGTGGTCGAGGGAGAAACCCAGGGGTTCGATGAGGTGCAGCCGCGCGCGGAGGGCCAGGCAGGTCCGGCCCGCGTTGCCTGTGTTCCAGGGGATCGCGGGGTGGACGAGCACGACGTGAGGCCGAGCGCGGCCCGTGGCTGACTCGTGGCGGAGCATCGGAGCCCGCAGCCTACCGGTCGCGGGTCGCTCCCGGTCGTCTCGGGGAGCGGCCGGGAGTCGGTCCGGGTCGCCCGGGTCGTGAGATCATGACGCCATGCGTGGCTCGGACCCCTTCTCCTCGTCCGTCGTTGTCCTCACCGGCGCCTCGAGCGGCATCGGCCGCGAGATGGCCCTGCAACTCGCGGACCGGGGGGCGCGGCTGGCCCTGGCAGCTCGCGGCGCGGGGCGGCTCGAGAAGGTGGCGGCAGCCTGCCGCGAACGCGGAGGCGAAGCGTTGTCCGTCCCGACGGACGTGGGCGACCGGGCGGCGTGCTCGGTGCTGATCGACGCCGCGGTGGAGCGCTGGGGGCGGCTGGACGTCCTGATCGCCAACGCCGGGATCTCCATGTGGGCGCGGTTCGACGAGTTGGAGGACCCGGGGATCTTCGAGGAGATCCTGCGCGTCAACTTCCTGGGCGCCGTCTGGTGCACCCATTCGGCCCTGCCCCACCTGAAGGAGGCGCGGGGTCGGCTGGTCGGGGTCTCGAGCCTGACCGGCAAGACCGGCGTGCCGACCCGCTCGGGCTACGCGGCCAGCAAGCACGCCATGGCCGGGTTCTTCGACACGCTGCGCATCGAGCTCCTGGACAGCGGCGTCACGGTGACCATGGCCTACCCGGACTTCGTGGCGACCGAGATCCGCGAGCGCGCCTACGGCCCGGACGGCCGGCCGCTGGGCACGAGCCCGGTGCAGGAGGGACGGGTGATGAGCGCGGAGCTCTGCGCCCGCCGGATCCTGAGGGCGGCCGAGCGGCGCGAGCGGGAGATCGTCATGTCCGCCCGCGGCCGACTGGGGCTGTGGCTCAAGCTCCTGGCGCCGGGAGTCGTGGACCGGATCGCCCAGGCCGCTATCCGTCGCGGGCGCTGAGCGGACGGAACGGTCACGTCCGGGACGCGGAGCTATCACGCCGGTGGGATTCATAGTATTATAAAAAATATGATGATTTTACGTTCCGGCTTTGACCGGTCTCGGCCCGACGCGGTGAGCCGCGCGCGAGCCATCGAAAGAGAGGTACGTCCATGCGCAATTTGATTCCTGCCGTTTCCGCCATCGCCCTCCTGACCCTCGTGGCGTGTGCCGCGCCCGAGCCCGCGGCCGAGGAGCCCGCCGCCCCGGCGGTGGACCTGGCCGCCGAGGCCCAGGCCGTCCGCGACCTGTCGGCGAAGTGGCTGGCCGCCGCCCAGGCCAAGGACGAGGCGGCGGCCGCGGCCGTCTTCGCCGAGGACGGCGTGACGATCTTCGACGGCACCATCGATGTCGGCCGGGCCGCCATCCAGGCCTCCAACGAGGCGGAGAACGCCGAGAATCCGGACTCGACGATCACCTGGACGACCACCGAGGTCCACGTCGCGGAGGCCGGAGACATGGCCTACGAGCGGGGGAACTGGACCTTCGACCCGGACGGCGAGGGCGCGGCCCCGGCGGAGCTGGGCGAGTTCGTCACGGTCTATCGCAAGATCGACGGCGCCTGGATGGTGGTCGCGGACGCCGGAACCACCCTGGAGGCGGCCTCCGCGGAGTAGGCCTGGGCGGTTCGTCCCTGTCGTCGAGACAGCTCCGAACTTTCCTGGCGCCGGAACGTAGGATCGTCCCGAAACGGGAACGACCGGCGGTCCGTCCGCCAGGAAGGTGAGCATGCGTGCTGGGATCGCGGGAGCGACAGGACTCCTCCTCGTCGTCGGCGTCGCCGCTGGGGCCGACTGGCCCCAGTACCGGGGCGCCGACGGCCAAGGCATCGCGTCGGAAGACGACCTGATCGGGGCGTGGTCCGCGGACGGACCCGCCGAGGCGTGGCGTCGGCCCCTGGGCGGCGGCTACTCGGGGATCGCGGTGGTGGGGGAGCGGGTCGTGACGATGGACGCCGACGCCGACGGCGAGGCGCTCGTCACCCTCGACGCCGGCACCGGCGAGACCGTCTGGCGGCACGGGGTCGGGCCCTTCGTCGAGGCCGAGCTGGGCGACGGCGGCCCACGCTCGACGCCGGCGGTGGCGGACGGCCGGGTGTTCGCCGTCTCCTCCCAGGCGCTGCTGGTGGCCGCGGACGCGGACACCGGGGAGCGCCTCTGGGAGAAGGACCTGACGGAGTGGGCGCCCGTGCCGCGGTTCGGCTACTCGGTCTCTCCGGTGGTCGTCGGGGAGCGGGTCGTCCTCGGCGTCGGCAAGCCCGGGGAGGAGGGTCCGGCGTTCGCGGCCTTCGAGGTGGCGGACGGCTCGCTGGCGTGGACGGGGCTGACCGGCTCGGCCGGCTACTCGACCCCGCTCCGGCTGGAGCTCCACGGAGTCGACCAGCTCGTCGTGTCCCGGGGGGTCCACCTGGTGGCGATGGCGGCGGAGGACGGGAGCGAGCTCTGGCGTCACGACCTGGACCCCCACGCCGCGATCCCGATGCCGATCTTCCTGCCGCCGGACCGGTTCTTCGTCTCCTCCTCCGACGACGGCTTCGGCGGCCGGACGGTGCGCGTCATCCGCGCGGCCGACGGGTCGTGGTCCACCCAGGAGGTCTGGAGCGAGCGCCTGATGCGCAACCACTTCAACACCTCGGTGCTGGTGGCCGGCCACCTGTACGGCTTCGACAACGGCACCCTCCGCTGCCTCGACGCCGAGACCGGCGAGAGGCGCTGGGCCCAGCGCGGCTTCGGCAAGGGCTCGCTGGTGGCGGCCGGCGACCGGCTGTACGTCCTCGGCGACGGCGGGAGCCTGGCCCTGGTGCGGGCGACCCCGGAGGCCTACGAGGAACTGGGCCGCGTCCAGGCCATGGAGGGTCGGGCCTGGACCTCGCCGACCCTGGCGGGGGGGCGGCTCTTCTCCCGTGATTTCGACGAGATCGTCGCCTACGACGTCCGCTCGGGAGGGGGCGCGCCCGCCGGGGCCGCGCCGTCCGACGAAGGGGAGGATCGGCCATGAAGCGTTCGGCCCTGCGTCTCCTCCTCATCGGGATCCTGGTCGCTCCGGGCCTGCTCGCGGGACCGCGGGCGGCCTCGGCCCAGGGCCCGTCGCTGGAGGAGGTGCTGGCGGGGTACGCCGAGGCGCGCGGCGCCGAAGCCTGGTCCCGCGCCGAGACCCTGGTTCTGACCGGCACCTACGCGGCCTTCAGCCAGCGGAGCGACTTCACGCTGCTGCGCCGCCGGGGCGAGGAGCACGACCTCTATCGCCTCGACTTCACGCTCCTGGGAGATCCGGCGATCCGGGCCCGCGGAGCCGAGGGGCCCTGGTGGCGGCACCCGCTGATCCAGCCCGAGCCGGCGCGGCTCACCGAGGGGCCGTACCGGGAGGAGATGGAGCGCGAGTCGTGGTTCGCGCCCGCCCTCCTCGAGGCCGGCGCCCGGGGGGTCGAGGTCGAGCTGCTGGGTTCCGGCGAGATCGACGGCGTGGAGACGGTCGACCTGCGACTCGTCTTCCCCGGCGGCGTCGAGGAGGTGTGGCACCTGGACGCCGAGACCCTGCTCGAGTTCGCCGTGGACTCCCAGGTCGTCGACTGGACCCAGGGCACGGAGCCCATGGCCCGGCGGGCCTTCTTCGACGACTTCAGAGAGGTCGACGGCCTCGTCCTGCCGTTCCGGGTCGAGGTGGAGTTCGGGGCACGCCTGGAGACGATGGAGGTTGCCTCGGCGGTCGTCAACGGGGCGATCGACCCCTCCCGGCTCGTCGCGCCGCCGCCCGCGCCACCCGCGCCCGAGGAGGAGGCCGAGACGGCCTCCGAAGAGGGCGCCTGATCGCCCCGCAGTGGCGCCGGGAGTCGGCAGGGCCGTGCTAGGCTCTGAAGCCGTTCAGGTCCACGGCGGGCTCCCGCCCGCTCCGCAACCAGGAGTCCTCCCATGGTGATGAAGCGACACTCGAAGGTCGTCTGGCCGGGTTTCTCGAACGCCCCCGCGCCTCGCCACGCGGCGAAGATCGGCCGGAACGAGCCCTGCCCCTGCGGCAGCGGCAAGAAGTACAAGCAGTGCCACGCGGCCGAGGGCGACGAGTTCCTCAAGAAGCTCGCCCGCGAGCACGAGAAGGAGCACCTGGCCCAGGTGCGCAAGGAGATGAAGGAGGCCGGCGTGCCCTGGTGGCGTCGTCTCCTGATGCGTCTCTGAGGGGCCGGTCGGGGGGTGGCGGCGGCCGTCGTCCCGGGAGCGGCCTAACCGCCCTGGAGCAGCAACTTCCAGGCGCTCTCGGTGTCCACGTCCAGCAGGGGCGCCGGGTCGTCCAGCTCCACGGTGACGATCCGGTCCCCGTGAGAAAGCAGCACGATGCGGCCACCGACGTCGCCGCGCAGGGCCTCGAGCTCGGGGAAGAGGTCGCGGGCGATCAGGGTCGGGCTGCCGCGACGGTTCCGGAAGACCGGGTGAACGGCGGGGGCGCCGGTCCGCTCGAAGGTCTCGATCAGCCGATCCAGGAGCTCCGCCTCCAGGGCGGGCTGGTCGCACGGTAGGAAGAGGGCCGCCCGGGCGTGGCGCGAGACGGCGGCCAGACCGGTCTTCACCGAGGTCGACTGACCGTCGCGCCACGCCTCGTTCACCACCACCCGGCACGGCAGGTCGTCGACCTGGGCCCGCACCCGCTCCGCCTCGCAGCCCACCACGACGACGGTCTCCCGGGCGCGGCTCGCCAGGGCGGCGCGCGTCGCCCGCCGCACCAGGCTCTCGTCGCCGAGTCGCAGGAGTTGCTTCAGCCGGCCCTTGCCCAGCCGCGACGAGCCGCCGGCGGCCAGTACGACGGCCGCGACCTTCGCGCTCCCTCCGGAGCCGGGGATCCTCCGCGGGCCGGGCATCAGCGTCCGCGGCCGCTGGCGGCGCCGCCGCCGTGGCGCACGGCGACCACCTCCGCGATCACCGACAGCGCGATCTCCTCGGCCCGCCGGCCCCCGAGGTCCAGACCGATCGGGGAGTGGATGCGGGCGATGGCCTCGGCGGCGACCCCGCGCTCCTCCAGCGCCTTCACCCGCTTCGCGTGGGTGCGCGAGGAGCCCAGCGCGCCGACGTAGCGGCAGGGGCTCGCCAGCGCGGCCTCCAGGGCCGGCAGGTCGATCTTGGGATCGTGGGAGAGGGTCGCGAGAGAGGTCGACTCGTCGAGCGGCACCTCGGTCCCCAGCACCTCGCCGGGCCAGGCGACCAGCAGCCGGTCGGCCTCCGGGAACCTCTCCTCCGTGGCGAACGCCGCCCGCGGGTCCACCACCACCGTCTCGAACCCCATCTCGCGGGCGAGGCGCACCAGGGACATGGCGGCGTGGACCGCGCCCACGATGACCAGGCGCTCCGGTGGCTGCAGGGGCTCGAAGAGGAGCTCCGCGGATCGGTCGCCGGCGGTGGGGAAGCTCTTGCGCTGCGCGCCCGCGTGCCCCAGAGTCTGGAGGGCGAAGAGCGCCGTGCGCTGGTTGAGCCGGGGCGATCCGAGGTCGCCCAGGGTCTCTCCCGAGGGCCAGATCAGCAGCTCGCGCCCGCGCCCGCCCTCGTCCAGTCGCACGACCCGCACCGCCAGCCGCCGCTCCTCCAGCGTGGCGGCGACCTCGTCGAACAGCCGGTCCCCCGGTCCGGGCAGCTCGCGCACCAGGACCTCCAGCGAGCCGCCGCACGACAGGCCCACGGACCAGGCGGTCTCGTCGTCCACGCCGTACTCCAGCAGCTTCGGCTCCGCCCCGCCCAGCACCGCCAGGCCCTCCTCGACCACCGCCCCCTCAACGCACCCCCCCGAGACCGAGCCGCTCATCGCCCCGTCCTCGGCGACGGCGAGGTGCGAGCCCAGCGGCCGCGGCGACGAGCCCCAGGTGCGGACGACCGTGGCGAGCGCGAAACGCTTGCCGGAAGAGGCCCAGTCGTGGAGGTCGGGGAGGAGGGAGCGCATCGTGGGTGGAGGTCGCTGTGGGTGGTTGCCGTCTGGTGACGTTTCGGCCCGTGGGAGGCTCAAGAGAGTATCAGCGAGACCGGCTCGAGCCTCGGCCCCACAGCGGCGCCCCCCGGTGTCGTCCTGACCGGAACGCCTGCAAGGCGTGAAGGGAAGGACCCCGTGGGGTCGAGCGGCGCGCCCGGCGACCCGGTCGACGCCTGGGAGCGAAAACGGGATGGGATGCCCGTCCGCCCCTGCGGCGCGCCGGTCTCGACGCGCTGGCGGGGATGCGTCGACCTCGTCGCCTCGCGACGGAGCGAGTTCGCCCGGGGTCCTTCGACTTCCTCGCTCCGCTCGTCGCTCAGGACGACACGACAACACCACCCTGCCGACCGACCTCAGCGCCTTCCCGCCTTTCGCGTCTTCGCGCCTTCGCGTGTCGATCCCCAGCGGCGCCAGCCGCCCCCCGCGCCGGCGGGGAACCCCTCACCCCCGCCGCCCGACCTCCCGCAGCCGCTCCGCGAGCTGACGCAGGCTGACCAGGTTGTGGACCGGCAGGTGGTGGTCGACGTGGGGAAGCCCCACCTCGAGGCCGCGGGTGAGAGGCTCGAAGCCGGGGGAGCCGAGGAGGGGGTTGAGCCAGAGGAGGCGCGAGCAGCTCCGGTGGAGGCGAGCCATCTCCCGGGCCAGGAGCTCGGGCTCGCCGCGGTCCCAGCCGTCGCTGATCAGCAGGACGACGGCACCCTGACCCAGGACGCGGCGGCCCCAGTCGTGGTTGAAGCGGCGCAGGCTGTCGCCGATGCGGGTGCCGCCGCCCCAGTCCACGACCCTCGCCGCCGCCTCGGAGAGGGCCCGGTCGACGTGGCGGTGGCGCAGGGCCCGGGAGAGGCGGGTGAGGCGGGTGCCGAAGGCGAAGGCCTCGAAGCGCGCGCCGCTCGTGCGCCCCAGGGCGTAGACGAACTGGAGGAGGAGGCGGCTGTAGACCTCCATGGAGCCGCTGACGTCGCACAGGACGACCAGCGGGCGGGGGCGGCTCTTCGGCCGTCGCCAGGGGGGGCGCCGGGCTTCGCCGCCGAGTCGCAGCGTGCGCCGCAGGGTTCGCCGGAGATCGGGGCGCGCTCCCTTGGCCGCGGCGGCCAGCCGTCGGGTGCGCCTCGGCGGCAGCCTCACCTCGAGAGTGGCCAGCAGGCGGCTCACCGCGGCGGCCTCGTCGGCGGTCAGACGGGCGAAGTCCTTGCGGGCCAGGCGCTCCCCCGGGCTCCAGGCCGGGATCTCCTCGGTCTCCTCCGTCTCCTGCGGGTCGTCCGCCCCGTCCGCCGCATCGCCGGGTGGGGCGGTGAAGAGGACGGACCGGGGCCGGACGCGGGTCGCCCGATCCACCAGCTCCCCCATGTCGACGCCGGGTCGGCCGCGGTCCCGGGGCGGGGCGAAGAAGAGGTCGAAGAGCTGGTCGAAGAGCGGGATCTCGTCGCGTCGGCGGACGAAGACGGCCCGGGCCGCGTCCCGCAGGTCGGAACGGGACTCCAGGCCCAGGACCTCCACCGCGGTGGCGAGCGCGGCGGTCTGCTGCGGCAGGGCGCCGAGGCCGGAACGCCGCAGGACGCGGCCGAACAGCACCAGGTTGGCCAGCAGTTGGCCCCGCGCCCCGGCAGGGCCCGAAGACCGGGCCGGCCCGGAGCCCGGGCCGGAGGTCACCTGCCGTCCCCGACCGCTCGGGCCAGGGCCCGGTCGACACCCTCCCCGCGGACGAGGTCGATGTCGTCCTGGTACTTGAGCAGGGCCCCGAGGGTGTCGTGCACCAGCTCCGCGGTGAGCACCTCCTGGTCCAGCGCGCGCAGCGCGGCGATCCAGTCCAGCGTCTCGGCGACGCCCGGCCGCTTGTACAGCTCGGTCTCGCGCAGGGCCTCCACGAAGCGCACGACCTGGCGGGTGAGGTTCGCCGGCGCGTCGGGCACCTTGGCCGAGACGATGGCCAGCTCCTTCTCGAACCCGGGGTAGTCGATCCAGTGGTAGAGACAACGGCGACGCAGGGCGTCGTGGATCTCGCGGGTGCGGTTGGAGGTGATGATCACCACCGGCCGTCGCTCGGCGGCGATGGTGCCGATCTCCGGCACGGTGACCTGGAAGTCGGAGAGGAGCTCGAGGAGGAAGGCCTCGAACTCCTCGTCGGCGCGGTCGAGCTCGTCCACGAGGAGCACGGTCCGCGAGCCGTCCCGCCCCTCGATCGCCTCGAGCAGGGGGCGGGCCTGGAGGAAGTCGCGACGGAAGACGCCGCGTCGCGCCGAGTCGATGTCCACGTCACCGGCGGCCTCGAGCAGTCGGATCTGCAGCATCTGCCGGCTGTAGTCCCACTCGTACACCGCGGAGTGGATGTCGAGGCCCTCGTAGCACTGCAGGCGGATGAGGGGCAGGCCCAGGACGGCCGAGAGGACCTTGGCGACCTCGGTCTTGCCGACCCCGGCCTCGCCCTCCAGCAGCAGGGGCTTCTCGAGACGCAGGGCCAGGAAGATCGCCATGGCGAGGCTGCGCTCCGCGAAGTAGAGGCGTTCGCGCAGCCTCGTCTGGAGGTCGTCCAGGCTCTCCGGGACTCCCGCACCCGGAGCCTCCGGTGGCGGAGTCCCGGTCGTCGGCCCCTCGGTCGGCACCCTCGGGGCTCCGCTCAGCCGCTCGCCCGGTCGCGGGCCGAGGCCAGCGCCCGGCGCCCGTAGACCCGCGCCAGCTCCACCCGGTACTCGCCCGAGGCGTGCACGTCGCCCAGCGGGTCCCGCACCGAGAGCAGGCTCGATACCGAGGCGAGGCTGGCGTCGTCCAGCGTGCCGCCGACCAGGCCGGACACCACCTCGTCCGCCGCGTGGGGGACGGCCGAGATGCCGTTGAAGGCGAGGCTCGCGGCGGTGCAGCGGCCCCCCGACAGCGTGACCGAGGCGGCGGCGCCCACGACGGCGTAGCCCGACGCCGGGTGCTCGTGCTTCAGGTAGGCCTGCCCGGTGCCGGGTGCGGCCACGGGGAAGTCGACCCGCGTGATGACCTCCGCGGGATCGAGGGCCGTGGTCAGGAGGTCGACGAAGAAGTCGCGGGCCGCGACCTGGCGACGACCCTCGGGGCCGGCCAGGTGGACGACGGCGCCGACCGCGATCAGCACGGCCGGCAGGTCGGAAGCGGGGTCGGCGTGGGCGATGTTGCCGCCCAGGGTGCCGCGGTTGCGCACCGCGGGGTCGCCGATCTTGCCGGCAGCCTCGGCGAGCAGCGGACAGCTCGCGCGCAGCTCCTCGGAGGCGGCGATCTCGCCGTGGCGGGTCAGCGCCCCCACGGAGACGACGTCGCCGTCGCGGCACACACCGGAGAGCTCCTGGATCCGGCCGATGTCGATCACGGCGCCGGGTTGGGCGAGGCGCAGCTTCATCATCGGGATCAGGCTGTGGCCGCCGGCCAGGAGCTTGGCGTCCGGCAGTCGCCCGAGGAGCTCGATGGCTTCGTCGACGGAGCCGGCACGGTGGAAATCGAACGCGCTGGGGACCATCAGGACCTCCCGCCTTCCTTCATCGCCCGCCAGACCTTCTCCGGGGTCAGCGGCATGTCGAGGTGGCGGACGCCCAGGTGGAAGAGGGCGTCCACGACGGCGTTGACGACCGCGGCGGGGGAGGCGATGGCGCCGGCCTCGCCCACGCCCTTGACCCCGAGCGGGTTGTGCGGGCACGGGGTCACGGTGCGGTCGAGCTCGTACGAGGGCAGGTTGTGCGCCCGGGGCAGCGCGTAGTCCAGCATGGTGCCCGTGAGGAGCTGGCCGTCGTCGTCGTAGACGGCCTCCTCCCACAGGGCCTGGCCGACACCCTGGGCGATGCCGCCGTGGATCTGACCGTCGACGATCATCGGGTTGATCACGTTGCCCACGTCGTCCACGGCGACGTAGCGCACCAGGCGGACGACGCCGGTCTCCCGGTCGATCTCCACCACGGCCACGTGGGTGCCGAAGGGGTACGTGAAGTTGCTCGGGTTGTAGAACGAGGTGGCCTCGAGCCCCGGCTCCATCTCCTCCGGGAGATCGTGGGCCAGGTAGGCCGCCAGCACCACCTCGCCCCAGGCCTTGGCCCGGTCCGGCACGCCCTTGACCTGGAAGGCGCCGTCCTCGAACACCACGTCCTCGGTGGCGGCCTCCAGCATGTGGGCGGCGATCCGGCGGCCCTTGGCGATCACCTTGTCGAGGCCGGTGACGATGGCGCTGCCGCCTACGGCCGCGCTGCGGCTGCCGTAGGTGCCCATCCCGAACTGCACCTCGCGGGTGTCGCCGTGGACGACGTCCACCTGGTCGACGTCGAGGCCCAGCTTTTCCGCGACGATCTGCGAGAAGGTCGTCTCGTGACCCTGGCCGTGAGCGGACGATCCGGTGTACACCGTCACCGAGCCCGTGGGATGGACGCGGATCTTCGCGCTCTCCCAGAGGCCCGCCTGGGCCCCCAGGGAGCCGACCACCTGCGACGGGGCGATGCCGCAGGCCTCGATGTAGCTCGACAGCCCCACACCCAGAAGGGGGCCGTCGCCGTCGGCCCGCCGCCGGCTCTGCTCGGCCAGGAGGTCGTCGTAGCCCGCCATCTCCAGGGCGCGATCCAGGGCCGGGGCGTAGTTGCCACTGTCGTAGGCGAGGGCCACCTGGGTCTGGAACGGGAAGGCGTCCGGCGGCACGAAGTTGCGGCGGCGGATCTCGGCCGCGTCCAGGCCCGTCTCGTCCGCGGCCCGATCGAGGAGCCGTTCGACGATGTAGGTCGCCTCGGGTCGGCCGGCGCCCCGGTAGGCGTCCACGGGGGTCGTCGAGGTGAACACGCCGAACACGTGGACGTGGATGGCCGGGATCGCGTACTGGCCCGAGAGCAGCGTGCCGTGGAGATAGGTCGGGACGGCGGGCGCGAAGGTCGAGAGGTAGGCGCCCATGGCAGCCCAGGTGTTGGCCCTCAGGCCGACGATGCGGCCGTCCTCGTCGAGGGCGATCTCGGCCTCGGTCACGTGGTCGCGCCCGTGGGCGTCCGTCATGTTGGTCTCGGACCGGGTCGCCGTCCACTTGACGGGACGGTCGAGCTGCATCGCGCACCAGGCGGCGAGGGCCTCGTCCGGGTAGTGGTGGATCTTGCTGCCGAAGCCGCCGCCGACCTCCGGCGCCACGATGCGGATCTTGTGCTCCGGCAGGCCGAGGGAGGCCAGCGACATGAGGAGTCGGTGGACGTGGGGGTTCTGGGAGGTCATGTGGATCGTCACCGATCCGGCCGACCGGTCCCACTCGGCCAGGGCGGCCCGCGGCTCCACCGCGTGGGGGATGAGGCGGTTGTTGCGCAGGGCGACCTTCGCCACCGTCGCCGCGCCCTCGAAGGCGCGGTCCGTGGCCTCGGCGTCGCCCAGCTCCCAGTCGAAGGCGATGTTGCCCGGGGCCTCGTCGAAGAGCTGCGGAGCGCCCGCTTCCGTGGCCTTGCGCGGGTTCGAGACCCCCTGCAGGGGCTCGTAGTCGACCTCGACCAGGTCCGCGCCGTCGCGCGCCGAGTAGCGGCTATCCGCCACCACCAGGGCGACGCCGTCGCCGACGTAACGCACGCGATCCTTGGCCAGCAGCGGGTGGGGAGGCGTCTTGAGGTCGGGCAGCAACCAGGCCGTCGGCACCACGCCCGGGATGCCGCTCGCCTCGAGGTCCGCCGCCGTGTAGACCGCCACGACGCCGGGCACCTCCAGGGCGCGCGTCGCGTCGATGCGGCCCACGACGGCGTGGGCGTAGGGGCTGCGCACGATCGCCAGATGCAGCATGCCGGGGCGGGTGAGGTCGTCGGTGTAGCGGCCGCGACCCGTGATCAGGTCGGGGTCCTCGCGGCGCTTGACGGAGGTTCCGATCACGCGGTTCCGGGTCACGCGGCACCCCCTTCCGCGGCGCGGCGGACCGCGCGCACGATGTTGTGGTAGCCGGTGCAACGGCAGACGTTGCCCTTCAGGGCCTCGCGGATCTCGCCGTCGTCCGGGTCGGGGTTGCGCTCGAGGAGGTCAGCCGCCGCCAGGATCATGCCCGGCGTGCAGTAGCCGCACTGCAGGCCGTGGAGGTCCCAGAAGGCCTGCTGCAGGGCGTGGAGCTCGCCGTTCGTGGCCAGGCCCTCGATGGTGGTGATCGAGGCGCCGTCGGCCTGGACGGCCAGCTGGGTGCAGGACTTGACCGCGGCGCCGTCCACCAGGACGGTGCAGGCGCCGCACAGGCTCGTCTCGCATCCGACGTTGGTGCCGGTCAGCCCCAGCTCCTCGCGCAGGAAGTGGACCAGGAGCATGCGTGGCTCCACCTCCCGTTCGTGCCTCCTGCCGTTGACCTCGAGTTGGACGTGGTAGCTCATGGAAGCTCCTCCCTCCGGTCTCTTCGGTTCGCCACCGGCCCGGGCCGGCGGCCGCTCGACTATCCTCCGCCGCAGCCCCGCACCAGCAGGAGTGCGCCGATCAGCCCGACCCCCAGGACGACGGCGCCGACCAGCGGACGCTTCTCGGGCGGCACCATCTCCGCCAGCAGCCCGCGGGCGAATCGGCCCGCGAACTCCACCTGGCTCGGCGCCGCGGCCGGCGGGCGTGCGGACGGCTCGCCCCCGGCGGCGGCCTCGGGGGCGGTGGGGAGCTGGCGCTCCAGCCCCTCCAGCGCCTGGCGGGTGATGACCCGCGCCGAGCTGTCCAGGAGCCGTTGGCCCACGGAGGCGATCCGTCCGCCGACCTTGGCGTCGATCTCGTAATGCATCACGGTGCCACCGTCGTCGGCGTCCGCGAGCCGGATCTGCCCGTCTCCGTCCACGAAGCCCTGCGCCCCCCGGCCCTTGAGCCGCAGGCGGTAGGCCTCCGGGGGCTCGATCTCCGACAGGTCGACGGTGCCCTGGAAGCGCCCCTGGACGGGTCCCACCTTGATGTCGAGAGCCCCTTGGAAGCGGTTCTCGCCGACGGCTTCGAGCCCCTTGCAGCCGGGAATCGTGCGAGCCAGCACCTCGGGGTCCATGAGGGCCTCCCAGACCTGGGGCCTGGGGGTTGCGAACACATGCTCTCCCTGGATCTTCATTCGTCTCCGTCCGGATGGTGGGCTCTCGAATTATTGCACAGGCGCCGCGGCGCCTGTCGCCTTCCGGGTCGGGCCGGCCGGACGGGTCCGGCCTCGCGGCGCCACCCGTCCCGGGGCTACAATTGGCCCATGCTCCGGAACGCGATCCCCCCGCTTCTCGTCGCTGCCCTCGCCGTTGGCGGCTGCTCTGTCAACCCGGCCACCGGTACCCGCCAGCTGGCGCTCATCGGCGAGGATCAGGAGGTCGCGATCGGACGGGAGGCCGATCCCGAGATCATCGCCTCGATGGGGCTGGTGGAAGACGACGAGCTCCAGGCGTACGTCGACCGGGTCGGCCGCTCCCTCGCCGCGGTCTCCGAGCGCCCCGACCTGCCGTGGACCTTCCGCGTGGTGGACGACCCGGTGGTGAACGCCTTCGCGCTTCCCGGCGGCTACATCTACATCACCCGCGGCATCCTCGCTCATCTCGACTCCGAGGCGGAGCTGGCCTCGGTCCTGGGACACGAGATCGGGCACGTGACGGCCCGCCACTCCGTGAACCAGATGAGCAAGCAGCAGCTCATGGGCCTCGGGCTGGGGATCGGCATGGTGCTCGCGCCCGAGATGCAGTCGCTGGGCAATCTGGCGCAGACGGGTCTCGGGCTGCTCTTCCTCAAGTACTCCCGGGACGACGAGCGTCAGGCCGACGAGCTGGGCCTGCGCTACATGGAGAGACGCGAGTACGAGCTCACGGAGGCGGCGCCGGTCTTCCGGATGCTGGAGGCCGTCAGTCAGGCCGAGAGCGGCGGCCAGCGGGTCCCCGGCTGGCTCTCGACCCATCCCGACCCGGGAGCGAGGGCGGACCGCCTGGACCGCCTCGCCTCGGCGACAGGAGCCTCCGACGGTCGGGTAGGGGAGCAGGAGCTTCTCGACGCCATCGACGGCGTGGTCTACGGGGTCGACCCGCGCCAGGGCTACTTCGACGGCTCGCTCCTCGTCCACCCGGGGCTCGCCTTCCAGATCCGTTTCCCGGGTGGCTGGCAGACCGCGAATCAGCGGAGCCGGGTGCTCGGCGTCTCGCCGGAGCAGGACGCCCTCCTCGAGCTGACCCTGGCGCCGGAGGACACCCCGGAGGCGGCGGCCAAGAGCTTCCTGGGGCAGGAGGGGCTGACCGTGACCCGGACCTGGCGCAAGAGCGTCCACGGCGCGCGCGCGGTCTGGGGCAGCTTCGAGGTGCCCAACACCGAGACGCCGCTCGCGGGACGGGTGGCCTTCGTGGCCCACGGCGGTTCCGCCTACCGCCTGCTGGGCTACGGACGGGACAACACCTGGCTCAAGTACCTCTCGGCCATGGAGCGCTGGGCGGAGAGCTTCCAGGAGCTGACGGACCCGAATCTGCTCGGGATCCAGCCTCCGCGTCTCGAGATCGTCCGCCTGCCGCAGGAGATGCCCTTCGAAGAGCTGGTCGACCGCTACCCGTCGTCGGTCCCCAAGCGCGAGGTGGCGCTCCTGAACCGGCTGTCGCCCGGGGTCCGGCTGCCGGCGGGATCGGCGTTCAAGACCGTCGTCGGGGGCGTCGGAGCCCCGGAAGAGGACCGGTGATGGGCGGAGACGCGAAGCGGCCCGATCTCTGGATCGTGGAGCGCGTCACGCCGGTGGACCACTACCACCACGGCGTGACGGAGCTCCTGGCGTACCGCAGGACGAGGTTCCAGGAGATGCAGGTCGTCGCCAGCGGACCGCATGGCAAGGCGCTGGTCCTGGACGGCAAGTGGCAGTCCACGGAGTCCGACGAGTTCGTCTACCACGAGGCGCTGGTGCAGCCGGCGATGGTCTCCCACGGCGCGCCCCGCAAGGTCCTCGTGCTCGGCGGCGGAGAGGGCGCGACGGTGCGCGAGGCGCTGCGCTGGCGCTCCGTCGAGCGCGTCGTCATGGTGGACATCGACGGGGATGTGGTGGACGCCTGCCGCGAGCACCTGCCGGAGATGCACCAGGGCGCCTTCGACGATCCGCGGACGGAGCTGGTGATCGGCGACGCCCTGGCCTACCTGGACGAGACCGAGGAGCGGTGGGACGTGATCGTCTCCGACCTCTCCGACCCCATCGAGCACGGGCCGTCGTTCCCGCTCTTCACCCGCGAGACCATGGAGAAGGCCCACCGGGTGTTGTCGCCGGGAGGACGCTACGTTCTGCAGGCCGGACCCACCGGGCCGGTGGACCTGCGGCTGCACGCCCGGCTGGTGAACACGGTGCGCAGCGTCTTCCGGCACGCGATCTCCTACACCGCCTACGCGCCCACCTACGGTTCGCCCTGGGGGTTCGCGCTGGCGGCCGACGAGCCCCTGGAGAGCCGCCCGGGTCCCGAGGCCGTGGATCGGCTCCTGGCGGAGCGGACGAGCGGGGGGCTGCGGCTCATCGACGGGAGCACGCTCCTGGGGCTCCTCCAGACCCCGAAGCACGTGCGCCGCGCCATCGAGCGCGAGACCACCGTCTACACGATGGACGAGCCGCCGGTCTTCGGACCGGGCGAGTAGGATCCCTCCCCAGGAGACTTGGTGAGCATCAGCGCCCGGCGATTCTCGATCGATCGGAGCCAGATCTCGACGAACGAGACGAGGTCGCGATACTGGTTCGCGATCTCGGTGATGAGGCGGGCGAGCCTCCGCCCGAGGACGCGTCGGGTCTCGCCGCGCACCACCTCGGCGCCCCTGCCCTCGACCTCGGAGCCGCGCTCCTCGATCTCGCGCGCCGTCTCGTAGAGGATCTGAATCAGGCGCGCCCGGGCGGGAACGTCGCGTGCGTAGCCCTCGAGGAGGTCGAGCTCCTGGAAGCGGATGGCGCGCAGGCCGCGGATCTGCTCCAGGCGCGGGGTCACCTCGTTGACGAGAAGGTCGCAGAAGGTCGAGGTGTCGCGCCAGAGCTGCCCGGTGGGCAGGTGCTCGGCCTTCCGCAGCCGGTTGGCGAGCTCGTGCAGGATGGCGAACCAGTGGTCGCCGAGGGTGGACAGGCTCTCCTCGAGTTGGGAGACCGAGCTGTACAACCACTCGGACTCCTCGATGTCCCGGGGGAAGCGCCGCGAGAGCAGATAGTCGGCGTCGTGGTGACTGCGCGGATCGCTGGCCAGAACCTCGGCGAGGGTGTTCTGCAGGAAGGCGTGGACCTTGCCGATGGTGATGCAGAGTTGCCGGCGCAGCGGAGGGCCGAGCTCCCTGGCCTGGCGGAGCCGGTCGAGCGGCGTCAGGTCGTACCGCTCCAAGAGCTCCAACGCGCCGCGGGAGCGCTCCAGGGCGCTCTCGAGCGCGGGGAGGAGGGACGGCGACTCCAGGAGCTCCACCAGCCGGCCGCGGATGATGTCCGTGACCTCCGCCATGCGCTCGGCGATCTCCGCCAGGCGCTCCGGGGAGCAGTGCAGGACGGCGTAGTTGCTGTCGAACACCCCCTCGACCATGCGGTGGAGCCCGAGGAGAGTCCGCAGACGCGGGTTCTGCAGGGTATTCCGCTCCAACGCCCAGTCGACGAGCGAGACGCCGGCCGGCAGGTCGTCGGCACTCGGCTCGATCGGGCCGGCTGCCGACAGGGGCGATTGCGAGGGTGGGTGAGCCATGGCCTGTTGATCGTCTCGGAATCTTTTATGTTAGCAAATTCGCGCCGGCCGGTGGCTTTTTGAACCGCTCTACTAGCAGCCCGTGGTGGAAGCCGGGCGCGAGCGAGAGCGCGCAATCTTCTTCGGAATCCAGGCGGGAATCCGCACTCGATTCGGTGAATCGGGGAGGATTCCCAACGAAGAGTCCGGAGGAGAGGGCCGCTCGTAGCGTGTCTCGCCTTTCACCACGGGCTGCTAGGGGTCCGTCACGACCACGAAGGTCCCGCCCAGGCGGGTGCCGGCGGTGAGGATCACGGCGTCGCGAGCGTGCAGGATCACCGGCGAACCGACCTCGAAGTCGGTCCCGCCCGCGGCCGTGGCGACCCCCTCGCAGGCCTCGAAGACCCGGTCGTCGCCCTGGGGGTCGTCGGGAACGAACGGGTCGAGGACCTGGGGGGCGCCGCAGAACTGAATGACGAATCTCGGTGCCGCCGAGTACGGGCCCGCCCCGAGAGGGTTGGCGGCGCGAACCCGCCAGTCGTGGGGGAACGGGTCGAGCACGACGGGCGACCGCAGAGAGCAGGTGGAGCCGGTGCACGACGAGGCGTCGACCACCGTGTCGTTGGCCCCGTCGACCTGGAAGGTGTAGCTGGTGGCGCCGGCCACGGGCTCCCAGGTGAACAGGGGAGAGGTTTCGTAGAGGGGTCGGTACCAGCGCGCGGTGTCGTCGGGCTGCAGGGTCGCCGGGCTGGTGGGCGCCGAGGTGTAGACGCTGAAGGCCAGCTCGGCGCTGAACGACCCCGAGCCCGCAGGGTTCGTGCCCCGGACCTGCCACGTGTAGTCGTCCTGGCCGAGCACCACGCCGGTCGTGAGCGCGCAGCTCGAACCGGCGCAGGCCACGTCCGCGTCGACGGCCTGGCTCACCACCAGAAGACCGCCCGAGTCCCGGACCTCGAGATCGTAGGCGGTCGCCTCGCCGACCGCGGCCCACTGGTACTCGGGGTCGAGGCCCCCGGCGCTCCAGAGGTCGCCCACGGGGGCGGAACCGGAGGGCTTCGCCGGGGGGTTCGGGTAGGCGCGGATGGCGAGCGAGGCCCCGAAGGCGCTCCGGCCGGCGACGTTCCGGCCCCGGAGCTTCCAGGTGAGATCGGCCGCGGGGAGGGGGTTCGGCAGCGAGGCGGAGCAGGTGTTCGCGTCGCAGCTCCCGGCGGCCTCGACCCAGTCGGAGGCCACCTCGCCGCCGTTCCCCTCCACGACGACCTGGTACCAGCGGGCCAGGGTCCGCTCGCCGTCGCCCCCCGGGTCTTCCCGATCCCAGGTGAAGGTGGGCGAGCCGTCGACGTCGCCCTGGGGCGAGAGCGACACCGGGGCGCCGGGCGGGTCCCGATCGGTCTCGATCCTGAGGAGAAAGCGCTCGTCCACCATGCCCTGGAAACCCGACGCGTTGGGGTGCCCCGTCTGGTCGCAGCCGTTGTTCTTGTCGAACGGGTCGAAGTCGGGAAAGAGGACGGGATCGGGCCAGCTGTCCGGGTCGTCCTTGTCGCAGGCGGGCCAGTAGTAGTGCTGGTTCGCCTTCGGGCCGAGCTCGGGCTCCGTGTTGAAGCAGACGGACTTGGAGTGCCCGTCCCAGTCCGTCCCGTTGGGGCAGAGCAGGCTGTAGTGACTGAGGTACTCGCGGCCCGTGTCCCCGGTCAGGGTGGTGAGCTCGGACCGCAGCGAGTCCAGCCCTTCGTTGCCCCCGGGGGTCCAGCCCCCGGAGTTGGGGTTGTAGTGGGGCGGCACGATGTGCACAGTCTCGACGCCCTCGGCCGCCGCCTTGCCGGCCATCGTGTCGAGGTTGAAGGCCACGGTCTCGACAGAGAGCGGGCTGAAGCCCCGCAGGTCGTTGGTGCCCTGCATGAGCAGCATGACGTCGTAGCGCCGGGCGGCGAGCACGCCGTCGATCCGCGTGAGGCCCTCGCCGGTGGTCTCGCCCCCCAGCCCCTGGTTGTCGACCTCGCAGTTGGTTCCGTTGCAGCCGAGGGCCGTGTGCAGACGGCCGGGGTAGCCGCCGAGCCCCAGCTCGTCCCAGCGGTCGATGCCCAGGGTGATGGAGTCGCCGAAGGCGAGGTAGCGGAACGACTGGGAGGAGCCCGGCGCCGCCGCGAGGAGCGCCAGCGTCACGCCCAGGACGGCCGGCAGTCGGCGGATCACGGCATCGACTCCTCGGCGGGTCTCCAGACGAGATCGGCGGGCGGTCCGAGCTCCGAACGGTGGATGGCGGGGAGTCCGGCGCCCCAGCTCAGGACGGGTCCGCGGGCCGTGACGGAGAGCAGGGGCCGTTCACGGTCACTGCCGGCGGCGGCGGCGAGACGGCGGGGCGCGCCGTCGGGTGTCAGCTCCGCGACTCTCCAGGCCTGCGCCTCGGCCGTGCGGTAGAGGACCAGCGGCCGGCCGTCGAACCGGTGGATCGACGGCTCGACGGCCCCCAGGCCCGGGAGCCGGGAGACCGGCCGCCAGCCGGCCCCGTCGAACCGCCCGACCCGGAGCCGGTAGTGCCCGTCTTCGTAGGCGCTCCACACGACGAGCGCGGGGTGGTTGCCGTCGGCCGAGCAGAGCAGGCGGGGCGTGACGTCGGGAATCTCGTTCGCGGCGTGCAGACGACGCGGCGTCGAGAAGCCGTCGGAGTCGCCGACGGTCCACAGGATCTCGTCGTCCCGCCCGTCGAACGCCGCCCAGGCCAGCAGGTGCCGGCCGTCGGCCAGGACGCAGCCGTCGAGGGCGATCTGGGTTCCCGGGCCGGGCGCCGCCAGGGTGCGCGGGGGCAGCCAGCCCTCCCCGTCGCGCCCCGCCCAGCGCACGGCGAGGCCCCTGGGTCCGTCGCCCTCCAACCAGGCGAGCCCGGCCAGGTCGCCGCCGGAGACCAGCGGCACGGGGGCGAGTCGCAGGGCTCGCTCCCGGGTCGGAAGGGCCAGACGTCGGGCCTGCCCGTCCTGCTGCACGACGAGGGCGATCTCGAGCCCGGCGTCTGCGTCGCCGCTCCCCGTCGCTCCCGCCACGAGCCCGTCCTCCAGGGGCACGACGGCGTAGGGAACCTCGCCGCCGAGCCGGTCCGGGACGGGGAACCCGCCGCCGGATCCTGAGACAACCACCGTTCCGTCCGCCGCGGCCTGGAGGACCGGCGCGGCCCAGAGGGAGCCCGAGCCGGAGACCAGGGTCCAGACGACGCAGAGGAGAACCCGGAGAGGGTGCTTGGGAAGGGACATTCGAAACGATTCGGTGCGGAGAGTTTCGGTCGTGGCGGGCGATCGAATACTAGATCATACCCATCGGGCTCTTTGTGTCCATCTTCGTCCTACAACAGCGCAGACATCGTCGAGTCGCACCCACCGCAAGAACCGGAGCGGGACCAGCGCCAGTCCGACCCTGTCAGGATACCCACCGAGCGGTGATGGACAGCCTCTACGACGGTGTCTACTTCGTCGATCCGGCGCGGAGGCCACCGGCCTGGCCGCGGAGCGCCTGCGCTCCCTGGTCGCGAAGTCGAGGGTTCGCGCGGCCGGAAGTGTCCTGTGCGGAAAATACGCTCTGCATTCGAGCGCCGATGCACGCGACCGGGCGGCGTTGCTCGTCGCCCGAATATGGCAGGATATGCGGGCTCCTCGCCCGGACGGCACC
>CAJQNK010000123.1 GCA_905479655.1 uncultured bacterium | reverse complement strand
GGTGATGCTCGAGGGCGCCCCGCTCGGCGAGGTCACGGTGGGCTATGAGGAGCCGCGCCCGGCGAGCGACGAGGGACCGTTCCTGCGCGCCGAGCGGCGCCTCCTGGACAACGTGGCCGAGCGCCTGGCGCTCTGGGTGCTGGGCCGGAGGGTCCGGGCCTCCGGCGCGGGCGTCGCCGACCGGCGGCCCAGCGACGACGACCGCTGGACCGTGATCCTCGACCTCCTGCGCCGGACCGACCGCACGCTGCTGGCGAAGCTCACCCGGCGCATGATCAACCACCTGGGCTGGAAGGGCCTGCCGGAGGCCGAGGAGCTGCTCCGCGAGTCGGCCCCCGAGATCGCGGAGACCGGCAACTCGTCCCAGGACAATCGGCCCCTGGCCGGCCGCGCCACGCGCGACCCGGGCGAGCTCGTCGACCGCACCTTCCGGGTCGCTGCCCACCACCTGGGCCAGGGCGAGATCGTCTCCTGCCTCCACGCCTGGATCAAGGAGGACCGGGCGAACTTCCTCTACACCGCGCTCGAGAACATCGAGTCGTCCCTGCCCGAGATCGCGGCGCTTCTGGAGCGCTTCCACGCTCTCGAGATCGACGCCGACGAGCTGCCGGTCGCGGCCCGCACGGGGCTGGTCGTGGCGCTCCTGCGGCGCTTCTTCAGCGACGACCTCGAGTTCCTCGAGGCGGGGCGCGGCGTGGTGAACGTGGAGGACTTCTACGAGCTCTCGCGGCGCGCCGTCTTCCCGCCCGCGAGCCACGGCAAGCTGGGCGGTAAGGCGGCCGGCCTGTTCGTCGCCGGGCGCGCCGTGGCGCGCTCCCGGGAGTACGAGGACGTGCTCGAGCGGGTGCGGGTGCCGGTTTCCTGGCACATCGCCTCGGACGCCCTGCTCCATTTCGTCCGCTTCAACGATCTGGAGGAGGTCTACGACCGCAAGTATCGGGAGATCGACCAGATCCGCCGCGAGTACCCCTACCTGATCCAGGTGTTCAAGGGCTCGGCCTTCCCGCCCGAGCTGGTTCAGGGCCTCTCGGCGGCCCTCGACGACCTGGGCGAGACTCCCATCATCGTGCGCAGCTCGAGCCTGCTCGAGGACCGGGTGGGCTCCGCCTTCTCGGGCAAGTACAAGAGCCTGTTCCTCGCCAACCAGGGATCGAAGACCGAGCGGATGGCGGCGCTCCAGGACGCGATCGCGGAGGTCTACGCCTCGGTCTTCGGGCCCGACCCCATCGAGTACCGGGCCGAGCGGGGGCTCCTGCACGTGCACGAGGAGATGGGGATCATCCTCCAGCCGGTGGTCGGCCGCCGCGTGGGCCCGTACTTCCTCCCCGCCTTCTCCGGCGTGGCGTTCAGCAGCAACGAGATTCGCTGGTCGAGCCGCATCCGGCGCGAGGACGGCCTGGCCCGACTCGTCCCGGGCTTGGGCACCCGGGCCGTCGACCGGGTGGCCGACGACTTCCCGGTCCTGGTCGCCCCGGGCCAGCCCCGGCTCCGGGTCAACTCCACCCCCGAGGAGATCGTGCGCTACGCGCCGCGCCGGATCGACGTCATCCGCCTGGACACCGGCGGCTTCGAGACCGTGGAGGTCGACGAGCTCCTGCGTCGGCACGGCGCGGAGATCCCCGAGATCCACCGCCTGGTCTCCGTTTACGACTCGGGGGTGGTCCGGAAGCCCATCGGCCGCCGGCTCGACTTCGCCCGCGACGATCTCGTCGTGACCTTCCAGGGGCTGATCGAGGACACGCCGCTCATGACCGAGATCCGCACCCTGCTGCGCCTGCTGCGCGAGCGCATGGGCTTTCCGGTCGACCTCGAGTTCGCCTCCGACGGCGAGCACCTCTACCTCCTCCAGTGCCGGGCCCAGGGCCACTCCGCCGAGACCGCCCCGGCGCAGCTCCCGGCGGACCCGCCGGCCAGCCGGGTGGTGTTCAGCGCCGACCGCTTCGTCACCAACGGCCGCGTGTCCAACGTGACCCACCTGGTCTACGTAGACGGCGCCGCCTACGCCGCGCTGCCCGACCCCCGATCCATGCGCCGGGTGGGCGAGGCCGTGGGCCGGCTCAACAAGATCCTGCCCAAGCGCCAGTTCGTGCTCATCGGCCCGGGCCGCTGGGGCAGCCGGGGCGAGCTCCGCCTCGGGGTGCCGGTCACCTACTCCCAGATCCACAACACCGCCATGCTCGTCGAGCTCGCCCGCGCCCAGGGCGGCTACGTGCCCGATGTCTCCTTCGGCACCCACTTCTTCCAGGACCTGGTGGAGGCCGGCATCCGCTACCTGCCGCTGTTTCCCGACGAGAAGACGACCCGCTTCGACGAGGCCTTCCTCGCCGGCTCCCCGAACCTCCTCGCCGAGCTGCTCCCCGAGTTCGCCGACCTCGCCGGCACCCTGCGCGTCATCGACGTCCAGGAGGCCTCCGGCGGGCGGGTGATCGAGGTGCTCATGAACGGCGAGACCGACCGGGCGCTGGCCCTCCTCGTGCCGCCGTCCGCCCCCGGGGCCGTGCCCGCCACCACCCCCTTCGGCGACCGTCCCCTCGTGGAGCCCAGCGCCGACGACGCCTGGCGCTGGCGTCTGGCCATGGCCGAGCGCATCGCCGCCACGATCGACGCCCGAGCCCTCGGCGTGACCGCCCTCTACGTGTGCGGCTCCACCAAGAACGCCACCGCCGGCCCGGCGAGCGACCTCGATCTCCTCGTCCACTTCCGCGGCGACGACGGGCAGCGCGAGAAGCTCCTCCTGTGGCTCGACGGCTGGAGCCGCGCGCTGGCCGAGGTCAACTACCTCCACACCGGCCACCGCGCCGAGCGCCTGCTCGACGTCCACGTCGTCACCGACCAGGATCTCGCGAGCCGCACCCCCTTCGCCGCCAAGATCGGCGCCGTCACCGACCCGGCCCTCGAGCTACCCCTGGGCGGCGAAGACCCCGACCGCTGACCGCGCAGGCTCCTAACAGCCCGTGGTGAAAGGCGAGACACGCTACGAGCGGCCCTCTTCTCCGCCCTGCCGAGGAGGCCATTCACGGCTGCCCCCCCGCCTTCCCCGCCAGCGCCACCAGCGCCGCCTCCCGCTCCTCCGGCCTTCTACCCAGGCGCCGCCGGATCTCCCGCTCCTTGACCGCCCGCCGCTCCTCCCCCTCGAGGGCGGGCCACCTCCCGTGGGTGTTGCCGCCGTGGTACCGCTTCAGGTACACCGCCTCCGGGACCTCCACCAGGTGGGCCTCCAGCGCGATGCCGAAGACCCAGATCTGGTCCGCGAAACGGTCTCCGGAGGTCGGCAGAATCGGTCTCAGGTGGCGACGGCGCACGACGCCGCGCCACGGGATGCCGAGATTCCACTCCCGGTCCAGCCGGATCGCCTCCTGCCAGGGTGGCCGGAGGCCCAACTCGCAGGGCGGGCCGGGGAGTTCGTGCTCGGTCTCGCCGAGCCCGACCGCCCGGATCCGGCCGAAGGCGAGTCCCGCCGTGGGTCGCGTGGCGAGCGCCTCGACCAGGAGCTCGAAGTACCCGGGCGGCACGCTGTCGTCCTGGGGCAGGACCGTGAACAGAGGGGTCCGGCAAGCCGCGATCAGCTGGTTGACGTGGCCGCGCCAGCCGGGGTCGTCGGTCGCCTCGACGAAGCGCAGACGGCGATCCCCCGCGTGCCGTCGGCGCAGGCGCCGGTGGGCGTCGTCGCGCCGGCTGCGATCCGAGAGAACCACCCGCGCTGTCGCCGGCACGCTCTCCAGGTTGGCCGAGACGACGTCGAGCCACGCCCCGGCGCCATGCAGGGGGATCGCCACGGTGAGCCCGGGCAGGCCGAGCCGGCTACGCCACCCCGACACCGATCTCCCGCGCGACCCGCTCGGCGACCCGCGCCGCCACCAGCGGGGCCGTCGTGAGCTTTCCCGTGTCCACCGACCACCAACCGTCGTGGTGCTCCACCTCCGGCGCCGCCCGGACGTGGAGGCCGCTCGCGGGGTCGTCGACGTCGCTGCTGCCGCGGGCGAAGATCACCCCGGGCAGCGCCGAAACGATCTCGGAGCCGGCGAGAGCCGGGAAGAGCTCGGACATCGCGCCCAGCGTGGCCCGAGCGACCCGGCGGGCCTCGACGGACGGCTCGCTCGGGGGAGGCGGCGGCTCCGAACCGAAGTACGTCCTGCCCAGCGGGTACCAGCTCAGGTAGACCTCGCCGTCACGCCACGGGACCAGGTCGCCGTAGGGGCCCTGCACCATCGTCACGGGCGCGAGCTCGCGGACGGGGCGTCGCGGCCGCACGATCACCTGGTACTTGACCCGGAAGCAGGGGGTGCCGCCCTCGGAGCGCAGACCGACGGCCCGGTCGAGGCGGAGACGATCCGCCCAGGAGCAGTTGACCACGATGTCGGCCTCGACGGTGCTCCCGCCCTCCCGGGTAGCGACCTCCAGGGCGAGACCCTTGCCGCCGGAGCGCCGGCGCGCACCGAGGACCTCGACGCCGCAGCGCAGCTCGGCCCGGGGCTCGGAGCGCAAACACGAGGAGACCACTCGGGCGAGGGGGCGGGGATCGACCGAGACCTCCTCGGTCTCGTAGAGAACCTCCACCGGCGCGCCGCCCACCCGGGGGCGTCCGCGCCTTCCCCCGGACCGGCGCCAGAGGTCGCCCAGGGCGCGGCCGAGGTAGTGCCGGGACGCCCCGCCGCGGGCCTGGAACCGCGCCAGGCGGTCGCGCAGGTCGTCGTACGCCTCCTCGAGCACCCCGGGTCCGGCCAGGGTGTCCGGCATCACGGCGTAGCGGAAGCCTTCCGAGCACCAATCCCGCCAGGGCAGCGGGCCGCAGAGACGCTCGAGGATCGGGGCGAAGCTCAGAGCCCCCTCCAGCATCCGCTGACGGGTCGCGCCCGAAGGGTCGAGGGCGTAGACGAAGCCGAGGTGGATCTTCCCCTCGTTGCGCAAGCTCGCCCGGAGCAGGGGTTCGGCCTCCCGTTCCAGCACGGCCACGGAGAGGCCGCGGCGGGCCAGGTCCAAGGCGACGCAGGACCCCGCGAGGCCCGCGCCGATGACGACGATGCGCGGCTGTTCCATCTTGTCGAGGCGAGGCGCGACGAGCGCGAGTTGCGCGGGCCGTCTCCTCCTGGGCGACCCGCTTCCCCCGCCCGAGCAGGATAGCCGACGCGTTCCCCTCCTCAGAGTGGCGCGGGACGTTCCCCGGGCGGCGGCCAGGCGACGCGGTAGAGCTCCAGGGCGCCCGCGCGGTCCAGGGCGCGGGGATTGAAGCGCCCGGTCCACTGCTCCGCCGCCTCGTCGGCCAGCTCCGGAAGGTCGGTCTCTGGCACGCCCGCGGCGGCCAGGCACTCCGGGATGCCGGCCGTCGACGCGAGTCCCCGGACCCAGCCGGCCAGCGAGTCGGCCGACCGTGTCCTGCGCGAGGGATCGGCGTCGAGCGCCACGCCGGATCCGAGGTCGGCGTAGAGGCCAGGGTCGGCCTCGGCGTTGAAGCGCACGACGTGGGGCAGCATGAGGGAGACGGCCGCCCCGTGGGGCACGCCGTAGCGCGCCGTGAGGGGGTTCGCCGTGGCGTGGGCGGCGCCCAGCATCGACTGCTCGATCGCGGCGCCCGCCAGGTGGGCGCCGAGCAGGAGTCCGCCCCAGACCTCGGCCGCGGCCTCGCCGGCCAGAACCTCGGGCAGGGCCCGCTCGATCCGGCACCACGCCGCCAGCGACCAGACCCGGGAGATCGGGTTCGAGCGCGTGGAGACCAGGCTCTCGAGCGCGTGGGAGAGGGCATCGAGACCGGCGAGAGCGGCCACCCGCGGGGGGGCGCTCGCGGGCAGCGAGGGATCGAGCAGCACGGTTCGGAAGCGCGCCTCCCGGGCGCCGCACGCCATCTTGCGATGCCCCTCGTCGGTGCTCACCAGAGCGTACGACTGGGCCTCGCTCCCCGTCCCGGCGGTCGTCGGGACCCCGATCGACGGCAGGAGCGGGCCCTCGGGCCGGTGGAGCCCCTGCCACTCGGCGATCCGCCGCCCTCCCGGCAGGAGGAGGTTGACCGCCTTGGCCACGTCGAGCGCGCTGCCGCCGCCCAACCCGACGATCAGGTCGGGGCCCCACTCCCGGGCCTCTGCCGCCGCCGACTCGACCCGGCTCTCCGTCGGGTTCTCCTCGGCCTCCGCGTAGAGACGAACGGCGATCCCCGCGGCCTCGAGGGAGCGCCGGGCCCGTTGCGGGTGGCCGGCGGCGACGAGTCCCGGGTCGGTCGCCAGCCAGACCCGGCTCCCGCCCAGCTCCCGGGCCGCCTCCCCGAGCTCCTCCAGGACACGAGAGCCGAAGCGCACGGAGATCGAGGCGACCTCGGCTTGCCACGCCGGGCTCGCCCCCAGGGCTGATCCGTCCACGGAGCGCCGCCCCATCCGACGGCGACCTCAGACGGCGATCGCCGCCTGCATCGCCCGTTGCTGGTAGAGATGAAGGAAGAGGTTGCCCTCGTGCGGCTGGTCCCAGTCGACCTGGCTGGTCGGCACGGCGCCCAGGTTCAGGCGCTCCAGGTCCGGACACTCGACGAGGCGGCGGATGCTCTCGGGGTCTTGGGTGATGGCGCTCGCGACCAGCGTCGACCCGACCCTGTCGAGCAGCTCGTCCGCCGGGAGCTCGACGATGGAGACGAAGGGGAACAGCAGCTCCATCCTGGCCAGCGGGTGGCCCGGGTCGTCACACCAGACGACGGTCGGCAGGAGGTAGGTGTAGCCGTCGACCTCCACCACCCGGCCCCCCTCGCGGTAGCGGGCGGTCAGGTCCTCGGCCCCGCCGGCGGCGAGGTGGCCGTCCACCAGGTCCGACATGCGATGGGCCAGCGAGGGATCCGGAAAGGCGGCGAGCCCGGCGTCGGGATGGTCGAGGGGCAGGGCCTCGATGCCGGCCAGCCGCTCGGCCAGGGCCTCGGCGACCTCGCGACCCAGGCCGGGCTTCGAGGCCTCGATCCAGACGCCCGAGGCGTTGATGCACGAGCGGCCACCGTTGGCGGCGACGGAGGTCGCCAGGAGCTCGACATGGTCCCGCCAGGCGGACGCCTGGTCGGCTCCCAGGATCACCTTGCTCCAGCCGGGGCCGTGCAGCTGCACCCGCGGGTCGTTCGCCCACGCACCCACCGTGGAGCGGTCGCCGAACAGCATGGAGCGGCCCGAGCGGAGGAGGATCTCCCCGGCTCCAGCGTGGCTCGACGGGTAGAAACCGAAGGCCTCGCGCGGCAGACCCGCCTGGATGAGGGCCTGCGTTACCCGCAGCGGAGTCCAGGGCTCGCGCGATCCCGGCTTGAGGGTGACCGGCACCTTGAGACCCAGGGCCGGGATCCACAGCGAGTGGACGCCGGGGGAGTTGGAGGGCAACACCACACCCAGCGTGTCGGTGAGGCAGCGATAGCTGACGGTCCGGCCGTCCTCCTCGCCCCATCCGCGGTCCAGGACCGCCGGGTCCAGGCCGCGGGAGAGTCCCTGGAGCACGGTGTCGAGATTCGCCAGGACGAAGTGGATCTTCCCCATGTTGGCGCGCGCCAGCGCATGCGGCATCCCGGTCGTCGAGGAGAGGTGGCGCACGTACTCCTCGGGGCCCTGGAGCATCGAATCGTCGCCCTCCCCCACCCTCACCTCCCCTTCGACGAAGATCCCCGCCGCCTCCTTCGAGCGCTCCACGATCTCGGCCGCCGTCATCCGCGCCAGCGCCCTCCGGCCCTCCGCGACCCGCCCCAGGTCCCGGGCGATGAGGCCCGGGTTGGCCTGGCTCACCTCGACCACCGGCTCGCCGCTCCGAACGTCCGTGAGGCGGGCGACATCCAGACTGCGGTACGGGCGGCCGGCGCGCAGCAGCGGCAGGTGGAGCATCAGTACACCCCCACGGAGACCGAGCTCTCCAACGACGAGAGAAGACGCAGGTTCCGTACCCCGTCCCAGGGGTAGGCGTCGACGGGCTCCGCCCTCTCCGCCTCGTCACGCTCCAGGAGCCGGGGCATGAAGAACTCCTTCGTCAGCGTCGTCAACATCACGCGACCCGTCTCGTCGTAGCCGACCTCCCGCTGCGGATCGTCGGGATCCACGAGCTCCGTCACCGCGCGGGGCTGGGGCGGGTAGTAAACGATGTCGTACGGATCGCCCTCGGTCCACGTCGGCGAGTGCGCGAGACCCATGAGCGTGTTGCCGTAGGTCGGCACGAAGTCGATTCCGGCCACCAGCTCCTCGCGCGCGAAGCGGTGGAACTGGGCGTTCATCTCGGTGCCGCCGCAGAAGATGCCGCGGATGCCCGCCCGCCGCAGGTCGATCTTGGCGGCCAGCGCCTCCAGCAGCTTCGGCGTCGTGAACAGACAGCGGATCGTGTCGTGAGCCCGCAGGAGCGTCAGCCCCTGGTCGATCACGTGCTCCTTGTAGGCCTCGAGAGCCTGGTGGCGGCCGTCCCGGACCAGCTTGTTGACCCAGCGCGGGTCGAGATCGACGTGAAACGCGATCCCGCCCCGGAACTGGGCGAGGTGCTCCACGGCGAGTCGCAGGCGCCGCGGGCCGGTCGGCCCGAGCATCAGCCAGTCGCTGCCCCGGGGAAAGGTCTCGTCGGACAGGCGGCCGCTGAACTCCTCGTAGTCGACCTCGAAGTCCCGCACGTTGATCCGCGCCTTGGGAACGCCGGTCGTGCCGCCGGTCTCGAAGACGAAGACCGGCTGGTCGGCCAGTCCCTTCGGCACCCAGCGGCGGACGGGGCCCCCGCGCAGGGCCTCGTCGTCGAAGTGTCCGAACCGCGCCAGGTCCGCGAAGCCCCGAACGTCCTTCCGCGGGTCGAAGTCCAGCTCCCGGGCACGCTCCAGCCAGTACGGACAGCCGGTGGCCGGGTCGAAGTGCCAGGCCACGACCTCCCGCACCCAGGCGTCGAGGCGCAGCCGCGCCTCGACCACCCGGGCCTCGAGCGATCCGGCGAGCTCACCCGTCACCGTCAGGGACCCTCCGTCGCCGCACCCTCGCCGGCCAGGGCGAACAACCGGTTGCGCGCCACGACGTAGAGGACGCCGTCGTGCGCGACCGGGGTCGTGTAGACGGCCGCACCCATGTTCTGCTCGCTCAGGAGCTTCATCTCCCTGCCGTGGCGCAGGACCGCGACGTCGCCGTCCTCGTCGCCCAGATAGACCTTGCCGTCGGCCACGTACGGGGAGCCCCAGATCGCCGCGAAGGCGTCGTACTTCCAGAGCAGCTCGCCGGTCGCGAGGTCCAGCGCGTAGAGGAAGCCCGTCAGGTCCGACGCGTAGAGGATGTCGTCGGCGATCGCCACGGTGGAGATCGTGCGGAAGAACTCCTCGCCGCCACGGTTCCAGACCCCGTGGGTCGCCGTCACGTCCCCCGTGCCGCTCGCGTCGATCGCCCACAGGTTGCCCTGCCCCTCGCCGTGCTCCGGGTCCTGGCCCACGCCGATGTAGACCTTGCCGTCGTGGAAGACCGGGGTCGAGACGAGGTTGTTGCGGGTGCCGGCGCCTCCCAGCTCCCAGACGGAGTCCTGCGGATTGCAGTCGAACTTCCAGATCTCCTCCCCCGTCTTCGGATCCAGAGCGTAGAGCCAACCGTCGCCGCCGGGGAACACGACCTGCTCGCGGCCGCCGGCCTCGCCGTACGCCGGGTTCGACCACTGACCGTGGAGGATCTCGAGACCCGGGGCCGCGCTCTCCCAGACGAGCTCGCCGCTGTTCTTGTCCACCGCGATGAAGCTCGGCGCCAGCGGCGCCGGGATGTTGACGTGGCCCTCGTCCACGCCGTTGCCGGTGACGGTGAACAGGAGGTCGCCGACGATCAGGGGGTTGCCGGCCGCCAGGTTGTGGGGGAAGACGTCCAACTCGCCGATCATGTCCAGCTTCCAGAGGACGTCCTCGGAGGTGTTCGTCGTGCTCTCCTCGTCCGTCACCGGGCCGTCGTTCTCGTTGTCCATGAAGCCGTCCGTGTCGGCGCAGACGATCTCGGCCCGGTTCGAGACGTACCAGAGTCGGTCGCCCTCCACGAAGGGCGTCGAGCAGACTCCCTGGAGCGGCCAGTCGTGTACGCGGCCGGCCGACAGCTTGCCGTGCGCGGACTGCCACAGGAAGGTGCCGTCCTTGGCGTCGAAGGCCATGACCACGCCGCGGTCACCCTGGATCTCCGGGACCCTGGGCGCCTCGTTGTTGGTGCCGACGTACACCTTGCCCCCGGCGATGACGGGTCCGCCGTAGGACTGGGAGCCCAGGGGCTCCGACCACAGGATGTTGGTGCCGGTCTCGACGTCCCACTCGCTCGGCAGGCCGGTCTCGGCCGAGACCATGTTGCGCGACGGCGAACCGCCGAACATCGCCCGCTCGACGGACGGCGCGGCGACGACGCCGGCGGCGACGACAGCGAAGAGGATCAGGAAGGTCAGGGGCTTTCGGGTCATGGTTGGTTCCTCGTCACACGGATGTTGTCCCAGTAGATCGGAGTCGGCGAGAAGCCCGAGAGGCCGGGGCTACCCTCCCGGATGGGCATCGGGTCCTCGACGGTGATCGTCCACTCCGCGGGCTCCTCGTCGTCACGCGGCCAGACCTTGCCGCGGATCACGGCCCGGTCCTCCTCGACGTCCACCCGCATCTTCATCGTGTACCAGACGTCCGCTTCCCAGGGCAGCTCGACCTCCTGGGCCATCCTGAGGGCGGACGGCCAGGAGCGCACCTGGAGCTTCTGGTGCACTCCCAGGAGCTCCATCGTGTAGCCATTGGCGATCAGGCCGACGTCGGGTACCCGACGGGAGGTGCGGGTCCCCAGGAGATCGGCCTGGATCGTGTAGTCGTGCCAGTCGGGAGACCCCAGGAAGGTGATGTGGCGATGGATCTTGATGGGCGACGGCCCCTTCTCGAGGACCTTGCCGCCATCCCGCTCCGCGACGGCCCATCGGCCCACGTAGCCCACCATCGTGGACGGGCGGGAACCCACCTCCACGCCCTCGAAGTCCTCCTCCAGGGGCAGGTCGGCAAGCACCCGGAAGCGGGCCTCGGCCTCCAGCTCCCCGGCCCGGGCCACCACCCGCCCCGCGCTGGACCCGCCACCCGACGAGGCCGTGAAGACGCCCCCCTCGATCGTGCCCGTGAGACCTTCGAGCGACCACTCGACCGCCGGCGCCGGCAGCGATCGGCCCACGGCGTCGAAGGCCAGGAGCTCGAGCTCGACCGAGCCCCCCGGCTGCAAACGACCCTCGACCGGCTCGAGGCGCAGGTGCGCCGGCGCCGTCCCGGCGGGGGCCGCACCCGGCCGCGGCAGGTCGAGGCGGGGCGAGGCGCCGGGCTCGGTCGGCAGATCGCCGACGCCCAGGGCGTAGAGCCCCTCCTCCGTGGTGAAGTAGACCCGCCCGTAGGCCACGGCGGGCGAGCCGTACATCTCCGCGTAGCGCCCCTCGGGCATCGAGAGCTCGTCGGAGTCCAGGATCCGGCCCTCGGTCTCCCCGGGCTCGACGATGGCAAAGACGCCGTTCACCTCGGTCACGTAGATCCGGCCGTCCGCCACCACCGGTGAGGACTTCCCCACCCGCCCGACATCGAGCTCCCAGATGTGCCGGCCGGTCGCCGCGTCCAACGCGTGGAGGTTCGCCGAGTTGTCGAGGAGGTAGAGCCGCCCGCCGGCCAGCGCCGGCGAGGAGAACCCGGCCGCGAGCGGCGAGCGCCAGATCTCGTGGGTCGCCGTCACGTCGCCGGAGCCGCGGGCGTCGATGGCGACGATCCGGCCCATCGTCCCCTCGTCCCGGTTCTCCTCGCTGTGCGCCGCGTACACCACGTGGCCGTCCACCACGACGGAGGTGTTGATGCCGCGCTTGCTGAGGCCGTAGCTCCACACCGTCTCGCCGGTCTCCGTGTCCACCGCGTAGATTCCGCCGTCGGCGTTGCCGTGGATCCACAGGCGGCGGTCACCCACCCGCGCGATCGCCGGGGTCGACTGCGTGTTCTTGTCGGCCATGGAGCCACCCGGGGTGGCGACCATGAGGAGCTCGCCCGTGCGCTTGTCGAAGACCCGGAAGCGATGGAGAGGCCGCGCCTCCGATCCCCAGCCCGAGCTGGCGAAGGTGACGACGACGCGGTCGCCATCCACCACCGGGGTCTGGGTCCTGCCGCCGTAGCCCTCCATGAAGCCGTACTCCTCGATGAAGTTCCTGGACCAGACCACGGTGCCGTCCCGGCTGTCGAAGCAGAAGAACAGGCCGCCCACTCCCTGGACGTAGAGGTATCCGGTCTCGGGGTCGTAGGCGGGATTGGGCCAGCCGACCCGGTTCCAGGGCACGGTGGTGTGGTAGACGGGCCAACCTTGGATCCAGAGTCGCTCGCCGGTGAAGGCGTCGAAGCAGGCCGCCACCTCGCGGCGCTCGATGCCGTCGCCCTCACGGCCGTTCACGCAGACGCGGCCCTCCCCCACCACGGGGGTCGAGCGGCTCACGAAGTCCGCCCGCCAGAGCATGCCCTCGCCCCCCGGAGTCCACGCGGCCGGCAGCCCGGTGGCGTCGGCCGTCCCGTCGCGGTCGGGACCCCGCCAATGCACCCAGTCCCCCGCAGAGACGGTCGATGCGACGAGCGACGGGACGAGGATGGCGAGGAGAAGAAGGACTCTACGCTCACTGCCATGCATGGTTCTGGACCTCCGAGGGGTTGGGTGGCGGATCGCCGGGCGACGTCGAAGCATCCTAGCAAGGGCGAGAGACCGGGTCGGGACCGGGCAGGCATCGAGGAAGGCCCGGCCCCGCGGGGCTCGCCGCGGTCATCGAGACCGAGACCCGTCCCACCGGGGAACCCACCGGACCAGGACGAGGACCACGACCCCGGCCCCGAAAACTCCCGGCCCCTCCGCCAGAGTCCACCACCAGGGCATCCCCGCGACCCGGTCGATGACCGTCATGACGGCGCCGAAGCCGACATGGAACCAGCCGAGGTAGACGACCACGGGCCGCAGTCTCCGGACATCCCGGGAGACCACCAGGCTGAGAACCCCCTGAGCCGCGTACAAGGCGGAGATGGATCGGGTCAGGTACTCCGTGAGCGGTGCGGCGGGAAACGGCCCCAGGCCCAGAGCCTCGTGGATCCGGGACATCCACTCCGTCGGCAACGGCAGCGCGAGGGCCGCGCACAGGGTCACGGCACCCGCGAGACGGAGCAGGAGAACGAGAAGGCGCTCGGCCGGGAACACCCCCTGATCCTAGCCCGGCCTTCTCACTGGGTGTCGTCGCGAGAGGTCGGCGTCACGAGAGCCGGAAGCAGGTGCCTGACGCCCCTTCGCTCCATCGATATATCAGGATCGCTCGGATGGTTGTACTCTCTTGGCGGAAGAACCCACCCGATGAGCGAATATGAACGACCTCGGCTGGACGGCCCGCGGCGGATCCTCACCCACCCGCTGCCCCACACGACCCCCGCGTCCCGGCGCGCGGCCGTGCGAACCGTCGTGGCGCTCTTCGGTCGCCTCGTCGATCTGCGTCATGCGGACCGGCTGCCGGTGGGCCCGGGCGCCTCGATCTTCGTCTTCAACCACAACAACTCCTTCGAATCGGTGGTGGTTCCGGCGGCCCTCATCTGGAGGCGTCACGGAAGGAACATCCACTTCCTCGTCGACTGGATGTTTCTTCGCATCCCCCTGGTGGGCTGGATCCTGAGCCAGGTCGACCCGATCCCCGTCTACACGAAGCCCGCCCGCTTCGGCCTCTGGGAGCGTCATCGCCAGGCCAACCGGGGACGCGACCCGATCCAGGCCTGCCTGGGCCTGCTCGACGAGGGCCGGAGCGTCGGCATCTTCCCGGAGGGCACCCGCAACGGCCATCCGGCGAAGCTGCGCCGGGGCCGGCGGGGTGTCGGGCACCTCGTACTGCGCTCGTCCGCGCCGGTGCAGCCCATCGGAATCGAGTTCCCAGCGCGGCACCGGCTGGGGAGGATGCCGAAGATCGGCCGGATGCTGGTAACCGTGGGCCCTCCTCTCGCCTTCGACGCGGAGCGGCAGCGCTACGCGGAGCTGCTCGACGCCGACCCCGGGAGGAGCCGCCGACGGGAGCGCAACGACCTCGCGGGAGCCGTCGTGCAACGGGTGATGGAGAGTCTCTCGCCGCTCTGCTCCAAGAGCTGTGCGGAGGCGCCCGAGAGCAGCGCCTCTCGGACCCCCAAGGCTGAGGAGGACTTGCGATGGCACGCTCAGAGGTGACCACAGCCAAGATCGACGACGCGGCAACCCGGAGGGCCGCCCTGGCGGTGCTGGACGAGGTCTTCCGCAGCGAGAAGCGGTGGATCGACGATCCCGCGGACGAGATCCCGACCACCCTGCCGGACGACATCTCATGGTTCGTCGCCTGGCTCGACGGCGAGCCCGCCGGTGTGATCCGCCTGCACTACGACCCTCTCCTCGAGCTGCCGGCGGAGGCCGAGTTCAGCCTCGACCCGGAGATCGACGTCGCGCGCCTCGTCCAGGGGAAACGCTTCGTGGAGATCGGGCGCTTCGCCATCGTCCCGCGGCACCGCCGAAACTACCGGATTGCCCTACGGCTCATGGGCGCCGCCGCGGGAGAGGTCGTCGGGCGCGGGTACACCCACTTCATCACAGACGTGTTCGAGGACGACCCGCACTCGCCCTACCGCTTCCACGTCCGTGTGCTCGGCTTCGAGCGGATCGGCACCCACCGCTTCGGCGAGCTGAAGTGCGACTCGATGCGCATCATCCTGGTGCTCGACATCGCCCGCGCCTACGTGCGGCTGCGCGAGAAGAAGAGCCGGGTCTACCAGGAGATGACGCAGGGAGTGACCGACCTGCTGGACGCCTTCGTCGCGCGACGCAAGCGAGCCTGACCGCAAGCGCAACCGGGCCCCCGGGGGCTCCACCCCGGGCGCCTGCCCTTGGCGCCCCTCAGCGCCGCGCCTACCCCCAGCGCCGGGGCTCGAGACCGCGGACCGCCCGGAAGCGGTCCTCGAGGGCAGCCAGGTACGACCGGGCGCGATCGTCGGCCTCCCGAGGCGCCCAGGAGGGGAACTCCTTGTCGCGCTGGGCCACGTAGGGCCCGGGCTTGACCTCGAAGACGACGGTGTCCTCCTCGAGGGCGAAGAAGGTGTGCCAGACCCCCGGCCGACAGTCGATGCCCAGGACGCCCGACTCCCGGGAAAGGAGCGTGAAGGCGTCCTCGCGAGGCCTCCCCTGGTCGTCGAAGACCACGAACCCGACGCTGCCCTGGAGCAGCACGAGAGACTCGGCCTTCGGCGGCATCAGGTGACGATGGGGGGTGACGAAGCTCCCGGGCTGCAGGGCATTGAGCATCCGCTGCAGGGGATCCTCGTCACCGGAGTGGAGGACGTGGATCTCGCGCCGCCGCGGGTTGTCGCGGGCATCCGCCGCCTTGCGGCGGACCAGAGCCGCGTCGATCGTGACGACGAGGCCCTGCTTCGACCGGGTGGCCAGCGGCGAGATCCTCTCGATTTCGAAGCTACCGGGCATGCGGTCTCTCCTCTCGGACGGTGCCGCGGACGCTCTCTCTACGGGCGTGGCCCGCCACGGGATCCCCAGGTCATTCGCACTCCCCGAAGAAGAAGCCCGCGCAGTCGCGGGAGCAGCAGTCGTTGTTGAAGAAGCAGCTCTCCCCGACCTTCGCGTCGTTGCAGCAGGCGGCGTCGAGGGTGTTCTCCACCCAACCCCGGATCTCGTCGAAGCGGTCGCGCTCGCTGCCGCTGAGCTGGGACCACCGCAGCGGAATGGTCTCGAACGGGTCCTCCTCGAGGTCGATGAACCCCTCCTTGGAGCCGTTGGTGAGCCACTTGTAGCGGTCGTCCCGAGCCGCCTGAAAGCAGGTGTTCTTGCTTCCGCCGACCCCGTTCGGGCTGAATTTCTCCGTGTAGTTGAACGTCCGCACGGGTCCCGCGCCCGAATCATCGAAGTAGGAGGCGAAGGAGACGCCGTCATAGTCCCCCTCGGGCAGCGTCACGTTCGCCAGGTCGACCACCGTGGCGAAGACGTCCGCCACGTTGACCGGATGGTCCACCGACCCCAGGGCGACCGGGCCACCTCCGACCACGAAGGGAACGCGGACCCCGCCCTCGAAGGGGGTCTGCTTCGAACGGCTGGGCACGAAGGGATCGAGCGTCACCACGCTCGCCGAGCCGTTGTCGGACAGGACGAAGATGACCGTGTTGGAGGTATCCACAGCGGCGAGGAGTCGACTGATCTCGGTATCGGCCGTCTCGGCCATTGCCCGATACTGGTTGAGGGTCGAGAGATCCCCGGGATCCTGGCTGTGGAGCTCCGGATCCGGCATGTGGACCGGGCTGTGAGGAGCGTTGAAGGAGATGTAGGCGAACCAGGGCTCGGGCGCCGTCGCGATCCAGTCCGCCGCCCAGTTGACGGTGTCGGAGGTGAGGTAGCCGCTCACCAGCTCGGAAGTGCCGTCGGTGATCTTCGTGTAGTCGTAGTAGGTCTCGCCCACCGGTTCGAGGTTGGCCTGAGTGCCCTCGAAGTGCTCGAACCCCTGGTCGTTGGGCGCCGAGATCCCGCCCAGGGTCTCGTCCATGCCCAGGTGCCACTTGCCGAAGGCCCCCGTGGCATAGGGCGTCGGCGCATGGAAGCGCAGGGCCTCCGCCAGGGTCAGCTCCTCCGGCTGCAGACCCAGATCCGCGTCGCTCTGCACGCTCTCCCCCAACCCGGTGCGGAACGGGAAGCGCCCGGTCAGGAGAGCGCCCCGGGTCGCCGAGCAGACCGGGTAGGCCCAGGCGTTCTGGAACAACAGACCGTCGGCGGCGATGGAGTCGATGTTCGGTGTCGGGATGAACTCCGAGCCGATGCCGTAGAGCCCGATGTGCTCCATGCCGAGGTCGTCGAGGAACATGACGAGGATGTTGGGTGGGGTCTGAGCCGCGGCGAAGCCCGGCACCAGGAGGAGTGTCACGAGGGTCGAAAGGACAGCGAGCGGACGAAGGGAGAAGAGCGAACAGATCAAGTGAGACCTCCTGAAGAACAACAGCAGAGTCAATAGGGTCGTGAGCGTATTGTAGACAAGTCGGCCGGCCAGGGGAAGCAGGACGAGAACCTCGAAAGCGCGGGTTGACGGCGGCGCCGGTATAGTCGGGCCGTTCCCGGCCTCGCCCACCCACCCCGCTCTCCGATGACCGAACGACCCTCTCCTCCTGGGCCGGACACCCGGCGGCGATGGCTCAGCTTCGCGGCCTGGGCCGTCGTCATCTACCTCACGATTCCCGCGGCCCGCCGGATCGAGGCCGCCGCAGGCGAGGTCCTCGGCGGAGACGGGTTCGCCATGCTCGGGCTGGGCGCCGTGACCGCCGGCCTGGTCGCGGCCCTCGCCTCGCTGGTACGCTCCCGCAGCCTCCGACGACCGTCCCAGGCCGGATGGCTGGTCGCCACGGGCGTCGCCTACTTCGCCTACGGCGCCACGCAAATATCGGCCCCGGTGGAGGCGATGCACTTCCTGCAGTACGGACTTCTCGGCATCCTGGCCCATCGCGCACTCCGATCGCGTTCGCCCGATCGATCCGTGTACCTCCGCGCCCTGCTGGTGTGCGCGCTCGTCGGCACGGGCGACGAGATCCTCCAGTGGCTCACGCCCCGGAGGTTCTTCGAGTTCCGGGACGTCTGGCTCAACACGGCCTCGGCCGGCTTCGCCCAGGTCGCCATCTGGGGAGGCATGCGGCCGGCCGAGGTCGAGCCCCGCTGGACCGCCCGAGGCCTGGCCCAGGCCGCGCGCCTCGGTGCGGCCTGGGTCCTGCTGCTCGGAGCTCTGGCGTCCACCACGCCGCAACGGCTCGCCTCCGCGAGCACCTTCTGGCCGGCCCTGGGGCGCCTGGCCGGCAACCCCAGCGTGACCGCCGAGTACGGCCACCGCATCGAGCACGGCGACGTGGGCGTCTTCTTCAGTCGGCTCGAGCCGGAGGGGCTCCTGCAGGCCGATGCCGACCGCGCCCAGGAGGTCGCGCGCCTGCTCGATCGCTATCGGGCCCCGGAGCTCTACCCGGAGTTCCTGGCCGAGGTCCCGGCCTGGCGGGATCCCTTCGCTCACGAGGCCCGGGTCCACCTGTTCCGGCGGGATCGCTATCGCAACCTCGCCCGCGAAGCCGTGGACCCCGCAGCTCGTCGGCGGGCCGGCACCATCGCGTGGCGGGAGAACCGGATCCTCGAGATCTACTTCCCACGAACTCTCGCCGACTCGGGCTACCCCTGGACGGAGGCCCAGAGGAGACGGATCGGACCTCTGAACGATCCCGGGTTCGCCTACGAGAGCGCGGTCAGCCGTCACCTCGTCACGCGGTTCACTCCGTCCCGGGTTCTGTGGGCGGCGCTCATCGCAGCGGCGGCGCTCCTGTTGATGGAGCGCCGCCTGAGGATTCGGAGCTGACCGCGACTCGGAGCGGACTGTCACTCCGGGCCGGTGGGAGTCGGACGATCAGCCGATCCCGTGGCCGCGTCCCCGGCCGTGCACCGACGCGTCGTCGTTCGGGCGCTTCGCCTCCGGGACCTCGTCGCCGAGCGACAGGGCGGCGATCAGCGACGCGTCCACCCGGACGTCCGCGCCGACCGCGGGGTCGAAGGAGATGGTCCGGGTGGTGCCACGGAACGAGACCCGCACGGCCCGATCCGAGATCCGGGTGACCGTGGGGGCGGCCTCGCCGGCCCGCCGCGGCACGACGACGGCGAGGAAGTTGCGCTCGGCGCTGGGGCTCTTCGTGGTCACCCAGACATGGTGCGCGTCGGCGACCGTCGTGTGCCAGTCCTGCTGGTACCCCGGGGTCTCCCACCCCTCCTCGCGGAAGTCTTCACCGCAGCTGCCCGGCGCCGGATTCTCGCCGCACTTGTAGAGATTGACCTGTCCCTCCTTCTGGACCAGGTCGCGGAACTCGAGGCCGTCGGTGGCGGCAACGTGCTGCACCCAGACGTCTACGTCGCCCACGGAGTACTCGAAGGCGAACGAGCCGGGGTGGAAGGTCAGGGGATTGTCCTCGGCCGGACCGAAGTGGTACAGCCACTGGAAGTCCCCGGTCTTCCCGGGCTCCATCGCCAGATCGTCGAAGATCACGAAGTACTGGTCGTCCACGAAGACGACGTGACGCAGGAACCTCTCGAGCCCGACCGTCGGTCGATAGGCCTCGGAGGCGTCACCGGCCCAGTAGACCCAGTCGGGCCCGGTCCGATAGGCCACCACCCGGGCGCGGACCGGACTCTGGATGTCGAGGTCGCGACCCTCCGGCATGCCGTTGCGGTACTCACTCCAGGTCGTCTGGCTCTGCGAGTTGCCGTTCACGAGGACCGTGTTGTGACTCATGCTGTGGCGCGGGAAGGAGAGCAGGTTGTCGGTGGAGCCGCCGCCCGAGGCGATCGTCTCGCCGTAGGCATGGATGTCGAAGGCGTTGTCCGATCCGAAGGAGTGGCTGTAGCCCCCCCGGGGCCGGGCCTGGAAGACCATCCCGACGGCGTCGGACTGTCCTTCGAGATCGCTCGGGTCCGCCGAGCTCACGGCCACCCAACCAGCCTCGGCGAAGAGCCGGTCGCCCTCGGTGCCGAAGGTGGGCGCGGGCTCGGGGTTCTCCATCGAGAGGCAGTAGTTCGACCACAGCGGGTCCAACGACACGGACTGTCCGTTCTGGACCCGGCGGAGACCCGTTTCCCACCAGTTCGCCATGGCCTCCGGGTTGTCGGTCGCGACGCCGAGGCGACGGAAGGCCCGCATCCGGGTGGCCGTCCAGTCCCACTCGTGCCAGGCCCGGTTACCGAAGCTCGAGTGCCGAGCGCCGAGGGGAGCGACGTGACTGAAGAACTGCAGGTACCGCTCGTAGACCGGATTCTGGAACAGGCCGATCTCGGGAAACGCGGTGTCGAGGGCGATCGTGGCGTCGAGGAGGAAGTTGAGCTTGTCGGCTCCGTAGCCGACGCCCTCGTTCCAGCCCTCGTCCTCACCGAAGGCGCTGGTGATTCCGATGATGTAGTGCAGCCCCATCTCCAGGGTCCAGGCCCCGAGAGCCGACTCGTCGTAGATCGCCAACGCGCCGACCAGCGTGGGGAACAGGCTCTCGTACTCGTGGCTGAGGCCGAGCAGCGGGAGGTTCCCGGGAGCCATCCGCTCCTCGCCGTTCTTGCGAATCGACCACGAGAAGTCGAAGACGATGTGGTCGATCCGCCACTCCAGGGAGCCGCGAACCAGCTGTCGCTCCGCCTGCGTCAGGTTGCCGTGGGTCCAGTCGTAGAAGTAGCCCAGATACTCGGTCACGTGGGTCGGCAGCTTGTAGTCCACCAGCAGGGGGTTCATCCCCTCGGGCGACGAGAGGCCGCCCGGCGGGTAGGACGCGAGGGTGAGGAACCGGTCCCGGTAGCCCTGGTAGGCCGAATCGCCGCTCAGCATCCAGGCCATCTCGACCAGCGTCAGCTGCTGCGCGACCCACTTGAACTCCAGACTGCAGGCGATGCGGGTGGAGACCATGTCGGGTTCGTATTCGGGGCAGTCGTCGGTCGGGAAGCTCTGGTACCAGGCGGACGCGACCGCCTGGTCGGCGGCGGCGAAGATCTCCTTCTCGATCGCCCCGGCGATCTCCGGGTCGCCTTCCGGCGAGAGCAGCCCGGCCTGGGCCGCGGTCTCGAGGAGGATCCGCGGGTGGGGATGACTCCGGTCCAGAAGGGCGGGGACGCCGGAGCGGTCCCAGGTCGTCGCTCCCGGAGCGACGGTGAAGCTCATCGTCTCGCTCCAGGTCTCCTGCGCGGTGCCGACGTCGTAGCCGACGCGCCAGAACCACGGACCGACACCGTCGAGAGCCGGCACGAAGTTGTAGAAGTTGAAGGGCGTGTCGACGACCTCGAAGACGACCGACTCGAAGCCCGCGTCCGCGGCGATCTGCAGCGTGAACAGGGTGTCGGCCGTCATGTCGGGGGCCTCGGCCATCAGGTCGGCGACGTAGGGCCAGCTCAACCGAGGCGGGTTCACGTCGACGTTGGCGCCGTCCGCCGGACGGAACCGCACGTAGCGGGCCAGGGCCTGGGTCGGGGTGGCGGGCAGGAAGGCCTCCACCCCCACGTCGACGGCGCCCGAGGGCGAGGCGACGACAAGGAACAACAGGGACGACGAGACCACCGCCAGAACTGTGCGTCCGAGGTTGCCGAATCTCATGGTGTTCTCCGATCTCATGTCGTGATCTCCAACTCCTGGATTTCACGGTAGATCGGAGACTCGGCCAGCCGAACCAGCGACTCTCCCTCACCACGGTGGGAATCGATCGGCTCAGAGCGTCCGCCCGAGCCCGACGGCCGGGTCCGTCGTCGGATGACGGAGGGACATCGATCGACTCCCGCCCGCGAGTCCTACGGGCGGCCTCGGCTCGTGTCCTACGGAGTTGTAGGCGACGGCGACGGCAGGGCGCGGCCGCGACGACAGCGCGCGCGTCGCCCGGGCGGCCCTACGGCCCGGCGGGTCAGGCGGGCTTGCGGCCCCAGACGATGGCGGCCTGCTCGAGATCGAGGAACTCGCAGTCGACGTCGGTGAGGCCGAGCCTCTCGAACGTCTCTCGGCTCTGGTCGAGCCATCGCGACTCCCGGATGACGCCCGGGAGATCCTCGAACATCCCGACGGCCTCGGGGAGCTCCCGACGAGCCCACTCGACCAGGTCCTCGAACCGGCTCTCGAGGTACTGCTCCACGAAACGATCCGACGGCCAATAGAAGTCGTGGAACACGATGACCCCGCCGGGGCGGAGCCGGCGCTCGAGGCGCGGGATCAGGAGGTCCAGATCGGCGTACTTCGGCAGATAGCAGGTGACGATCGCATCGAAGTCCCCGGGGATCGCCGCGTCCTCGGCCCTGCCCTCGATGAACCGCACCGAGGTGTCGCCGCGGTCCAGAGCGCGGCGGCGGGCCACCTCCAGGTACTCGGCGTTCATGTCGACGCCGACGACCTCGCAGTCGGGAAATCGCTGCCGGAGGAGGAACGTGAGGATCCCCGTCCCACAAGCCAGGTCCGCGATGCGGCCGGGGTTCTCGAGCTTCTCGACCACCCGCTCCTTCCAGACACGATCCATCGGACCGAGGGTTCGCTCGACGATGTCGTCGTAGTGACCCCCCGTCCCAGGGCCGAAGATGCGGTAGATCCGCTCGTCGGGGATGCGGCCGGAGCCCGGACCTGGGGAGTATCTATCGCGCATCGAGCGGGGGACGACAAAGTCGAGAAGAAGAGAAATGCCAGCTCGACTATAGCATCTGCACCCACTTTCGTGACATCATCCGGTACTTCGGGCGAGCGGCAGGCTCCGTCGATCGAGGAATACGAGAGCCGGCCTTTCCTGTTGGAAGAACGAAGGCTCCAGTGCGACGCTGAGAGCCCACAGCTGAGAACCGCCGTTGACCCTCCTCGCTTTCGAAGCGAACCGATTGCATCCCCGAAACATCCAGAGTCGCTGTCAACCGGGGTGCCGAGCCGCCCTTCGCTCCCGGGCAGACGATCGCGAAAAGATCGGGACCGGGTCCGAAGCCAGGCCATGAGAAGGAGCCATCCACTTGACTGATACCACCGCGACTCCCATCGAAGAGCGACTGTCCGCTGCCCGTGCCGTCGTACAGCTCGGGCAGGACAAAGGCTACGTGCTGTACGACGAAGTCGCGGAGATGATGGGAGACCACCTCACCGTCGACGTGTTGGAGGAGATCTACGCCAGGTTCGACGAGCTGAGCGTCGAGGTCATCGACCGGCCCGAACGGCACCAGCACGGCGGTGACGCCCCGACCTCGGGCGACGAGGAGTTCGAGGCCCCGACCGACTCGCGCACCGTCGATGACGAGCAGTCCAGCGATCCCGTCCGGATGTACCTGGAGGAGGCCGGCCGCGTGCCGCTCCTCGATCGCCAGGGGGAGATGGAGATCGCGCAGAGGATCGAGGAGGGCGATCGGCGGCTCGTCGGCGCCTTCGCCTCCAGTCCGAGTCTCCTGAACCTCCTCCTGAGGCTCCAGCTCACGGGCCTCGAGGTCTCGCGCTGGCTCGAGGATCAACGCAACGGTGCGACCCTCGAGCTGTCGGAGAAGGTCCGCTCCGAGCTCGAGTCCCTCCTGCTCCAGTTCACCGCGATCGCCGGCCTCGACGAGCAGTGCATCAAGAGGATCAAGCAGCAGCGTCGCTGCAAGGTCGGCAGCGCCCGCTATCAGGAGCTGGACCGTGAGATCGACCGCATCCGGGGCGAGCTGGCTCAGGAGATCCGCAAGCTGGACCTGCCGGTCAAGACCCGCGAGCGGCTGGTGCATCTGCTGCGCCAGATCAACCGCGAGTACTCCCGGCGCGAGTCGGCCATCCGGCGAGCCCAGTCGGGCCTCGAGGAGGCCGGCAGCGGCGAGTTGAAGGAGCTGTATCGGCGCAGGATCCTCGAGAACCGCCAGATGATGAAGGAGCTGGACCAGCGCTTCGGCACCAGCCGTAGCGAGGTCTCGACGCTGCTCGAGAAGGTCAGGGCAGGAGTCGCCCTGGGTGAGGAAGCCAAGGACGCACTCATCCTGGCCAACTTGCGCCTCGTGGTCTCCATCGTCAAGAAGTACCGGGGCCGAGGCCTCCACTTCCTGGACCTCATCCAGGAGGGAAACATCGGCCTGGTCCGGGCGGTCGAGAAGTTCGACTACCGCCGGGGCTACAAGTTCTCGACCTACGCGACCTGGTGGATTCGCCAGGCCGTCACCCGCGGCCTCGCCCAGCAGTCGCGGACGATCCGGATCCCGGTCCACATGACCGAGACGCTGAACAAGCTGAACCGCACCATCGCCCACCTGGTCCAGGAGTTGGGCCGCGAGCCCAGCCTCGACGAGATCGGCGAGCACATGGACCTCGAGCCCGGCAAGGTGCGCAAGATCATGAAGATGGCCCAGCACACGATCTCTCTCGAAACGCCGGTCGGCGACGAGGGAGACTCGCAGCTCGGGGACTTCCTGGAGGATCCGACCGCCGACTCGCCCGTGGAGTCCGCCATCGCCTCCGACCTGAAGGAGCAGACCCGCATGCTCCTCAAGTCCCTGCCCGCCCGCGAGGCCGAGGTCCTGCGGATGCGCTTCGGGATCGGCGACCTGGAGGAGGTCACCCTGGCCGAGGCCGGCAGCTCCTTCAACGTCACCCGGGAGAGAATCCGTCAGATCGAGACCACCGCCCTCGGCAAGCTGCGGGAGGACCACCGGGCCGTCCGACTGGCGCTGCTCCTCGAGGAAGCGTCCGAGAACTCGTCAGCGAGCTAAGCCGGAGTCGGTCGCGGGGGGCTGACTCAGGGCGCCGGTGACTTCGGGTCCCCGGGCGGCTCGCGGACGAGGATCTCGTCCGCGATCGCCGGATCGAGGGCGAGCTCCGTCTCTCCGATTCGCACGACGACCGCCGGCGTCCGCTGCACGACCTCGATCTCGGCTCCGGGGACCAGGCCGTAGACGGCCAGGGTGCTCCGCCGGTCTCCTCGACTCTCCCGCACGGAGACCACCTCGGCCCGCGCTCCCGCCCGCAGCGTGCGCAGCGGGACCAGCGCACAGACCTCCTCCTCCCACGCCTCCCGGGGCGCGATCAGGGAGCGGATGCGACCGAGGATCCCAGAGGGCCTGTCGGCGAACTCGTACCCGCAACCCGGACAACGGATCAGTCCGCAGTGGCTGCGCAGCGGGCATCCGTGGCGGCACAGGGTGTCGTCGGTCTGGAACTCGAAGCCACACAGGGGACACAACTGGAATCCCCCCTTGGCGCCCCACGCAACCTTCGGACTCGCCACCGCGCCGCCTCCGATCCTAGTGTGCTGTGCGGGAAGTTCGCCGTCGCATCGAGAGCGTCGAGGTGCCGTCCGGGCTAGGCGCGAGGAGCCCGCATATCCTGCCATATTCGGGCGACGAGCAACGCCGCCCGGTCGCGTGCATCGGCGCTCGAATGCAGAGCGTATTTTCCGCACAGGACACTAGAGCCCGGCCCAGCCCGCCAGGCGGTGGATCAGACCACCGACCAGGAAGGCGAACGGGAAGATGAAGAGGGTCATGGCGACGACCACCTTGCGCCCGTGCTCCCGCGCGATCATCAGGAAGGTCGCGAAACAGGGCATGAACAGCGTGATGGTCACCATGGCCACCAGGATCTGGTGCTCATCGAGCGCAGGGTTGGGGCCGATCGTGGCATCGAGCAGGTAGACGGCCCCGAAGTCGCGGCGCAGAAAGCCCACCAGGAAGGCCGCCGCGGTCTCCGCGGGCAGACCCAGCCAACCGACGACCAGGGGCCGTCCGACCCTGGCGAGGGCATCGAGCAGCGCCAGGCGGTCCAGCACGAAGAGCAGCAGGGTCCCCAACAGGAAGAGCGGGATCACCTCCACCAGGTACCAGCGGATCCGCCCCATGGTCTTGGTCGTCACGTTGGCGAGCTGGGGGCGACGCATGGGCGGCACCTCCAGGATGAGATCCGAGGAGCCACCGCCGAACACCCGGGCGGTCAGCCACCCCACCAGGAAGACCACGGCCACCATCAGGACGATCCAGAGGGCCGCCGCCGGGAGCGACAGCCGAGTCATCATCGCCATGAGCACCCCGAGCTGCGCGGAGCACGGGACGGCGAGCGCCAGCAACAGGGTCGTCACCACCCGCTCCTTGCGGGTGTCCAGAATGCGGGTGGTCATGGTCGCCATGGTGGCGCAACCGAGTCCGAGCACCATCGGCAGCACGGCCTTGCCGTTCAGCCCCATGGCACGAAAGAGCCGATTGACCAGGATCGCCATGCGTGGCAGGTACCCCGAGTCCTCGAGCAGGCTGAAGCAGAAGAAGAAGGTGGCCACGATGGGCAGGACGATGGCGAGCGAGTAGGAGAGCGCCATGGTCAGCAGGCCGTACTCCCCCACCAGCAGGTCGTGTCCGAAACGGGCGGCGCGCCGCCAGCCGACGACGGGACCCGTGAGCTCGTACTCGGGCACCTCCACCTCCCGCACCGAGGACCCCAGGGGCACGGCGTGGACCGGGGAGACGGGGATCTCCACCGTCAGCTCCAGCTCCTCGATCCGGTGCTCGTGAGGGAACGGCAGGACGGCGTCGGCCACCCGCAGGAGCGCCGGGTTGAGCCGCTGCTGGAAGAGTCCGACCTCCATCAGGTCGACGAAGGTCCCGGCGCCCACGAGGCCCACCAGCCAGAAGAGTCCCGCCATGACCGCGGCCAGCAGGCCGAGCCCCTTGACCGGATGCATCGCCCAGAAGCCCAGGCGGACGCCGAAGGTGGGTTGGGTGGGCTGTTCCAGCGCGAACACCCCCTGGAGCAACTCATTCACCTGCTCCAGGCGCGCCCGGTTGCGCGCGTAGGCGTCCTCCAGCTTGGCGACGAGGCCCTGGTCGACGGCCAGGCGTGAGCCCGTCGGCAGAGCTCGGATCACGTCGTCCGTGCCGCGCCCCTCCGAGGCGATCGTCGTGACCACGGGGACGCCGAGACGTTCCGAGAGGGCCTCGAGGTCGATCCTGCCCCCCCGCGCCTCGAGCTCGTCCATCATGTTGAGCACCAGGACCGAGCTCCTCCTGCGCTCCGCGAGCTGGAGCGTCAGGAGCAGCGCCCGCCGCAGGTTCTTGGCGTCGGCCACCTGCACGACCAGGGCGTCCGGATGCCGCGCCAGCATCTCGCGGGTCGCCCGCCCCTCCTCGTTCGCCTGGTCGAGATCGTTGACGCCCGGAGTGTCCACCACCTCCGTCGCACCAGCGTCCCAGGTGGAGGAAGCCCTCGCCACCTCGACCGTCGTTCCCGGGTAGTTCGAAACCGTCACGTACCGCCCGGTCAGGTTCTTGAACAGGACGCTCTTGCCGACGTTGGGATTGCCGACGAGCAGGAGTCGCGGACGACTCTCGGCAACTCCTGCCGGCTGGTGGATCTCCATGGGCTGACTCTCCCTCGCGATCAGCCGGAAGAGTACCTTGTCGGAGGCTCCAGCCCAAGGCCGGCGACCCCCGTCCGCTATCCGGTCACCGACGGGGTGTACCATCCGGTGGGAACCCGATGCGCGCCCTCGTCTTCCGAGCCCCTCTCGACGTACGCCACGAAACGGCGCCCGACCCCGTCGTCGAGGACGACCGCGACGTGGTCCTCGAGGTCACGGCCACGGCGGTCTGCGGCTCGGACCTCCACGTCTACCGCGGCAAGGAGACCGGACTCGACCCCGGCACCGTCCTCGGGCACGAGTACGTGGGCATCGTACGGGAGGCGGGGTCCGGCGTCGCGACCCTGCGACCCGGCGATCGCGTCGTCGGGCCGTTCACCACCAGTTGCGGCGATTGCTTCTTCTGTCGACGGGGGCTCACCTGCCGATGCCCGGCGGGGCAGCTGTTCGGCTGGCGAGAGGCCGGCCTCGGCCTGCACGGGGCGCAGGCGGAGCGCCTGCGGGTGCCCCTGGCCGACTCCACCCTGCTCCCGGCGCCGGACCTGCCGGACGAGTTGCTCCTGCTGCTCGGCGACGTGTTGCCCACCGGTTTGTTCGCGACGCGCCTGGCGGGTGTCGAGACCGGCACCTCCACGGTCGTCCTGGGCGCCGGACCGGTCGGGCTCGCCGCGCTGGCCGCGGCTCGCGACGCGGGGGCAGACCCGCTCTTCGCCGTCGACCCGGTCGAACCGCGGCGGCGCCTGGCGGAGCGTTTCGGCGCGGTCGCCCTGCGCCCCGACGAGGTGGCGGACGCGGTGATGGCGGCCACCGACGGCCGCGGCGCCGACGCGGTCCTGGAGGTCGTCGGATCTCCAGCGGCCACCCGGGCGGCGGTGGACCTGGTGCGGGCTGGCGGGACGGTGGCCGCCGTCGGCGTGCACACCGAGCCGACCTTCGCGTTCTCTCCGGCCGAGGCCTACGACCACAACCTGACCTACCGGGCCGGTCGGTGTCCGGCTCGGGCGCTGCTCGAGGACGCGATCGGCCTCGCGCGCCGCGCCCGCGAAGACCTGGCGCCCATGGTCAGCCACCGCTGGCCACTCTGGCGGGGATCCGAGGCGTACCGCCTGTTCGACGAGAGTCCGGGCGAGTGCTCCAAGGTGATCCTGGAGCCCTGAGAGGCGAGCCCAGCCATGCTCTTCCCCCGCCTCCTCGTCACGGGCGCCTCGGGCTTCATCGGGCGGCGTCTCCTCGAGCTCCTGCGCACCCGCTACCGGATCTTCGCGCTGGCGCGGCGCTCTCAGGAGGAGTGCGGAGCCGTCGAGCATCCCAACATCTCCTGGCACCAGGTCGACATCGGAGACCGCGAGCCCCTGGCGCGCATCTTCGAGAAGATCGGCGCGGGAGGCCCCGTCACCTCCCTGGTGCACCTCGCCGCCTACTACGACTTCGTGGGCGACGAGAATCGCGAGTACCAGCGCACGAACATCGAGGGGTTGCGCAACGTCCTCGACCTCGCGCGCGGGCTGGAGCTCGGCGGTTTCCTGTTCGCCAGCTCCGTGGCCGCCTGCTCTTTTCCCCCGCGGGGTGAGGTCGTCGACGAGTCCTCGCCGCCGGACGGAGATCACGTCTACGCGCGCACCAAGCGCATCGGCGAGGAGATGCTGGCCGAGTACGGGGACTCCTTCCCCTCCTTCGTCGTCCGCTTCGCCGCCGCGTTCTCGGACTGGTGCGAGTACCCGCCGCTGTACGTCTTTCTCGACACCTGGCTGTCGAAGCGCTGGAACAGCCGCATCCTCGGTGGCCGGGGGCGTTCCGCCATCCCGTATCTGCACGTGCGGGACGCCGCCCTCTTCCTCGAGCGTGTGATCGAGCGACAGGCCGTGCTCCGACCGCGGGAGGTCCTCATCGCGAGCCCGGACGGCTCCGTCAACCATCGCGAGCTCTTCTCCATCGCCTCGGGCCACTGGTTCGACCGGGTGCGCGGACCGGTCCTCATGCCACGACTCCTGTGCGGACCGGGCATGAGGGTACGCCAGGCGTTCGGCCGGCTGACCGGCCACGAGCCCTTCGAGAAGCCGTGGATGGCGCGTTACATCGACCTCGCCCTCGACGTCGACGCCCACAGGACGCGCGAGCGGCTCGACTGGCGCCCCCGCTCGCGACTCGAGATCCGCCGCCGCATCCCGTTCCTGCTCGAGAACCTGCGCTCCGACCCGCTGCAGTGGACGCTGCGCAACCGCGAGGCGATGGAGCTGAGGACGGGCCGGCCCAGCCTGCGAATCCACCGGATGCTCGATCGCAACCAGGAGACGATCACCCGGGCCTGGACGTCCTTTCTCCACTCCGACGAGGGTCGTCGATGCCTCTCCATGTACGGCCACCTCCCCACGGAGGAGCTGAGGTGGAGCCTGCGCCTGGTGCTCCGGGCCCTCATGAGCTCGGTCCAGACCCGGCGTCGGGCGGTGTTCATGGGCTACTGCCGCGATCTCGCAGAGCGCCGTTTCCAACAGGGCTTCCCCTGCGAGGAGGTCGTGACGGCGCTGGTGAAGCTCAACCAGATCTGCCTGGAAGCCCTGCACCGCGATCCCGAGGCCGAGGGTCTCGAGAGCGTCATCCAGGACACCATCACGGTCGCCTTCGAGTTCGGTATCGACCGCGTGGAGGAGTTCTACGAAGGCCTCGAGCCGAAACCGACCCCCGGCCCCTCCGCACCCGTCGAACGGGCCCCGCGGCCCGAGCCCGGTCCCCCGAGCGACCGTCGCCGCTGGCGTTGGGGTTGAACCCCGACCTGTAGCCCACTTCATTGCGGCCCCCAGGTCAATTTGCTAGCCTCATGCTTGAAAATCCGGTGAGGTCGAGGCCATGGAGGGCCGGCCCGATCTCCGCACCGAGCTTCCATGTCAGAGAAGAGGCGCAACATGGGTATCCTTCGCACCGCGACCTTCGCGATTCTCGCTGGTCTCGCCCTGCTCACCCTCGCGTCCGGGCCGGCGCTGGCCCAGGGGACCCTGTTCGTGGTCGACGACAAGGTCGGAGTCGGGACGGACACACCGACCTTCACGTTGCACCTCCGGCGCGACGACGGAGGCGGCTCGGGCTTCAGGGTGGAGACGGCCAACTCGGGCACTCCCTCGGACTGGTACTTTCAGGCCAACGCTTCCACCGGCGCCTTCCTGATCTCCAACACGGCCGGCGGCAACTCGCCTTTCCAGCTCTTTCCCAACCAGCCCAAGGCGAGCTTCGTCCTGCGTAGCGGTGGACGTGTCGGCATCGGCACGGTAACGCCGCAGGCCAAGTTGGACGTCAACGGCGCGATCTACCAGCGAGGCAACATCCTCCATCCCGACTACGTCTTCGAGCCCGACTACGAGCTCGAGTCGATCGAGGACCACTCCCGTTTCATGTGGGCCAACCGCCACCTGCCGGCCGTGGGCGGTGGCGAGTACGCCGAGAACGGACAAGCCGTGATCGACCTGGGACGACGCAGTCAGGGGATGCTGGAGGAGTTGGAGAAGGCGCACATCTACATCGATCAGCTCCACCGGGAGATCCGCGAGTTGCAGGATCGCTTCGTGGCCCTGGAAGCCCGACTCGACTCCGAAGTCGGTGATCGCGCCAGCCGGCAGGCGCTGGTAGCGTCTGCCGACGCGCGATAGCCCGCCGAAACCTGCGCCTCCCGGACAAGCCCTTTCACCCGGGCACGGAGCGAGTCGCTCCGCCGCCCTTCCCCGGTCTACCCGAGATGATGATCGCCCTCATCCCGTCGCTCCTCCGACTCCGCAGCCCCCGGATGCTCGGCGCCGTCGGGCTGATCGCTCTAGCCTGCGCCGGTTGCGGCACGGGAGGAGGGGACGACCCACCCGAGCGCATCGTCCTGATCGTTATCGACACACTGCGCCAGGACCACCTCTCCACGTACGGCGGTGCCGTCCCTACGCCGAACATCGATGCCCTGGCGGAGAGCGGCCAACGGATCACGACCCTGGTCTCCTCCTTCAACCAGACAACCATGTCGATGGCCTCGCTGTTCACGGGGCTGACGCCGAGCCTGGAGACCGGAGATCCCCGGAGCCCCCTGCCCTGGAACGGACGAACCTGGTGCGGCATGGCCCGCTTCGGGACCTCCCTCGAACCGGGAGAGCCGTGCGTGCCTGCCATTCTCCCCCTCCTCGGCGAGACGATGGCAGGGGCCGGATACGAGACGCTCGGCGCCGTCTCCAACCAGTTCCTCTTCCGACCCGCGGGATTCGATCGCGGGTTCGACGGTTGGAGGGAGATCGGGACCCTGCGTCGAACCCCCGGGGCGATGAGCCAGCAAGAGAGGCGCCAGTGGTTTCGAGAGCGGCGGGGGGAGCTGGTCAACGAGGCCGTGGCCGAGCTCCTGGACGCCCGGTCTTCCGACCGGTTCTTCCTCTACGCCCACTATATGGACGCCCACGATCACGGAGGGGTCGGCTCCTACCCGCGAGGTGTGGAGCAGGCGGACGCAGCCGTGGGAGAGCTTCTGGCCCTCCTGAGCGCGCGAGATCTCCTCGAGGGCGCCACGGTCGTCCTGACATCCGATCACGGCGAGAGACTGCGCGAGAAGCACCCCGTGCCCGGTCGGCCGATCCACCACGGCGATCCCGCCTTCGACTATCTGGTCCGGGTGCCTCTCATCGTCTCGCCACCGGCCTTCGATCTGCCCGGCGGTACGATCCGGAGCGACGACCTCCATCGCCTGCTGGCGCACCTGGCCGGGGTGGACGAGGTCCAGGGGCCGGACCTGGCGGAGGGCGAGCTCCTGCTCACGGAACGCAAGTGGCAGACGTTCCGCGAGGGCCGTTGGAAGAGCATGTGGGAGCGGGTGGGCGAGGAGCGGGTCCTGCTGTTCGACCTCGAGGCGGATCCCTGGGAGACGACGGACGTCTCGGAGTTCCATCCGGAGATCCTCGAGCGCCACAGGCAACGGATCGACGAGGCCGCGGCACGGCTGGCGACCGGCGGGCGTCGCGACTCGGCGATGACCGAGGAGGATCTCCAGCGGCTGCGCGTCCTCGGCTATGTCGACGACTGACGAACCTCCACCCCGGGCGCTCTCGCTCAGGCCTAGGGCACGACGACGTCCGCGACGAAGCGTCCGCGCGCAACGAAACCGTCTCCCAGCACGATTCTCAGGCCGGCCCGGAACACCACCTCGACGCCGGGGCTGATCTCATAGCGGGAGGCCATGATCGTGTTGCACGCCTCCTCCGTCCGTGACTCCGTGACGATCCGGTCCGCGAGCACCAGGTCGTCTTCGGTCGCCGTGCAGGCCGTCGTCGTGTTGGTGAAGGTACAGGTCACGATCTCTCCGGCCGCGACCTGAATGACGGCGGTGCGACTCGGAAGGTCCCCGAGACTGTCCGCGTCGTCGCACTCGATGCGGGTGAGGTCGTAGTCGGGGTGGAGCCCCTCGGTCACCGTGTACTCGCCCGGAGTGACGGCGACCCGCGCGAGCCCTCCGCCATCCTCGAGGGTGCCCACGAGGTCGCCCGTGAAAGAGAACCGGTCGTTCACGCCGGCCGGGACCGTCTGCTTGCGGATGACCAGTGCCGGAGCGACCGCTTCGCTGAACCCAGCCTCGCAGGCGACGACATCCACCACGCTCAACTGCCCGTCCAGGCAGTCCCCGTCGCCGCGCCAGCCGGTGAAGAGGGACCCCACGTCGGGGACCGGCAGCAGGGTGACCGTCTTCCCATGGTCGAACAGCGCGATGCACTGCGCGCCGCAATCGATCCCTCCGGGTCTGCTCGTGACCGAGCCGCCTCCGAGCGCCCGGCGGAGCACGACGGACGCGGCATGGCCGTCGAGCCCCTCCTCGTCCGCCCCGATGTCCGGGACCGGGTCTCGGGACGCCCCCTGGAAGTCCTGCGGCTCGTCGCTACCGATACCCTCGTCCTGTGCCGGCGACCCGGGCTGCAACCGGTAGTCGAAGTCCGGAGGGCCGGGAGAGATGAAGTCGGCGCTCAGGGCCGACAGCATCGACTCGAGCCCGTGGTAGGTGCCGGCCACGCCGATGCCGTCGTTGGTATCCACCTCGTTGCCCGCGAACAGGCCCCGGTCGAGACGCATCGTGCTGTTCGTCCAGACGTGGATCGCAGGGCGATCCTCCAGCGAGGTGTGGTCGGCGATGATCGAGTGGTCGACGTCGACCTCGCTGGGCTGGTCCAACGTCCGGTCGTTGAGGATGATCGCCTGTCCCAGCAGCCGATCCGTCCCCACGCCGTTGCGGGCCAGCGTCGTGTGGGAGATCGTGCCGACCACGCCGTTGTAGAAGAGGCCTCCTCCGCCGCCGTTGCCCTCGGGCGCACCGGAGTCGATGAAGTTGTCCGCCACGATGCTGTTGGTGATCGTCACGCTCTGCCCGGCGTCCGGGTCCTGGACAGCGAAGAACGCGCCGCCACCGCTGGACGAGCCCTTCTTGCCGGCAGGGTCGCTGCTGGTCCCGCCCTGCCCGCGATTGTCGAGAAGCAACACCCGCTCGAGGACGACGGAGGAGCCGCTGGTCATCAGGCCACCACCGTTCCCGAGGCCGCCCCAGAAGGCGTCTCCTCCGGTGACCGTGTTGCTCCGGAGCTCCGCGTCGGCCAGTGCGAGCGTGGCCTTCTCGCTGAAGACGCCACCACCGAACGCGCCACCCGCCTGGTCCGAGTCCCCGGCGCCAGCGTCCCCCCCCACCACCGCGTTGTCGGAGGCAAGAACGAAGCCGAGGTCCACGTCCGTGTCCGCCGCGAAGCAGAGGCCGCCACCCAGCGCGTCCGCCGACAGACCCGAGGCGAGGCCGTGGCCCGTCGAGGAGCCTGCCTGCGCGAGGTTGCCGGTCGCCTCGATCCGCTCCCCCCGCACGGTCGCCAGCTTCACGAACAGCCCGCCACCGGAGGCCGTGCCTCCCCTCTCCGGCCCGTTGCCCCCGAGCGCCTGATTGCCTGAGAAGGCGAGTCGCTCGAGGGTCACGACGAGCGGCAGCGACGGGTCGCTGCTGATGAAGGCACCGCCGCCCGCCGCCAGCCCGCCGGCCCCGCTGTCCGTATCGCCGGCCTGCGCGACGTTGTCGACGAAGGCCACGTCGCGCAGGACGACGTCGGCCAGCGAGGCCTTGAGCCCGCCGCCGAGACCGTCGGGAGACGGGCCGAAGTCGGGCGCCTCCGCGCGGCCGTTGCGGATCGTGAAGCCCTCGAGGCGAAGACTCGTGGGAGGTCCGGACAGACCGGCCTTCTCCACCGAGACACCCCGGGCCAGGGTCTCCCCGTCGATGATCGTCGGATGGCCGGCCGGATCCGGCAGCAGCCAGTTTGCGCTGGTGAAGCCCCCGAGAATCGTCAGCTCGGTGGCGACGACGCAGACCACGGCGGGCTCGTCGCCGCAGGGGTCGAGAGCCGCCTGGCGCAGATAGGTGCCCTCGGCGACGAGGATGCTGTCTCCGGCAGACGAGAGATCCACGGCCTTCTGGATCGAAAAGCAGGGCGACTCCCGGGATCCGCAAGCGCCCGAGTCCACGCCGGTCGCGAAGTCCACGTGCCAGGCGGTGGCTCGCACGGGGTTCGGCACCAGAAGGACCAGGACGAGAAGGGCAAGGCTAGAGCGAAGAGGCATGGTGTACCGGAGGAATCTCGTCCCAGACGATACCGCAACTTCCCGAACCCGCCTGGAACGCGCGCAGGCGTCGCTAGCACTAGCTGCCCGCGCCCTCCTAGCGCGGTGGATCGGCGGGCCCCGACGCGGCCGCCCAGCGGTGGAGCCAGGCCACGGCCAGCCCCATGAGGCCGTCGGTCACACCCGACAGGGGCACGACCCACGCCCCTTCGCCCAGAAGCCAGATCGACGTCAGGAACACGAACGCCGTCGTCTTGGCCGTCACGAGGAGCGCGACGCCCCCCGATCGGCGGTACTCCAGCAGGTAGGCCCAGGCCAGGACGCAGTGGAAGACGCCGCCCTGGCGGACGAAGAACAACGGCTCGAGCGTCGACCAGCCGAAGATGGCGAAGAGCCCCTCCGGCGCCAGGAGAAGGGCGACGCCGACCAGCGCGCTGTGGATGGCCACCAACCGCACCGCCCAGCGTTCGAGGGCGGCGGCCGAGCTCACACCGCGGGTCGCGAGGCCGCCCCCTGGCTCCCGAGGATGCATGGCCACGCCCGGTTCCCCCGACCTCAGACGGTCACGATCTCGAACTTCGGCGGCTCCAGGACGTGGCGCTTCACGGCACACTGGTCCATCGCCCGGATCACGGCGGCACGGTACTTCTCCGGGAAGCCAGGCGGGAGCCGGAGCTCCATCCGGATCGTCGCCACCCGTCCCGGGGAGTCGTCCCGGAGCGGCTCGAGGGTGAGGCCCAGTCCCTCGGTCGGCAGCTCCCGCGACTGGCAGAAACGCAGGGCGTAGTAGCCCGCGCAGGTGGCCACCGAAGCCAGGAAGAGGTCGAACGGCGCCGGGCCTCTGTCCTCGCCTCCGCCCTTCGGCGGCTGGTCCGTCAGGACGGTATGACCCTTGAACCGGGCCTCCACGGCGGCTCCTCCGGGAAACACGACCTCCATCCTCATCCGCGACCTCCTCGGCCGAGCCCCACCAGCTCGTTGGTCCACAACGTCTCCGGAGCGGGAACGCCGGAGATCTGGCCGGTCTCCGCCAGCCACTGCCCGAGACGGCGATAGTAGTCTCGACTCATGGCGAGGTCGTAGGTGAAGCAGGGCAGGGTCGCGTCGCAGATCGCCCGCGCCAACGGCTCGCCCGAGCCCTCCGGACCGCGGGCTCGGTAGATCTCCCGAGCCCGCCCGGGACGCTGGTGCACGAGGTCGATGCCCCGTGAGAGGACCCGCAGGAGCGCCTCGAGAGCACCGCGGCGCTCCCGCAGCACCGACTCGGTGGTGATGAGCACGAGCTGGCAGAAATCGGGCACCCCCCAGTCCTTGAGGGCGAAGAACCCCGCGTCGAGACCGCGCCCGGCCGCCTCGACCAGTTCGAAGTTGTAGAAGACCAGGGTCGCCAGATCCGCCTTGCCCTCGGCCAGGGCGTCGGTGTGGTAGAAGCCGTTGTTGACCGGCTCGAGCTCCGCCCCCGGCGGCCCGCCGTCGGCCTCGATCATGGTCCGGACGATCGCGGGACCTCCGGGTCCCGGGGCTCCGGGGTACTGCAGCCGTTTCCCCGCCATGTCGCGCGGCCGTTCGATGCCTCGCCCCTCGAGGAACATGACGCCGCCGTTGGTGTGGAGGAAGCGGGCGAACCCCACGACGGGCTGCCCCTCGGCGCGGTCCGCGACCAGGTGCAGCGGCTCGGTCACGGCGACGTCCATCCGGCCGGCCTCGATCTCGTCCAGGGCGTCGAAGTGCTCCTCCGGCTCGATCATCTCGAGATCGAGCCCCTCGGCGGCGAACCAACCCTCCTCCAGCCCCGCGAGCAGGGGGATGTGGTCGGGATTGAGGAACCACTCCAGACCGAGTCGTAGCTTCTCCATTCGTCCTTTCTCCTTCGGCCGCCAGAGCGGCTGCCTCCGTTCAGTCCGTCGTGACGCCGGACCCGGCCGAGCCGCCGACCACGGCCGGCGGGCTCTTGGCCGGCGCCGGAGGCGGCTTGTAGAGGGACACCAGGCTGCCGCCCACGGCGGCGAGAACGATCCCCAGCACGAACTGCCAGCGCAGGGCGCCGAAGCCGCCGGCCGGCGGATGGAGCATCAGGGCGACCCCGGCGTTCACGATGGGAGCGCCGGCGAAGACGATCGACATCACGACCGCCGGGGAGCCTCCGGCGCCGAAAGCGAGGAGCACGCCGAAGGCCCCCGCGGCACCCACCAGACCGGCGATCAGCGACAGCAGCATGCCGCTCGGCGCAAAGCTCCACTCGGCGCCGGTGGACGCCAACACCGCCATGGGGGCGAGCACCGCCGCGAGGAAGTAGGCGATACCGACGAACAGGAAGGCCTTGTAGCGCCCGTGAACCGGGTCCCCCATCGCCATCTGACCGGAGTGCAGGAAGATGCCGTACAGACCCCAGAAGGCCACCGTCATGGCCACGAAAAGCAGCCAGGTCATGCTCGCCCCGGGGGCGCTCGCTCCGGACATGGATCTCCTCCTCCAGCGATGGTCGAGGCGGGCGGGGGGCCGGCCTCGTCGAGGTCCGAGTCTACCGAACCGGGCCGGAGCTCGACGGCCCACCCGAGGACCGGCAGACAAGAAGGGCCACGACGCCCGGGGAAGCGCCGCGGCCCAGCTCCGACAGGCGGAGCCGTTGAACGATACCGCGTTCATGCAGGAATGTCGATATCTCGGTTCCGAGCCACTCCGCAGAGCCTCTCCGAAGCGCACCGAGCGTCCGCTCCCGACCCCGAGCCGGCCTCAGGGCATGAGCGACGCCAGCAGCTCGTCGGCCGATGCGACGGCCGCGAGGCCGGGATCGACGGCCAGGGCCTCGGCCAGGGCGACTCGAGCGCCCGTCGGGTCGCCGGCCGACGCTCTCCTCCGGGCCAGGGTCAGGCGCGCCTGCGCAAAGTCGGGCTGCCCCGGCCGGCTCCTCTCGAGCCACTGCGTCGCCTCGGCGGCGCGCTCGGTCTGCTCGAGCAAGAGGCCCAGCGTGCCGGCGTGCTCGAACGCCTCACCCGAGACCTCCGCGGCCTCGGCCAGATGCCGCACGGCGTCCGAGATCCGCCTCGCGTCGACCTCGGCGAAGGCCAGTCGGATCAGACGGTCGGGGTCGCCGGGGGCCAGGGTGGCGGCCTTCTCCATCGCCGCCACCGCGTCCGCCGACCTGCCGGAGCGACCCAGGGTCGCTCCCAGGTTCGACCAGGCCACGGGATTCCACGGCTGGAGCCGGACGAGCTCCAGCCACTGGTCCAGCGCCTCGTCGAGGAGCCCGGCACGCGTCAGCGCGGTGCCCAGGAGCCGGCGGACCTCGGGTTGGTCGGGATCCAGTCGGGAGGCGAGCCGCAGGCGCTCGATGGCCGGGGCCAAGGCCCCCGCCGTCAGGAGAGCCTCGCCGGAGCGGGAGAGCGCGAAGCGGTTCCGAGGCTCCTCCGCCAGCACGCGGTCGAACCGCTCCAGCGCGCCCTGCAGGTCGCCGCCGCGCACCCTCCGGTCGGCCTCGGTCAGGGTCTCCCGCAGGGCCAGGCGGTCCTTGGGATCGGCGAGCCCGGGCGGCGGCGCCGCGGGCGCTCCGGCCGATCCCACGTAGCCCAGGGCGGCGAGCCGGCGAGCCACCTCCGGGTCGCCGACGGTCTCCGCGGAGGCCGCGGGCGGCGACGCCTCGGCCTCCGCGTGGAGACGCCGCAGCTCCCGGGCGCGGCGGCGCTCGGTCGCGACCACGTTGCGGGTCTCCTCCGGGTCGGCCCGCAGGTCGTAGAGCTCCGGCCGCGGCGCCGCGATCAGCTTGAAGCCGTCGTGGCGCACCGCCGTCAGGGGCGCCCAGCCGTAGGAGATCCAGGGTTGGAAGGTCTCCACGTACGCCGGCGGCAGCGGTTGCGGCCGCCCCTCGAGGAGCGGCACCAGGCTGACGCCGTCGACCCCCTCGAGAGGCGGCAGGCCGAGGAGCTCGAGCACGGTGGGCGCGACATCGACCAGACGCGCGGGCTCGGCGCGCTCGGCGGCTGTCAGCCGGCCGGGAAGGTGCCAGACCATCGGCACCAACACGGTACTGTCGTAGACGAAGAAGCCATGGGTCCCCTCACCGTGCTCGCCGAGGCTCTCGCCGTGGTCGGCGGTGGCGACGGTGAGCAGACCGGTCCTCGTGGCGGCCGAGCGAGCCGTGGTCAGGAGCTCGCCCAGCGCCCGATCGACGGCCGCCACCTCGCCGTCGTAGGCCCCCCGGCGACCCGGCCGGCGGAGCTCGTCGGGCGGCTCGTACGGAAAGTGGGGATCGTAGTAGTGGACCCACGCGAACCAGGGCTCCGTGGCCTCGGAGATCCAGGCCCGGGCGGCGCCGTTCGTCTCGCGGGCGGGGCGTTCGAGCCAGGCCCCGTCGCCGGCGGTGAGACGGTCGTCGTAGTGGCCGAAGCCGCGCCGCAGACCGAACGACCCGCTCAACGGGTAGCCGCTGACGAAGGCCGCGGTGTCCCAACCCGCGGCGCTGAGCCTCTCGGCCAGGAGCGGCACCCCTGCACCGAGCATCCGGCCGTTGTCGTGTACACCGTGACGCCGGGGCACCAGCGCCGAGAAGAGCGAGGCGTGGGACGGCAGGGTCAGGGGGGCGGGCGCGACCGCCGCCGGGAATCGAACCCCCTCCCGCGCCAGCGCGTCGAGCTGCGGCGTCCAGTCGCCGCCACCGACCCAGCCGAGGGCGTCGGGCCGCAGGGTGTCGATGGTGATCAGCAGGACACTGGGCGGCGGCGGGTCCACGTCTCCGGACGCCCGCACCGGCTGCCCGCCGGCGCACGCCACGAGGACGACCCCGGCCACGGCGCATCGGAGTCGGCACCCGGCCGCCGAGCCGGACGCGGCGGGGTCGTGACCTCCGATCGGGGGGCGTCGCTGGCGACCCAAAGCGGCGGCAGCGTAGCACGGCCCCCGCGGTACCCGAACGCGCGAAAAGGAAGAGGCGCCGGGCCGTGAACGGCCCGACGCCTCGATCTCCGACGGGTGCGAACGCTACCCGCCGGATCGACGACTCCGTGGAGCTAGGGGACGCAGACCCCCAGCGTCGACGAGTTCTTCTGAGTGTCGGGCACCACGAGCGCCAGGTCCGTCAGCGTGACCTCGTCGAAGCGGAAGCCGAAGCCGTGCTCCAGAGGATCGGTGCCGTAACGAACATCGAGCTGGATGCGCTTGCCGGAGAACTCGGCCGACTTCAGCGCCGTCGACGTCCAGGCGCTGGGAGACCAGCTGTCCATCGTGCCGGCCCAACCCCCCTGACCGTCCGTGCCGCAGGTGCCGTTGGCGCCACTCGCGTTGTAGGCGCGACCGCCCGACGGCGTGACCAGCGTCCGCGACCCGGTCCCGAGGTCGTACAGACCGACGTTGGCGCGGTCGTACCAGACCCCCGGGGTGAACTCCGCCTCGATGTCGAAGCGGGTCGAGAGGCTCAGTGTCGACGTGGGCGACAACGAGACGACGGGCGACCGGATGTGGTCGCACTGGTCCTCGAGGAAGGACGAGGACTGCTCGTAGAAGGCAGTGCCGTTGGCGCCACCGCCGCTCGCGTCCGTGCGGTCGAACGTCCCGGAGATCACCTCCCAGCCGTTGGTATCGGCCTCGAAGTCGTAGGTGATGGCGGCGACGAACTCGGCATCGCTCTCGGCCGAGCCGGTCGATACGCTGCCGGTCCGGTCGCCCGCGATCTCCGTCGCCGTCACCGTCGCCTCGAAGAACAGCGTGTCGAGGTGGGCGAGGCCCTTGGCGGTGAAGTCGAAGGTCCCGGTGGCGCTCTCGCCCTCGGCCAGGATGTCCGGGGTGATCATGCCCACGGCGTCGATCGACACCAGCGGGTGCGACGTGGAGACCATCGACTCGAGGTTCACGTTGGTCAGACCTCCGAGACCGGTGTTGGTCACCGTGAAGGTGCCGGTCGCCGACTCGCAGTTGTCGATGAAGTCGTCGCCGTCACCCGTGTTGAAGGTGAGGACCAGCGAGCCCGGGTCGACCGACAGGTTCGGACCGCTCACCGGGGTCTCGACCGTGCAGCTCGAGGCCGGCCCCCAGCAGGTGTCGGCGGAGCCCATCGGGATCACCACGTAGGAGTACTCGCGCCCATTCTGCAGGCCCGTGTCCATGAAGCTCGTCCCCGTGGTCTCCCCGATCTTCACCTTGCCGAAGTCGCACTGGAAGACGCCCTCGCCGCGGAAGACCTGGTACTCCGTCGCGTCGGCGACGGGGTCCCAGGACAGGGCGACCGACTTGTCGGCGGGCGACGAGGTCACGATGGGCGCCGACGTCGGGGTGCCCACGCAACCCGAGTCCTGCACCACCGGGGTGTTGCACGCGATGTCGTGCAGGTCGAACGCATTGAACAGAGCGGTCATGTGCGGCGTGCCGTTGTTCAGGTCACCGTCGTCGTCGTCGGCGGCCAGGTAGTTGAGGTAGCCACCGCTCCCGTTGCAGCCGCCGAACGGCGCGGAGCACTGGTACCAGCTCCCGACGCCACCCGCGCCCAGGAACGTCAGCCGCGTGGTCGCCTCCAACGCCGTGTTGGGATCGAGGCCGCTCTGGTTCGGCAGGGTTCGCGTGTACGTGTCCCATACCGCCTCGGAGTACACGGCCCCCTCGCAATGGACGATGCCGCCGCAGGGCGCGGGACCGCCGCCGCAGTTGGCGTCGATCCAGGCGATGTCGTGCGGTACCCCCGAAACGCGCTTGGCCCAGTCGATGTCGCGGATGCCCGTGCAGGCGATGCAGGGGTCGCCGTAGCCGCCGCAGTTGCTGGAGAAGAACCCGCGGCCGATGCAGGACGTATCGAGACGCAGGCCGGCGTAGACGTCCGCGATGCCCTCGCCCGGATTCGAGATCGAGGGAACGGCGTCGTTGTCGTCCATGCCGTGGCCCCACTCGTGGTCGAAAACGCCGGCGAGCTCACCGGTGTTGCCACAGCCACCGCCGGAGCGGTAGAAGTTCACCGTCGAGCCGCTCCAGAAGGCGTTGCAACTGGAGTTGATGTTCATGTTGGCGGTCAGCGTACCCATGAGCCACCCATTGGCGGGCAGCCAGCCGCGCGCCTGCTCCTTGATCCGGTTGAGCTCGTAGAAGCCCGAGCGCGACGAGTGGGTGTTCCCGGCGCCGCCGAATCCCGGCGTGGTGCAGTCGTCTCCGCCCGAGCCGCCGAAGTCGAGGTCGCCCCCGGAGGTCAGGCTGATCGCGCCGCAGACGTCGGCCATCCTGACGTACTGCCCGTCCAGCGACGACGTGATGTTGCCGTCGACCGCCAGCGGCAGGTTGCCACCCGAATCGGTGACCAGCGTCCCGACCTCGGTGACCACGCTGTCGAAGGGCATCGGCGTGCCGAGCACCTCGACTCCGTCGGGCGGAGCGCCGTCGTTCGACACCGGGTAGGCGCCACCCTGGACGAGACGGGCCGAAGCGTAGTGCTGGGTGTCCTGGAAAGCGAGGAGCCTCCCGGTCTCGGCGTCGACCAACGCCTCCCAGCGGCCCTGGTCCCCCGCCAGCAGCGGCCGCACGACCCACGCCAGACGGTGGTCGAGACCACGCCCCGGCTCCACTCGCGCGCTGTCGGCGCCACGGGCCAGCGGCAGGATGATCAGCGAGGTACCCCGCCAGAGGCCCCGGACCCGGACGTCTCCGACGTGCTCGTCCACGACGCGACGCGCCGCCTCCGGGCTCACCGAGGGCTGCACCGAGGAGCGGACGTCACCCCAGTTGTTCACGCCCACGAGCACCAGGTTGCCGTGGTTGACCACCGCGTTGATGTAGCTGTCACGCACCGGGATGCCGTCGATCACGCGCGGGGCGTAGATCTGGATCACGTTGCCGTCCTCGTGGACGGTGACACGGCCCGGGTTGGGCATCTCGGACCGATCGACCCGCAGCTCACCGCGGTGCGCGTCGAGGAAGGCGGCGAAGGCCGTCCAGACCCGGGCCTGAAGAGCCGCATCGTTGCGCGGAGCCTCGTCCCAGCGGAGGTCGTTGCCGACGCCGCTGCCGGGGATCAGGGGACGGGAGAGGAGGAGCGTCCCCCAGCGACCCGTGCGGCGGTCGATCCGCGCGCGCTCGGGAGTCAACCCGAGAGCCAACAGGTCCCCCTGCGCCGCGGAGGCGAGGCTGCCCGGGAGCTGGCCCACCTCCTGGTAGACGTTGCGCACGTTGAGCTCGGAGCTGTACAGCTCGAGCGCGGCAATCTCGGGGCTTCTCTCCGGCTGGATCGCAGCCGGAGCCGGCACGGCCGAAAACACGACCGCAACCAGAAGACAGACGGACCAGGCAGATCCTCGACGACTCGCTCGCATGGAGCCTCCTCTTTCTCTCAGGGTGGTCGGCGCGGCAGGGCACTCGACTCCGGAGGGTCCGGATCACCCCCGTCCTCCGCGAAGGACTCGGGCAGCGGTAGCGGATCACCTACATCGCGTCGACCGGTTCTCAGGAATTGAACAACCTTACCAAACAAAGGGAGAGGAACGAAAGCTCTATTTCGAGGCGGTCTCGGGCCCCCGGGTATAATCGGCGCCCGTCCGCCGGGTGGCCCGCTTCCGCGTCCGACGGCGCGCTCGCCCGAGCCCGACGGAACCCCTCGACGCCGAGAGCAGAGGATGACGACGACGGCCCCCCGCGACTGCCGGCGAAGACCGGCCCACCGGCCCCCGATGCTGCTGGCGGCGTTGCTGGCAGCGGTGCTGATGGCGGCGGTGCCGCCGGCGCCATCAGCTTCCGCGCGATCGAGCGAGCCGGCGGCGGTCGCCGCCCCGCACCTGCTGCTCCTGACCCTCGACACCACCCGTGCCGACGCCCTCGGGATCTACGGCAATGCGGAGGCTCGCACGCCGACCCTCGACGCGGTCGCCGCCCGCGGCACCCGGTGGTCCGACGCCGTCTCGTCTTCACCCCTCACGCTCCCGTCTCACGCCTCCCTGCTGAGCGGCCTCGCGCCTCCCGCGCACGGCGCGCGCGACAACGGCACCAGTGTCCTCACCCCCGGAGTACCCACGCTGGCGACGGTCCTGGCGGCCGAGGGGTACGACACCGGGGCGTTCGTGGCCTCGCGGGTGCTCGACCGCCGGTTCGGCCTCGCCGCGGGATTCGCCACCTACGACGACCGGATGACCGCGGAGGAGGTCGGCGAGTACGGATACCCCGAGCGCGATGCCGAGGCCGTGACCTCCCGGGCCCTCGACTGGCTCGCCCGGCGGAGTGCGGGCCGTCCCTTCTTCCTCTGGGTCCACTACTACGATCCCCACGCCCCCTACTCCCCGCCCGAGCCGTGGCGCGACGCCACTCCGGAGGCGGGCTACGCGGGCGAGATCGCCTACGTGGACAGCCAGATCGCCCGTCTCCTGGCCGCTCTTCCCGAGGACGGTCGGAGCACGATCGTAGCGGCGGTGGGCGACCATGGCGAGTCGCTCGGCGAGCACGGCGAGCGGACCCACGGGCTCTTCCTCCACGGCGCCACGCTCGCGGTGCCCCTGATCGTCGCCGGACCCGGGGTTCCGTCCGGCCGGGTCGTGGAGCAGACGGTCGCGTCCCGACGCCTGGCTCCCACGCTCCTCTGCCTTCTCGGCCTCACGGCGGAGGCGCCCGGCCTCGGCGTGCCCCTGCCCGGGCTGCCGTCGACCGGCGCGGATCCCTCCCCCCGGCCGATTTTCAGCGAGACGCGACTGCCGGCGACCGCCTACGGATGGAGCCCGCTCACCGCGATCACGGACGGGTCGTGGCGTCTCATCCGCGGACCCGGCCTGGAGCTCTACGACCTGGCGGCCGACCCGGACGAGACCTCGAACCGGGTGCGCGAGGAGCCCGAGGTCGCCGAGCGGCTCGAGAGCGAGCTCGCGGCGCTCGAGGGGCCGCGAGCGGAGTCCGCACCGGCCGCCGAGCCGATCGACGCCGGTCTGGCCGCCGATCTGCGGGCCCTCGGCTACCTCACCGGCGGCTCGCCGGAAGGCGGTTCGATTGATCCGAAGGACGGAGTGAAGATGCTCGCGGAGCTCGACGAGGCCCGCCAACTCCTCCGAGCCGGCCACCCCGGGCCCGCGGTCGCCGCCCTTCGGGACCTGGTGCGCCGGAGCCCCGACACCATCCCCTTCCTCACCCATCTCGCCGGCGCCGAGCGCGCGGCGGGCCAGGGCGAGGCGGCACTCGCCACCCTGCGCAGAGCCGTCGAGCTCAACCCGCGTCTCGAGTTCCTTCACCTCCACCTGGCCGAGGCTCTCCTCGCCCTCGGCCGGACCGACGACGCCCGCGACACTCTCGAGACCGTCCTCGAGCTCGATCCCCGCTCCGCACGGGCCTGGCTCGGCCTGGGGGAGATCGCGCTACGCAGCGGCCGGCCGGACCGGGAGCGCGAGCTCCTGCTGTCGGCGGTGGAGGCCGGGACGGAGAGCGCGGCCATCCACGCCCGACTGGGACAGATCGAGATGGCCGGCGGACGATCCGCCGCCGCGGAGCGCCACTTCGCGACCGCCACCGAGCTGACGCCGAAGTGGGCGATGGCCTGGGTTCTCTGGGGCGACCACGCCGAGCGCACCGGCTCAGGGGCAGAGGCGGCGGGGCGCTACCGCCGCGCCGCGGAGCTGGCGCCCTCGAGCGTCTCGATCCTCCTGCGCCTGGGCCGCGCCGAGCTGGCGACCGGCGCCGTCGAGGAAGGCCGGCGGCATCTCCGGCGGGTTGCCGAGCTCGCGCCCGGCAGCGCCGAGGAACTCGAGGCGCTTCGGCTTCTGCGCGAGCCGTAGAGGGAAGCCGGCCGAGAGTACCGTGCGGGAAGTCGTTGCCTGCGTCGAAGCGACCCACCCCCAGAGAGGACCCGTGCCATGAACTCCAAGATCCGCCGCGTCGCCACCGTCCACCTGGCGGTCGCTTGCTGCCTGACGGCCGGTGCAGCCAGCGCCGCCCCTGGGCTCACCGAGCCCGCTCTCGACCGGGGAGCGCTCAACGTCCTCCTCTACGTCATCGACACGGCGCGGGCCGACCACTTCAGCCTCTACGGCTATGAGCGCCGGACGACGCCGTTCCTGGAGAGCCTGGCGGCGGAGGGCGCCCTGTGGACGGACTTCCACTCCTCCTCCACCTGGACCTGGCCCAGCGTCTCCTCGATCCTGACCTCGCGGACGGTCACGACCCACAAGGTCTACGCCCAGGAGCTCTCCATCAGCCCGGCCTGGAAGACCCTTCCCGAGCTCCTCGCGGAGCACGGCTACAGCACCACGGCGATCACCAGCAACTCGGTGCTGACGCCGGCGTCGCGGATGGCGCGCGTCTACGAGACGACGGTCCTGACCCCGCGCCCCGACCAGAACCACACCGACCAGCTCGTCGCCGTCCTCGAGGACCCGGCCCGACGACCGTTCTTCGTCCATGCCCAGCCCATCGGGCCCCACGCCCCCTACGTCGCGCCCGCGCCCTACGACACCCTGTTCGTCGACGACCCGTACTACGGCGGCCTGGGTGACGTCCCCGGCATCTCCTCGGACTGCATCGGCGGGATGAAGCCGACCGCCGTGATCGACGACATCGTGAGCATGGACTGGTACGTCGCCCAGTACGACGGGCTCCTCGCATACATCGACGACCAGCTCCGGCAGGTCTTCGACGTGCTGGAGGCGCAGGGGCTGCGCGAGAACACGCTCGTCATCGTCACGGCGGACCACGGCGAGGAGCTCGCCGGGGAGCGCGGCTACTACTTCTGCCACGAGGGGCAGTACGACGGCAACACCCGGGTGCCGTTGCTCGTGGTGCCGCCGCGGTCGGGCGCTGCGATCTGGAGCGGGCTGCGGGGGGTCACGCTGGGCGGCAACGCCGACCACCTCGACCTCATGCCGACCATCCTCCAGGGCCTGGGCATCCCGGCGCCGGGCGGTCTTCAGGGCAAGAGCCTGCTCGTCGACCCGCGACCGCCCCGCCGGGTCGCACACGACGAGATCACCCGCAGCTACGAGCGGGAGAACCTGAAGCTCATCCATGGCGGGGAGGCCCTCCTCCCCGACGCGGGGATCGAGCTCTACGATCTCGATGCCGACCCTCTCGAGGAGCTGGATCTCGCCCTTTCCGACCCCGACCTGGCGGCGGAGATGGAGGCCGAGCTGCTGACTCTGAGCCGACGGGCCGAGCAGGTCTGGCCGGCGGATGAGCCGACCGGGATCCTCTTCGAGAGCGACTTCGAAGACCCCGTGGAGACGGGCGCCTGGTTCCAGCTCTACGGCGGCGGCAACCGCTGGGAGTTCGTACCGGAGGGCGACGGAGCCAACCGCGCGCTGCACGGCACCCTGGGCAGCGGCGGGAGTCCGTTGGCCCTCCTGATCTTCGCGCCCCTGCGCTCCTACTCCGCGGAGGCCCGCGTCAAGCTCGTCGCCGGCGAGGCGTTGTTCTCCACGGCCGCCTACCAGGCCCTCCTCCAGGGCTACACGGCCAGAATCAGCGCCGACCGCCTGACCCTCACCCGCTCGACGCTGGAGGGTGTCACCGAGCTCGGTGCCGCCGACTTCGCCTTCGGGCTCGACGTGTGGCATACCGTCCGCCTCGAATCCGACGGTGCCACGGTGCGCGTCCTGGTGGACGGCACGGAGGTCGTCTCCGGCCCGGAGCCGGAGTACGGAGCCGTATGGGGCACGACCGCCTTCAGCCTCGGCGCCGCGGGCTCCGAGGCCTGGGTCGACGACCTGCTCGTGGAGCGCCCCGCCTCCGTCGGCGGCGCCCGGTAGGCCACCGCTTCCCGCCCGGCTCAGGTGAGCAGCCGGGCGAGGTCCTGCCAGGTCGCGAAGAGCATCAGGCCACCGACCAGAACGAGTCCCACGACGGTCAGCGCCGGCCGCAGGCGCTCGACCCGGGGGAAGGCCGCCTCGAGACCGGCGAGGACGATCTGGCCGCCGTCGAGAATCGGCACCGGCAGGAGGTTCAGGATCGCGAGGGAGACGGAGAGAGCCAGGGCCAGCTCGACCCCCGCACCGGCCACGACGTAGCCGGAACCCTGGGCGATGATCCCGATCGGACCGGAGACGGTCTCCGGGTGATCCGCGAGCGTCGACAGGGAGCCGAGAACCGCCCAGGTGAAGCGGAAGGTCTCGACGATGGGCTGCCACAGCAGAGACAGCGACCAGCCCTCCCTCGCGAGCTGCAGCGCGCAGGCGAGCCCCACGGCGCCGAGCAGGTTCGCCACCGGCCCGCCGAGGAAGAACGTCAGCTGCCGCCCGAGGGGAACGCTGCGAAACTCCTCTTCTTCCAGGGACGGGACGACGTACCCGCCGAGGGGCACGATGCGCAGGCACCACTCCGTTCCCCGCCACCGGCGCCGCCACACCGCGGGGCCGAAGCCCACGGAGAACTGCGCGACCGGGATGCCGACCCCCCGGGCCGCGAGCAGGTGCCCCAGCTCGTGCAACAGGACGAGCGCTCCGAGGAGCAGGACGATGACCAGGTACCCCAGGATCGCGGCCATCGGCTCAGTCGCCCCCGCCCGACACCTTCGTTCCGTCCTTCCCCTCGGCCTTCCGGGCGGTCTCGGCGTCGGCCTGGTGGAGGTGCTTCATCATGTGCTGCCCGACCCACTGCGGGCTCCCAGCCGAGGTATACGACCCACGGGGCTCGAGGTTCATCCCGGGGGGTGAACGGCTGGCCGCTCATGCTAACCCGCCGGTCGCCGGCCGCGAAACGCCAGTCGGTCGTCGATGACGAAAGCAAGGTGACCCGGAGCCGGCGGAGGGGTAGAATCGTCTTGAACCCGCGCCCGGCGCCCGCGAGCGCCCGACGATTCGGGAAGCGTTGCCCGGTTCGTGACCAGGCCCGCCTCCGACCGGTCGCGAGGACTCCGGGAAGGAGGGTACCCATGTCCGCTCGCCCCACCGAGGAACGGCGCATTCTGGAACGGGCAGCCGAGCGGAAGATGAAGCTCTGGACGCTCGAGGGCGAGGTGGCCCGCCGTCTCCAGAGGGAGGGGCGCAAGAAGCGGCCGCTGGCCCAGTACTTCAGTCCCTGGCTGGCCATCTCCCGGCAGTCGGGTACGGACGGGTCGGCCCTCGCGCGGCGGGTGGCCGATGAGCTGGGTTGGGAGGTCCTCGACCGGGAGCTGCTCAGCTTCATGGCGCGGCGCTACCAGCTGCCACGGCGGATGCTGGAGCTCGTGGACGAGACCACCGCCAACTGGATCCACGAGATCTTCGCCAAGTGGCTCGACCAGCGTTCCGTGACCCAGACGGAGTACGCGGTCCACCTCGCCCGCATCATCCTGCTGGCCGCGCAGCACAGCTCCGCCGTCTTCGTCGGCCGAGGGGCCCAGTTCCTGCTGCCGCCGGACCGCGGCACCGCGATCCGCCTGGTGGGCGACATCGAGGTCCGCGCGGCCCGGGTGGCGAAGCGCCATGACCTCACGCTGCGCGAGGCGAGGCGCAAGTTGCGTCAGACCGATCGTGGGCGCGACGACTTCGTGCGCCGCTACTACGACCGCGACGCCGACGACCCGCTGCACTACGACCTGGTGATCCAGCGGGACCGGGTCGGGATCGAGGAGGCCGCGAGCCTCGTGGTCTCCGTCGTCCGCGGACGAGCGAAGACCGACTGACCCCAGCCCCGGCGCGGACGGTCGCCGGGGCCAGCGGCGGCCCCATCCGTCCGCGTCGCCCCAACCGCCCTGTCGGGTGGTCACTTTCGCCGGCCTCGTCTCTAGCATTGAGAAGGAGCCGTCGATCCGACCCCACCGCGCCGTGCGGTCGCCCTCTCCCGCCGTACTCGAGGGCCGGGGCCGGTCCGGCGACGACCCGCCAATCAGATCAGGAAAGACGATGACGAAGACGGCCAAGACCCCCAAGAAGGTTCGGCCCAAGCCGTTCCTCTTCCCGGAATTCTGCAAGGCCTGCGGTCGCTGTATCGAGGCCTGCCCGAAGCACTGCATCGAGCTCGGTACGGAGATCGACCCCGCCACCGGCTTCACGCCCGTGGTCGTGAACCTGGACGAGTGCAACACCTGCGGTCTGTGCATCACCGCGTGCCCCGAGCCGTTCGGCCTGATGCCCGAGCCCACCGAGGAGGTCGACTTCGAGCTGCTCGATCCCGAGGCGCTGTTCGGCCCACGTCTCACCGAGGCGCCCGAGCCCCGGGATATCCCGAACACGACGGTCGAGCTGCCCCGCCTAGAGACGATGGTGCTCAAGGGCAATCACGCCGCCGCCGTGGGCGCGCTCCTGGCCGGCTGCCGACACTTCTTCGGCTATCCGATCACCCCGTCGACGGAGGGAGCCGAGCTCATGGCCAAGCTCCTGCCCGAGCTCGACGGCGTCTTCCTCCAGGCGGTGAGCGAGGTCGCGGCCGTCAACATGATGTACGGCTGTGGCGGCGCGGGCCTGCGCTCCATGACCTTCACCTCGTCGCCGGGCTTCAGCCTCATGCTGGAGGGGATCTCCTACATGATCGGCTCCCAGATCCCCGGGGTCTTCATCAACGTCATGCGGGGCGGCCCCGGCCTGGGCAATATCGCGCCGGAGCAGAGCGACATCAAGCTCGTGTGCCGCGGCCTGGGCCACGGCAACACCCACGCCCTGGTGCTGGCGCCCTCGACCCCCCAGGAGATGCTGGACCTCACCCTGGAGGCGTTCGACCTCGCGTTCCGGTACCGCAACCCGGTGGTCCTGGTGGCGGACGGCTACCTGGGCCAGATGACGGGCCGGGTGCAGCTGCCCGACACCATGATCCGCCCCGGCCTCCCCGAGTGGGCGGTCTGGGGCGACCGCGACCACCGTCGCAACCTCCTGTGCTCCATCTTCCTCTCCGAGACCGATCTGGAGCAGCACAACCTGCGCCTCAACGAGAAGTACGCGACGATGCGCGCCAACGAGCAGCGGGCCGACCTCTACCAGTGCGAGGACGCCGACTGGGTGATCGTGGCCTGCAACACCCCGGCTCGCATGGCGAAGGGCGCCGTGCGGACGCTGCGGGAACGGGGGATCAAGGCCGGCCTGTTCCGACCGATCTCCCTCTGGCCCTTCCCCATCGACGATCTGGAGCCTCTCCTGGGACGCATCCGGGGCCTGGTGATGGTCGAGGCCGGCTCCGGTCAGCTCGAGGACGAGCTGCGACTCGCCCTCTCCCACGCCCAGCAACCCTTCCACCGAATCGAGAATGTCCGGCACTTCGGCGGCGTGCTCCCCCAGCAGGGCGAGATCGTCGAGAAGATCGTCGGCCTGGAGGGCCGTTGACATGGAAGGCGCCTTCTACAACCGCTTCGAGCGTCACGCCCACGGCGAAGGCCTGAAGGGCCACAGCACCCACTACTGCCCGGGTTGCGGGCACGGCCTGGTCCACAAGTTCATGGCCGAGGCCATCGACGAGCTGGGGATCCAGGACCGCACCATCGCCGTCTCGCCCGTCGGCTGCTCCGTCTTCCTCTACTACTACCTGGACGTGGGCAACACCCAGGCCGCCCATGGCCGCGCGCCCGCCGTGGCGCTGGGCCACAAGATGGCCAACCCCGACTCCATCGTCCTCTCCTACCAGGGGGACGGAGACCTGGCCTCGATCGGCCTCGCCGAGGTGATGCAGGCGGCCCAGCTCGGGCTGCCCATGACCTTCATCTTCATCAACAACGCGGTCTACGGCATGACGGGCGGCCAGATGGCGCCCACCACGCTGATGGACATGCGCACGACCACGACACCCACCGGTCGCACACGGCTGACGGGCGAGCCCCTGAAGGTGGCCGAGACCATCGCGCAGCTCGATGGCCCGATGTACGTCGAGCGCGTCGCTCTCTACGACAGCAAGCAGCGCAACCGCGCGAAGAAGGCCATCACCAAGGCGTTCCGCCTGCAGGCCGAGAACCGAGGCCTGGCCTTCGTCGAGGTCCTGGCCGAGTGCCCGACCCACCTCAAGATGACGCCCGTCGAGGCCGAGAAGTGGGTCGAGAAGGCGATGACCGCCGTCTTCCCGCTGGGGGTCAAGAAGGACATCGAGGTCGAGCCGTGGTTCGACCTGGGCACGCCGAACTTCGAGCCCGACGCCATGGCGGCGGCCATCGGCGCCACCTCCGACTCCCCCGAGCGCTTCGCCGAGGCGTTCCCGAGCCACCTCGACGCCCACGACGTGGCGATCAAGTTCGCCGGCGCCGGCGGCGACGGGGCCCAGACCGTGGCGGCGCTCACCGCCCGGGCCGGGATCAACGAGGGCTACGACTCGACCTACATCCCCTCCTACGGCCCGGAGTCTCGTGGCGGCACCTCGTACGCCGACGTCCACGTGGCCGAGGAGGAGGTCCTGTCTCCCGCTTCTCCCGAGCCCCACGTGCTGGTCGCGTTCAACGCTCCGAGCATGGACAAGTTCGCGCCCCACGTGAGGCACGGCGGCACGGTGATCTACGACTCCTCGGTGATCGAGAAGGTCCCCGAGGTCGACCCGTCGATCCGAATGGTCGGCGTGCCGTGCACCCAGATCGCCCTGGACCTCGGGAAGGCGATGGTGAAGAACGTCGTCGCCCTGGGGGCGCTCCAGGCGGCGACGGGCCTGTTCCCGGTGGCGACCTTCCACCAGGCCATGGCCCAGGCGCTCAAGAACCACTGCGCGCTCCTGCCCCTCAACGAGGAGGCGTTCCACTGGGGCCAGGAGGGAGCGAAGGCGGTGTTGGGGGAGGAGTGAGACGCGCGGGGGTGTGACCCTCGGGGCCCGGGTGGGGGTCACTCACGCGAAGGCGCGAAGACGGCAAGGGACGCGAAGGAGACCTTCGGAGACCGCGGGTGCGCGCTGCCCTCGGCCGGGGTGGGCGCAGGCCATCGCACGGTAGGTGCGGCCCGCGAGTCTCCACCCTGTGATAGAAACTCGGGCATTTCCAACGCTTTGGAGGATCCCTGATGCGCCCCTCGCCGCACCCGTCCAGCACCCCCTGTCACCGATCCGCCCTGCCGGCGCTGGTCCTCGCCGCGCTCGCTCTGATCCTCGCCGTCGGGAGCGGAGCGCCGGCCGCGGCGCGACGGTCCGAGGAGTCCGCTGAGAAGGAGGTCCCGGAAGAGGGTCCGAAGTCGATCGAGCCGGCCCCGCCACGAGCCGAGGGCGACGGCCCCTGGGAGCGTCTCGTCCTGCGGGGAGTCACCCTGATCGACGGCACGGGGGCGCCCCCGATCGGGCCGGTCGACATCGTCATCGAAGGCGACCGGATCGCGGGGATCGAGGTGGTGGGCTACCCCGGCGTCCCCATCGACCCCGAGGGCCGCCCGGAGACGGGCGAGAACGGCCACGAGATCGACCTCGAGGGCCACTACGTGCTGCCGGGCTTCATCGACATGCACGGCCACATGGGCGGCGTGGAGCAGGGCACGCCGGCCGAGTACGTCTTCAAGCTGTGGCTGGGACACGGCATCACCACGATCCGCGACCCCGGCTGCGGCAACGGCCTGGACTGGTGCCTGGAGCACAAGCGGAAGAGCGGGGCCAACGAGATCACGGCGCCGAGGATCGAGGTCTACGTGGTCTTCGGCCAGGGTCGCGAGGGCCCCTTCACCGACCCCGAGCCGGCGCGCCAATGGGTGCGGGAGGTGGCCGCGAAGGGGGCGGACGGGCTGAAGTTCTTCGGCTATCGGCCCGACGTCTTCGAGGCCGCCGTGCGCGAGGCCGGGAAGCTCGGGCTGGGCACCGCCTGCCACCACGCGCAGCTCTCCGTGACCCGCGTCGACGTGCTGGACACGGCCGCCTGGGGCCTGACCTCGATGGAGCACTGGTACGGCCTGCCCGAAGCCCTGTTCGACGACCGCACGGTCCAGGACTACCCGCTGGACTACAACTACCTGAACGAGCAGGACCGGTTCGGCCAGGCCGGGCGCCTCTGGCGGCAGGCGGCGAAGCCCGGCAGCGAGCGCTGGAACCAGGTGATGGAGGAGCTCCTGGCCCTCGATTTCACCCTCGACCCGACCCTCACGATCTACGAGGCGAGCCGGGACCTCATGCGGGCCCGGCGGGCCGAGTGGCACGATCAGTACACCCTCCCCTCCCTCTGGCGCTTCTTCACACCCAGCCGCAAGGCCCACGGCTCCTACTGGTTCGACTGGTCTACCGAGGACGAGGTCGCCTGGAGGGACAACTACCGGCTGTGGATGACCTTCCTCGACGAGTACAAGAACCGCGGCGGCCGGGTGACGACGGGATCGGACTCGGGCTACATCTACAAGATCTACGGCTTCGGCTACGTGCGGGAGCTGGAACTCCTGCGCGAAGCCGGCTTCCACCCGCTCGAGGTGATCCGCTCGGCCACCCTCAACGGCGCCGAGGCCCTCGGCCTCGATGCCGAGATCGGCAGCGTCGAGCCCGGCAAGCTGGCCGACCTCGTCGTCGTCGCGGAGAACCCGCTGGCCAACCTCAAGGTCCTCTACGGCACCGGCGCCATCCGCCTGGACGACGAGAACCGGCCTGTGCGCGTCGGGGGCGTGCGCTACACGGTGAAGGGCGGCGTCGTCTACGACGCGAAGGCGCTCCTCGCGGACGTCCGCCGCACGGTCGCGGAAGCCCGGGCCGAGGAGGGGGATCTCGTCCAGCCGGGAATGGAGCCCTCGACCGTCGAGGCCCCGGCGGCGGAGACCCAGCCCGCGGACACTCCGTGAAGGCGGTCGCCGTCCTCGGACTGGCGGCGCTCCTGCCGGCGGCCGCCTGCGCGGGAGAGCCGACCGGATCCCGGCAGGAGGATCGCGAGCGGATGCTGGCCGCGGTGGCGGCGGATGCCCGGGCGACCGGCCCGGAGACCGGTCGCGCCGAGCTCTCCCCCGAGGTTCTCGCGGCCCTGGGCCGCGTGCCCCGCCACCGCTTCGTGCCGGCCGCGCTCGCCTCCTCCGCGTACGACAACCGGCCCCTCCCGATCGGGTCGGGTCAGACGATCTCCCAGCCGTTCATCGTCGCCCTGATGACCGACCTCGTCGACCCGGAGGCGGACGACCGGGTCCTGGAGGTCGGCACCGGCTCCGGCTACCAGGCCGCCGTCCTGGCCGAGCTGGTGGACCACGTCTACACCGTGGAGATCGTCCCGGAGCTGGCCCGCGAGGCCGAGGCCCGGCTCGAGCGGCTCGGTTACGACAACGTCACCGTCCATCTCGGCGACGGGGGCTTCGGCTGGGCCGAGCACGCCCCGTACGACGCCATCGTGGTCACCGCGGCCGCGCCGCACGTGCCCTCGGCGCTCGTGGAGCAGCTCGCCAGCGGGGGTCGGATGGTGCTTCCCGTGGGCGAACCCGGCGGATTCCAGACCCTCGTCCTGGTGGCCAGGGGCTCGGCAGGCGAGGTGACGCAGGAACGGATTCTCGGCGTGACCTTCGTGCCGCTGACGGGCGACGAGGGGCGCTGACGCGAGTCGCCTCCGATGGCCGTCGGAGCGACGCCGGTGCTAGCATCGGCGTCTCGGACCGGGCTCCCCGTCCTCGGCCCTCCAGCCTGTGCAATGAACTCCGACCCCGTCCGTCCGATCTACGACTCCGAGCTCCGCCCCCACCCCTTCGTGGAGGAGTGGCTGGAGATCTGGCGCTACCGCGAGCTCGTCCTGATGTGGGCCGTCCGGACAATCAAGATCCGCTACAAGCGATCGGTTCTCGGAGTCCTCTGGACCCTGATCGAGCCCCTGATGACGATGGTCATCCTGACCGTCGTCTTCTCGTCTCTCTTCCGCTTCGAGGTCGACGGCTACCCGGTCTATGTGCTGGTGGGGCTGACCTTCTTCGACTTCTTCCGACGCGGCACCACGGCCATGGCGGACGAGGTGCTGGCGAGCCAGGGTCTGGCCAGCAAGATCCACGTCCCCCGGAGCGCCTTCCCTGTCGCCGCTGTGGTCACCTACCTGATCAACTGGCTCCTCGCCCTGATCCCGCTCGCCGCGATCATGATCTTCCTCGGACGACCGTTCGAGATGGCGCTCGTCTCCCTCGTCCCCGCGATCTTCGTGGTCTGCCTCTTCGCCCTGGGGGTCGGGATGCTGATCTCGACCCTGGCCGCGTTCTTCCCCGACGTCAACCTGACCTACCAGGTGCTCCTCACGGCCTGGATGTACGCGACTCCCATCATCTACCCGATCACGGTGGTCAGCGAGAAGCACCGCCACCTCCTGGAGCTCAACCCGCTGACCCACCTGCTGCGCCTCGTGCGCGACCCCGTCTACGAGGGTCACGTCGCTTCGCCGGAGACCTGGGCCATCGGCACGGCTCTGGGCCTCGTCACCCTCGTGGCCGGCTGGTGGACCTTCACGCACTGGAGAGACGCTTTTGACTATCGCGTCTGAAGGCGCCGAGCGAAGCGGCCGGGTGGCGACCGAGCCGGCGATCGAGGTCTCCGGCGTCTCGGTGCGCTACCGGCTTCCCGACGACCGGATCGTCAGCTTCAAGGAGTTCGTGCTGCGACGGGTCACCGGAGGCGTCCACTACCGGGATCTCTGGGCCCTGCACGATCTCGACCTGGTCGTCGAGCCGGGGGAGGTCTTCGGCATCGTGGGGCGCAACGGCTCGGGCAAGAGCACCCTCCTCAAGGTCGTCTCCCGCGTCCTCCGCCCCACCGAGGGGCGGGTCGTCGTGCGCGGACGCGTCGCTCCCATGCTCGAGCTGGGCGCCGGGTTCCATCCCGACCTGACCGGCCGCGAGAACGTCTTCCTCAACGGCATGATCCTGGGGTACGCCCGAACCGAGATCGAGAGGCTCTTCGACGAGGTCATCGCCTTCGCCGGGCTGCGCGAGTTCGCCAGCGTGCCGATCCGCAACTACTCGAGCGGCATGCTGGCGCGCCTCGGCTTCTCCGTCGCCACCCTGAAGCGGCCCGACATCCTCATCCTCGACGAGGTCCTGGCCGTGGGAGACACCCGCTTCCAGGCCAAGTGCATGGAGCGCATCGCCGGGTTCCGCGCGGCGGGTACATCCGTCCTGCTCGTCTCCCACGATCTCGAGACGGTCGGGCGGCAGTGCGACCGCGCCGCGTGGATCGAGGACGGCCGTCTGGGCGCGGTGGGCGCCACCGGAGACGTGCTCGAGCGCTATCGCCGAGCGATGGCCGAACGCGGCCGCGACTGAGATCGGTCCGCAGACCTCCGCGCCAACGTTCCGAATCTGGAGCGACTCGGCCCGGGGGGGATAGACTCGGCCGGAGAGGGTCCGCCGCCACCGAGCCCGCCTCCTTCCCTGCCTCCCGAGATCCCGTGTCCGAAAGGCGACTCGCCCGACCCCAACCCGTCCAGACCGAGCCCCTGCTCGTCGCGGCCGCCCTCTCGATCCTGCTCGGGTTCCAGTTGGTTCGGGTCTTCCTCCCACTGGCCGCCTTCCGCCTCTACGACGACCTGCGCTACGACCCCCTGGTGCCGGCGCTCGTCGCCCTCGCGTGCTTCTCGGCCGGCGTGCTCGCCCCCGCGGCCGCCCGGCTTCTCGGCCTGCGTCGCGCCCTGCTGGCCTCGATCACGGGCCTGGGGCTCTCCCGGCTGGTCGAACAAGGGCTCCTCGACCCCGGACACGACCTCTGGGTCTCCGCCCTCGGCGTCGCCTTCTTCTCGCTGACCCTCCCCCTGCTGGTCATGACGGCCCGGGAGACCAACCCCGGAGAGTCGCAGCGGCTGGGCCTGGCCTTCGTCACGGGCGCCGCCCTCGACGGCAACCTCCACATCCTGTGTCGGACTCTCGACCTCTCCTGGAGGAAGGGGCCGACGACGCTCCTGGTCGTGGCGCCCATCGTCCTCCTCCTGGGCGTCGCCTCGGCCACCGCCGCCTCGGAGGTGGACGATCCCCGCGACGGGCCCGCCTCTCCCCGACGCCTGCCGCGGCGCTTCGCGCTCTTCGGCGGCTGGATGTTCCTGCAGCTGGTTCTGTTCCAGAACCCGGCGGCGCTGGCGACCCGCACCCTGTGGGACATGCCGACGGCGGCGGCGTGGGTGACGTTGGGCTCGATCGTCGCCGTGGTGACCGCCGCGGCCGCGCTGCGGGCGCCGGCCAGAGGACTGCGGCTCGCGGTCCTCTCGACGCTGCCGCTCGGCGTCCTGATGTTCCAGTTCCCCGGTCCGTCGGCCGCGGTCGGCCTCGTTCTCGGGCAGATCGGAGCCGCGGCGGCGCTGGTGCTCCCCGGATCGCCGCTCGCCGGCCCCAACGGCCCGCGGAGGATCCTCTCCCTGGCCCCGCAGGCAACCCTGGTGACCCTGCTCTTCCTCACCTACGCCTCCTACGAATACGGGTTCGGTCGTCTCGAGCCCGTCTGGCCGATTCTCGTGGCGTTGGCGCTGACCGTGCCGGTGCTGCGCGCGCTCGGCTCCGGCTCCAATCAGCTCCGCCCGCCGCCCCTCCTGGGCCCCACCCTCACGACCCTGCTCCTGCTGATCGCGCCCGCCGCCCTCTGGGGGACCTGGCTGGGGCCGACTCGCGGCCTGCCACCGCCCGCCCCTCCGCTCCGCGAGATCACGGTGCTCACCTACAACGTCCATCAGGGCTTTCGCCAGGACGGACGGCTCGACGCCGAGGCTCTGGCCGACACCATCAGCATGAGCGGTGCCCAGGTCGTCATCCTGCAGGAGGTCTCCCGAGGGTGGGTCGTGAACGGCTCGTTCGACCTGTTCGAGTGGCTCCGTCACCGCCTGGGGATGAACGGCAGGTTCGCCGCCACGGCCGGCAGCCAGTGGGGCAACGCCATCCTCAGCCGCCTGCCCATGGAGGCCGTGAGCCGGCAGCTCCCGTCCCGGAGGCTGCCGTTGGCCCGCGGTTACCAGGATGCCACCATCGACCTCGGTGACGGGTCTCTCCGTATCCTCGCCACCCACCTGCACCACGCGGCGAGCGGCTCGGCCGTGCGGGATCGTCAGGTGGCGGCCCTGCTCGAGGCATGGGGCGGAAGCCCGCGCACCGTGATCGCGGGCGACCTGAACGCGGAGCCCTCCAGTCCCGAGATCCTGCGTTTGCGACGCGCCGGTCTGCACGATGCCTCCGAGCTCCTGCCCGACGGCCAGCGTGCGACCTACCGGCGTCACGGGCGGACCGAGCAGATCGACTACGTCTGGGCCACGCCCGACCTGGTCTTCACGAACTCGGAGGTCCTCTTCTCGCGCGCTTCGGACCACCTGCCCCTGCTGACGACTCTGCGACTTCCCGACGAAGGAGAGGTGGCGGGCGCCACGCCCTGACCTCGAGCAGGCTGGCTATACTCGTCCGCCCCGCCCGGAGGTACCCCCGATGCACGATCCAGGAATCCCCGTGACCCGCTCGCTCGCCGCGCGCGGTGCCCTCGCGCTCTTCGCCCTGCTCGCCGCCGGCTGCGGCGGAACCCGCATCCGCGAGCCCGGCGACGCAGCCATCCTGGACGGCCTGGTGGCCCCCGAGGTGCTCTTCGAGACCCGCCGCCTCGAGCTGCCCCCCGCTGCGACGGGCGGCAACCGGTATCTCGTCGGTTGGTGGCCCCACAAGAACCCCGGGGCGCTCGCGCTCACGCCGCAGAGGGCCGGGGCACGCCTCGAGGTCGTCGTTCTCGAGGCGCGGCCCCGCACCCTCGTGCTCGACTCCGAGGTGCGGGAAGGTCCGGCGGACGGAACGATGCAGATCGCGATCGCGGGCCGGAGTCTCGGCAGGTACCCTCTCGCCGGCCGGGTCGAGGTGCCCCTGCCGGCCGATCTCCCCACCGGTCGCCTGCCGATCGACGTCGTCACGGGCGAGACCCTCGTCTCGCTCGCCAACGTCGGGATCGTGCCCGCGCTGCCCGCCGGCGGGGCGTCGGTCGACGGCTCCGATCTCGTGCAGTCCGGCTGGTCGACGGTGGAGCTCACCGTCCCGGCCCACGGTGCCCAGGCCCTGGTGGGCCGCCTGGAGCCCCCCGCCGACGGCGACGCCGACCAGTCGTTCGCGGTGCGTCTGCGAGCCGACCTGGGAGACGACGAGGAGGTCTTCACCTGGCCCGGCACGGGCTGGTTCGGCGGAGATCCGACCTTCGAGGCGCCGATCCCGGACGGAACGGAGTTCGTCCGCGTGCGCCTGGAGGCACGCGGCGAGGGGCCTCCGGCCCGCTGGACCGGCCTCGCGCTGCGGCACGTCGGCGGAGAGGGCCCGGCCGAGCCCGGCGGCGACGACGAGAGCGCCACTCCTTCCTCGGGCGCGACGCCGGAGCTTCCGCGTCTGGTCGTCGTCTACGTCCTCGACGCCCTGCGCACCGATTTCGTGGGCCACCTCGGTAGTCCCGCCGAGGCGACCCCCATCATCGACCGCCTCGCGGCCGAGGGTACGACCTTCACGCACCACTTCTCGGTCGCGCCCAACACGCTGCCGTCCACCAAGTCGCTGTTCACCGGCATGGTCTTCCTGACCCGCGGCGGCTGGCAGCTGCCGGACGACGGCCCGGTGACGATCGCCGAGCGCTTCCGCCGGGCCGGCCGTGCCACCGGCCTGTTCACGGGCAACGGCAACATCACCTCCGCCCAGGGTCTCACCCGCGGCTTCGACACCGCACCACGCAGCATCCTATTCGGCTCGTACCAGAACGAGAACCCGGCGTTCAACGACAACGCGGAGCGGGTCCACCACGCGACTCTCGAGTGGCTCGACGGCCTGCCCGAGGGGCAGCCGGCCTTCCTGCACATCCAGACGATCCACCCGCACAACCCGTACGATCCGCCCGAGCCGTTCCTCTCCGCTCTCGCCGACGGCGCCGGCTCGACGATCGACGGCTCCACGAAGACCCTACGGGACGTGCAGTACCAGCGCCGGCAGACCTCGGAGGCCGACCGGAGACGCCTGCGGGGCCTCTACGCGGGCGGCCTCGCCTACAACGACCGGGAGCTCGAGCGCTTCCTGGCCGAGCTTCACCGCCGCGTGCCCCCGGAGGAGGTCCTCCTGATCATCACCTCCGACCACGGCGAGGAGCTCTTCGAGCACGGTGGCGTGCTGCACGGCTGGACGCTCTACGACGAGCAACTCCGGATCCCGCTCGTCTTCCACTGGCCCGGGCACGTCGAACCCGGCGTGGTCACGGCCAACACCGACAACGTCGACCTGCACGCGACGCTGGCCGCCCTGGCCGACGCCGCGGCCGGCGACGCGGCGGAGCCCGCGGCCGGACGATCCCTGTGGCCGCTCCTCGCCGGCGGAACCGCCCCGGAGCGCCCCGTGCAGTTCGCGGCCGCGTCGAGCGTCGAGGGCGGCGAGTTCACGGCCCGAACGGAGCACTACAAGCTGATCCACGCCCCGCGCGCCGGTACCACCTGGGGTATGGGGCAGGGTCTGGGCCGCAGCCGGGACGTCGAGTACCTCTTCGACCTCCGGGCGGACCCGGGCGAGCAGGTGAACCTGGCGGGCGACGACATCCCCGAGGCCCACTGGCTCCGGGGCCTGCTGTCGGCCTGGGTCGAGATCGGCCTCCAGCTCGAGACCGGGGCTCCGCTCTCCGATCTGGACGACGAGACGCTCGACAGCCTGCGGGCGCTAGGGTACGTGGACTAGAAGGGTCGGCGTCCCGGCTGCGGGCGGGCGGGCGTAGAGCCTCACGCAAAGGCGCAAAGGCGCGAAGGCGTCGAGGGGTCAGGGCTGTCGGAGGCTCTCGGGAGCCGGGTCAGCCTTCCTCGGTCTCGCCGGTCGCCTTGCGCGCGAAGTAGCTCCGCGTCTCCGCGACGACCACCCCCGACAGCAGCAGCAGACCCACCAGGTTGGGGAGCGCCATCAGGCCGTTCATGGCGTCCGAGAGGGTCCAGACGAACTCCAGGGAGCGGATGGCGCCGTAGAAGGTGGCAACGATGAAGAGCAGGCGGTACGGGAAGATCAGGCGGCGACCGAAGAGGAACTCGATGCTCTTCTCGCCGTAGTAGCTCCACCCGAGAATCGTCGAGAAGGCGAACATCGCGAGGCTCACGGCCACGACCCGGTCGCCCCAGGAGCCGGGGAGTCCGTCGCGGAACGCCAGTTGGGTCAGGGCCGCGCCGTCGAGGCCCGACTGCCAGGCGTCGGTGGTGAGGATCGCCAGACCGGTGAAGGAGCAGACGACGAGGGTGTCGATGAAGGTCTGCGTCATGGAGACCATCGCCTGGCGCACCGGCTCCCGGGTCTGGGCGGCGGCGGCGGCGATGCCCGCCGACCCGAGGCCCGACTCGTTCGAGAAGATCCCGCGGGCCACGCCGAAGCGAATGGCCTGGGCGACGCCGGCCCCGAGAAAGCCGCCCGCAGCGGCCGTGCCGCTCAGGGCGCTACCGAATACCAGCCCGAGGGCGTGGGGGATCCGATCCGCGTGCAGCACCAACACCACGCCCGCCCCGATCACGTAGGCGGCGATCATCAGCGGCACGAAGAAACCGGTGAAGCGACCGATCGAGCGGATCCCGCCGAGGATCACCAGGCCGGCGAGCACGGCGATCGCAAGGCCGGTGGCGTACTCGGGAACGCCGAAGGCGTCGTGGAGGGAGTCGGCCACCGAGTTGGACTGGACCATGTTGCCGATGCCGAAGGCCGCGACGGCGGCGAACAGAGCGAAGGCGGCGCCGAGGAACCGGCCCAGGCCCTTCGACTTCAGGCCCGCCGCCAGGTAATACATGGGGCCCCCGCACTGCTGGCCGGCCTCGTCCGTGGAACGGAACTTGACCGACAGCAGGGCCTCGGAGTACTTCGTCGCCATCCCGACGAGGCCGGTGATCCACATCCAGAACAGGGCCCCCGGGCCACCCGCGGCGATCGCGGTGGCGACCCCCACGATGTTGCCCGTGCCGACGGTGGCCGCCAGCGCCGTCATCAGCGCCTGGAAGTGGGAGATATCGCCCTCGGCGCCCTTCTCCTTGCGGACGATGAGCCCGAGCCAGAGCGACTCCCCGAGCTTGGTGAACTGGAGGCCCCGGAGCCTCACCGTGAGGTAGAGACCCGTGGCGAGCAGCAGGGGGATGAGGAGGAACGGTCCCCAAACGAAGCTAGAAACGGCGCTGACGATCCCGGTCATGGGCGCGGCCCTCCTTCAGGCTAGAAATCGAAGAGCGCGTCGAACGCCGCGCGCGGATCGTCCGGCTGGGACCCGGAGTCGAACTCCTGGGTCGCCTTCGGCTCGAAGTGGCTGCACTCGTTGCGCTTCGCCTTCGCGGCGACCCTCGGCGCCGCCGCGACCCGACACTCGCCCGGAGCGGACGTGTCGAAGTGCCGGCAGTTGGTGCAGGTGTGGAGATCCGAGTCGCACTTGGGGCAGACGGCGGTGGGGCCGACCTCCGCGCCAGGCCGCGCGAGGGTGCCACAGCGGGCGCAACGGAAGACGGTCTTCGTCGGCGCGCCGAGACCCCGGCCCCGGGGGCCCTCGCGCTCGGGACGAGGCCCCCGAGCGACCTCGCCGCGCGGGCGCTCGTCGTCCCGGTAACCCCGTTGCCGGTACTTGCGGTCGGACATGCCGGGAGTGTATCGCCCTCCGCGCCGATGTCGGCCGGAGGATGTCCGCCGCGCCGTCCCCGCGTTTGCCTGACCCGTGATCGCGAAGTAGGATGATCGGTGATCGGCGCAGTCAGGCGGACCGTCTCTCCCCGTCCCTGGACCATGGCAAAGGCACAACACCATCGACGCACGCACCCTCGATACGAGGTCGAGGGAATCCGCGGTCACTTCGCGCTCAACGCCGACGTCGACATCGTCGATGTCAGCGTCAACGGGGTCGGGATCGAGACCCACACCTACCTGGGCGTCGGCCGCGACTACTCCCTCCGGGTGACACGGGAAGAGGGCGATCTGCGCCTCACGGGCCGGGTGGTCTGGTGCACCCTCGTCCGCACCGAGAGAAACGGCGCCGGAGACATCTTCCCGGTCTATCGAGCCGGGATCCGCTTCCGGGACATCCTCTCGGACGACGGCCGCGAGTGGATCGATTTCCTCGGCGAGCGGGCCGTGGTCTCGCCCGACCCGCGGCTGTTCGGGCGGTTCGCGCTCGACGAGGGCTCCGAGGTCGACCTCGAGGGCGGCTCCTCGTTCGAGGTCATCAGTCTCAGCCTCGGGGGCATGCTCATCGAGATCCCGTACCCCGACGAGGCGCGACACGGGCTGGTCGGCCAGACCCTGCGGCTGGACATCACCCTGGAAGAGGGTCTGCGACTCCGCGCTGAAGGAGAGGGGATCTACTCGATGGAGCCGCCGGCATCGCCGAAGCTCGTACCGGCGGAGGGCGTGAAGGACGAGACGGCAAGCCGGATCCGTCTCGGCGTGCGCTTCGTGAGGATGAGCCGAGCCGACCGCGAAGCCCTGACGGGCTTCGTCACGAGCATCCTCGAGCGCGCCGGGTCGCTCCTCTCCCCCGCCGACCCGCAGGCCCGCTGAGGCCCCGCCCGGGCGCGGCGCGGCGTCACTTCTCGGGAGACGATCCGGGCGCGGTCCAGCGGTCCAGCCACTCCCCCACCGTCTCGTGCCAGAGCACGCTGTTGGCGGGTTGGAGCACCCAGTGATTCTCGTCGGGGAACCACAGGAGGCGGCTCGGGATGCCCTTGCGCTGGAGCGCGGTGAAGGTCGCGAGCCCCTGGGTCCCGGGAACCCGGTAGTCGAGGGCGCCGTGGATGACCAGCATGGGCGTCTTCCACCGGTCCACGAAACCCGCCGGGTTGCCCTCCTCGAACTCGAAGGGCGCCTGCCAGTAGGTGCCGCCGTTCTCCCATTCCGGGAACCACAGCTCCTCGGTCGAGTAGTACATCATCCTCTGGTCGAAGATGCCGTCGTGGTTCACCAGACACCGGAAGGCCTCGGGCCACTGCCCGGCGATCCAGTTGATCATGTAGCCGCCGTAGGAGGCGCCGAGGGCGCAGGCCCGCTGCCCGTCGATCCAGGGCTCGGCCGCGAGGACGGCCGCCAGCCCCAGCTTCAGGTCTTCGAGGGGCTTGCCGCCCCAGTCGCGCCGGATGGAGTCGGTGAACGCCTGCCCGTAGCCGGTCGAGCCGTGGAAGTCGATCATCACCGCCGCATACCCGGCCCCGGCGTAGGTCTGGGGATTCCAGCGGTAGTGGAAGTCGTTGCCGAAGGAGCCTTGAGGACCTCCGTGGATCAGGAACGCCAGGGGGTAGAGCTTCTCGGGATCGAAGCCGTGGGGCTTCACCACCCAGCCGTGGACCATTTCGCCGCCGAAGCCGGCGAACTGGAAGGGCTCCGGCTCGCCCATCTCGATCTCGCTCAGGCGATCCGCGTTGAAGGCCGTGAGGCGCTCGATCTCCCCGCCGGCGGCCGCCACCGAGTAGACGTCCACCGGCGCCGTCAGGCTGTCCCGGCCGAACACGACGCGGTCACCCACAACCTGGGGCGAGCGGACATGCCCGGACTCGACCACCCTGCGCACCTCCTCGGTAGCCAGGTCGATCGCGAAGAGCGGGACGTTGCCCGTGTCCTGCGCCGTCACCCACAGCTGCCCGCCGTCGGGCGAGAAGGAGAGCGACGAGATCGATCGGTCCCAGTCGACCGCCACGGGCCGCGCCTTGCCCTCCGGCCAGGGACGCAGCATGACGATCAGCCGGTCCGACTCGAAGCCGGGGCGCGCCATGGCGAGGTAGGCCAGCTGGGAGCCGTCGGGCGAGAAGACGGGCTGCGTGTCCCAGGCCTGGTTCCTCTCCGTCAGGCAGCGGGGGTCGGCCGACCCGTCCACCGGTACGTGCCAGAGGTCGAAGTCCGTGGACCAGGCCTCCTGCCGGCCCGCGACCCGGGCCGTGTAGACGATGCCCGACCCGTCGGGCGTGAACGTGATCTCCTCGTCGCCACCGAACGGCTTCGACGGCACGTCGGCGTCGAGACCGCCCGTCAGGTCGACGGGTTCGGCGTCGGGTCGCTCCAGGTCCACCGCGAAGAGGTGGGAGCGCCTGCCGTCCTTCCAGGTGTCCCAGTGGCGAACGAAGAGGGAGTCGTAGAGGCGCCCGGTCACCGGGCTCCCCTCCTCGGCCGCCAGCCGGTCCACGGTGCAGGACAGGGCCGCGCAGTCGGGGAACACCTCCAGGGTCACGGCGAGCCGGCGGCCGGCGGGCGAGACGACGAGGTTGCCCACGTCCAGGGGCAGATCGGTCACCGCTTCGACCGCACCGCCCGACGGGTCGGCGCGCCACACCTGCGACGAGCCGCTGCGGGTCGAGAGGAAGTACAGGGTCTCCCCGTCGGCGCTCCAGCGCGGGCTCCAGTCGTTGGCCTCGTCGCTGGTCAGGCGCCGGGGCTCCGCGCCGTCCGACCCCAGGTCGAGCAGCCAGACGTCGGTCCGACCCCGGTTGGCCTCGAGGTCGGTCTCCCGCACGACGAAGGCCAGGGTCGAGCCGTCGGGCGAGGCGGCCAGGTCCGAGAGCCGCTCCATCGAGACCAGGTCGTGGACGTCGAAGGGCCGCGCCGAGAGCGCGGTGGTAACAAGGACGAGAAACACGGCAGCGGTGAGCCGCCGGATCGACTGGTAGTTCATGGTCTGGCTCCTTCCGGGGCGCCCGTGGGGCCCCATCACATCGAGATCGATCCCTTACGAAAGTCCGTCTTGCCGAGCCGCGCGTTCACCAGGACGGGCCGGCCGGACGCCGCCACCTCCCGGGCCCGAGCCAGGACCTCGGCCGGATCGTCGCCCGGCCCGAGATCGAGGCCCACGCCGCCGTACCCCTCGGCGACCCGCTCATAGTCGGTCGAGGCCAGCACGGTGCCGACGTCGTCGTGGAGGATCTCGACCTGCTCGCGCGCGATCTGCGTCCAGCCGGCGTCGTTGCCGACCACCGCGATGACCGCGACATCGTGACGGCAGAAGGTGTCGAACTCCGCGAGGCTGTAGGCGGCTGAGCCGTCGCCCCACAGAAGCCAGACCTCCGCGCTCGGCCGGGCCAGCGCCGCCCCGAGCGCGAAGCCGCCGCCGACGCCCAGGGTGCCGAAGACGCCGGGGTCCAGCCAGCGCAGCGGCCCGCGCGGCGAGACGATGTACGAGGCCGTCGCCACGAAGTCCCCTCCGTCGGCCACGATGACGCTGTCGTCGCCCAGCGCCGCCTCTACGGCCGAGCAGACGGCCAGGGGGTTGAGACCGCCCCGTGCCGGCTCGGAGGCCTGGCGCGCGATCTCCGCCTCACGCTCCTCGTCCCGCAGGCGCAGGGTGCGCAGCCAGTCGGAGCGGTCCGACCCCCTTTCGAGCTCGTCCGCCAGCTCCCGGAGGAACCGCCCCGGATCGGCGGTGATCGCCAGGTCGGGGCGGCGATTGCGCGTCATGTCGTCGCGGCTCCGATTCGCGGCGACCACCGGGGTCGAGCGCCGGATGTGACGACCGTAGTCGAGGCGGAAGTCGAACGGCACGCCCGCGGTCACCACCAGGTCCGCTTCGCGCAACGCCTTGCGACGCTGGTGGCGCATCTGCAGCGGATGGTTCCGGCCCAACAGTCCCCGCGCCATGCCCGACAGGTAGACCGGGACACCGAGGGTCTCGACCGCCCGGGCCACCTGGTCGATCTCCGCCGCCGCCAGCGTCGCCTGGCTGCCCACGAGCAGCACCGGCCGCTCGGCCTCCCGCAGCCGCGACGTGGCCCGCCGCACGGCCGAGCCGCGGGGCCCGGGAGGAGGCGCCGGGAGCGGCGCGACCTCGGCCTGCGGGGCGTCGGCGCCGCCGAAGACGCGGCCGAGATGCCAACGGAGGTAGAAGGCCAGCGCGCGGCCCGCGAGCCCCTTGCCGCCGCCCTTGGCCCCGTACCACTCCCGGACCAACGACTCGGGGTAGAGGAGGTCGACCGGAATCTCGACGAAGACCGGGCCGGGCACGCCGTCGATCGCCAGGGCGAACGCCCGCTCCAGGGCGGCGTCCAGGTCACGGACCCGCCCGACGGTGGTCGACCACTTCACGTGGGGACCGATCAGCGCCACCTGGTCGATGTCCTGGAGCGAGCCGCGACCCTTCAGCACGGTGGCCGTGGCCCCGCCCAGCAGGACGACCGGCGACTGGGCCATCTGTGCGTTCTTCACCGCCGTGATGGTGTTCGTGACCCCGGGGCCGGCGGTGACCGCGGCGACGCCGGGAATCCCCGTCAGCCGCGCCTCCGCGTCCGCGGCGAAGACCGCGTCGACCTCGTGCCGGACGTCCACGACCCGGATCCCGAGACGTTTCGCCTCCACCAGGATCGGGGAGATGTGGCCGCCGCACAGCGTGAACAGGTGGCGTACGCCCTGACGCTCGAGCACCCGGGCGACCCGCAGACCGCCGTTCATCCCGTCTCCAGGACGTGGCGTCGCGGCACGACGCAGGTCAGACGGCCGGAGAGGATCTCGGTCTCCCCGCGACGCACCGTGACCTCGACCGGCAGCATGCGTCCCTCGGCCTCCCCCACGGAGGCCACCGCCTCGAGGGACTCTCCGACCCGCACGGGGGCCAGGAAGCGCAACTCGGCCGCGGCCAGCACCACCGTGGGCTCGTTCACGGCCAGCATGGCCGCGTGGTCCGCCAGGCCGAAGACGAACCCCCCGTGCACCAGGCCGGCCGCGTCGGCCGCCATGACGGGGAGGGTCTCCAGGCGCACCCGGGCGCGGCCCGCGGCGACCTCCAGGGGCTCGCCGCACAGCGAGCGGTCGATCGTCTCGTGGGTCCTGATCGGCCCCCCGACCCCTCCGCTCACGCCTCGTCCTGGTGCGGGTAGCGGACGCCGGTCGGCGGCACGAAGCTCTCCTTGATCGCCCGCTGGGAGACCCAGCGCAGGAGGTTGACCGCCGAGCCCGCCTTGTCGTTGGTGCCCGAGGCCCGGCCGCCGCCGAACGGCTGCTGACCGACCACGGCGCCCGTGGGCTTGTCGTTGACATAGAAGTTGCCGGCCGAGTGACGCAGGCGCCGGGTCATCGCCTCGATGTCCCTGCGGTCGCGGCCGAAGATCGCGCCGGTGAGCGCGTACGGCGAGGTCGTGTCCACCAGTTCGAGAGTGGCGTCCAGGTCGTCGTCCTCGTAGACGTAGATCGTCAGCACGGGACCGAAGATCTCCTCGCGCATGAGCTTGGAGCGCGGCTCGGCCGAGACGACCACCGTGGGCTGGATGAAGTACCCCTCGGACTTGTCGCCCTCGCCGCCGGTCAGGATCTCGAAGCCATGGTTGCCCTTGGCGTGCTCGATGAAGCCCATGATGTCGTCGAACGCCCCCTCGTCGATCACCGCGCAGAGGAAGTTGCGGAAGTCCGTCGGCGGGCCCTGGGGCAACGACTCCACCGTCTCGACGAGCGGCCCTCTCACCGCCTCCCACAACGAGCGGGGGATGTAGGCGCGGGACGCGGCCGAGCACTTCTGCCCCTGGTACTCGAAGGCCCCGCGGACGAGCGCGGTCACCAACGACGGGACGTCGGCGCTCGGGTGCGCGAAGACGAAGTCCTTGCCCCCCGTCTCCCCGACGATCCGCGGGTAGGACCGGTAGCGCTCGATGTTGCCGCCGATCGTCTTCCACATCCGCTGGAAGGTCCCCGTGGAGCCCGTGAAGTGGATGCCCGCCAGGTCGGGACTGGCCACGACCGGGTCGCCGACCTGGCTGCCCCGCCCGGGGACGAAGTTGATGACCCCCGGAGGCAACCCGGCCTCCTCCAGCAGACAGAAGATGTACCAGGCCGCCAGGCAGGCCGACGAGGCCGGCTTCCACAGCACGACGTTGCCCATGAGCGCGGGGGCGGTGGGGAGGTTGCCGGCGATGGACGTGAAGTTGAAGGGCGTCACCGCGAAGACGAAGCCCTCCAGCGCCCGGTACTCCACACGGTCCCAGATGCCCCGGGCCGAGCCCGGCTGGTCCTCGTAGACCTTGCTCATGTAGTGCGGGTTGAAGCGCCAGAAGTCGACCAGTTCGGCGGCCGAGTCGATCTCCGCCTGGTAGACCGACTTCGACTGGTTCAGCATGGTCGCGGCGTTCACCGTGTCGCGCCAGGGGCCGGCCAGCAGCTCGGCGGCCTTGAGGAACACGGCCGCCCGCGCCTCCCAGGGCAGCTCCGACCACCCCTGCCACGCCACCCGGGCCGCCGCGATCGCCTGCTCCACCTCGGCGGCGCCGGCCTGGTGGACCTTCGCCAGCACGTGGCGGTGGTCGTGGGGGCAGACGGCGTCGTGGGTGGCGCCGGTGTGGATCCTGCGGCCGCCGACGACGACCGGGATCTCGACAGTCTCGTTGAGCATGGAGTCGAGCCGCCGCTTGAGCGAGGCCTTCTCCGGTGAGCCGGGCGCGTAGGCGCGGACCGGTTCGTTCACCGGTGCTGGGACGCGGAAGAAACCATTGGCCATGGGGGCCTCCTGGGAAGTCGGGTTCGGGTTGGGGCTCCCGCGGAACAACGCGGAGAGACCGAATTATCGTAGCGGCCGGCGGCGGGGGTGTCTACGCGGAGGCGCGCCAGGCGGCCCACGCGAAGAGCAGGAAGCCCGCGATCATCAGGCTCCCGCCGATCGGCGTGATCGCGCCCAGGATCCGAGGGCCGCCGAGCGCCAGGGCGAAGACCGTGCCGGCGAAGATCGCCGTACCGACCGCCAGGCACCAGGCGGCGGCCGCCCACGGTCCGTTGCCCGTGGCGCGCTGGACGGCCAGACCCAGGCCGATCAGGCCGAGCGCCCCGTACATCAGGTAGCGCGAGGCCGTCTCCCAGAGCTCGAGGGCCCGGGCGTCCAGGCGCCCCGCCAGCGCGTGGGCACCGAAGGCGCCAGCCACGACGCCCAGGGCCGCCAGGAGGGCGCCGACGGGCAGCGCCCAGCTCACTCGATCTCCCCCAGGCGGCGGATCGACGCCACCTGGGCCTGGGGCACCAGCACGCGGTCGAGCTTCTTCCACACCCCGAGCTGGGCCGCCCGACGCACGTACTCCTCCTTCGAACGACCGTCCTCGCCGTCCCGGTGGACGTCGGCGTCGAGGAGGAGAACACCGTGCTCCAGAACGTCGTCGCACCGTCCGACGAACACCTCCGGCCCCGTCGTGTCCACCACGACGGTGGTGCCGTGGAGCTCGCTCTTGCCCTGGTGGAAGGTGCCCACGGCGCTAGCCCTCGTTGCGCTCGAAGGCGCCCAGAAGATCCTGGGCCACCTGCTCCGCCGAGCGCCCTTCGATCTTGTGTCGCGGCACGAAGTAGACCAGCTCGCCGTCGCGGAAGACGGCCATCGAGGGGCTCGAGTGCGGGATGTCCGCGAAGTACGAACGCGCCTTCTGCGTCGCCTCCGCGTCCTGCCCGGCGAAGACGGTCACCAGCCGGGCCGGCTTGAGGCCGCGGCTCTCCGCCTGCTCCAACGCGAAGCGCACGCCGGGCCGGGCCTGGCCGGCGGCACAGCCGCACACCGAGTTGATGACCAGCAGGGCCGTGCCCTGCTTCGCCGCCATGAAGTTGTCCACGTCGTCTGCGGTCCGGAGCTCCTCGAAACCGATGGCGGTGAGCTCCTCCCGCATGGGTCGAACCATGATCGGGCTATACACGCAACCTCCTTTGAGATCTTCCTGAGGGATGAGGGCGTTCCCGCCCCGCCCGGGCCCAATCCGGACCCGGACGACCCGGATTCTAGCAAAGGCGCGGGGAGCCCAAGAAACGACCCCGGGCTGGGCTCCCTCCCCCGACGCGGGCGTCCACCCGTCGAGCGCCGCCCGCCGCGACGAGAGAAGGGCCCGGCGGTCGAACGCCGGGCCCAGGGACTTCTGCGACGGGTCGAACGCCGTCAGGGGACGGCGACGCGGTTGCTCACCGAACAGTCGTCGAGGTCGATCACCTGCAGATAGAAGCCGCAGGCGTTGGACGGGAAGGTCGGCGCCAGGCTGAAGTTGCCGTTGGCGTCGGCGCTGACCGTCGCGAGGATCGACGGGCTGGCCAGATCGATCGTGATTCCGGGGCAGGGTCCGGCCGGCACCGTGACGCTGCCCGGCGTCGCTGAGCCCAGGATCGCCAGCGAGGCGTTCGGCGTCGCGACGCTCACGTCGACCGAGCCCGGGCCCGGGCAGCTGCCGGTCACGCTCAGCCGATGGCCGATCTGCCGATTCTCCCAGAACTGATTCGGGGACGCGCCGAAGCCCCAGGGTCCCGAGCCGTCCGAACCCGTCAGGTAGAGGTCCAGGTCGCCGTCCAGGTCGAAGTCGAACAGGTCGGCCGACAGGCGCTCGTAGTCGCCGATGCCCGGCAGGATGTCGCTGGCCTGGGTCCAGGTGGTCCAGTTCTGGCCGTTGCCGCCGTTGATCCACACCCTGGAGGCGTTGTCGCCGATGTCCGTCAGGGTCACCACGGCACCGATGATGTCGATGTCGCCGTCGAGGTCGACGTCGCCGGCCTCGAGATCGTAGGTGAAGTCCTTCGGATTGGGCAGGGCGACGGTCTGGAAGCTCCCGGGGCTCAGGGGGTTGTTGATGTAGGCCACCGCCTTGTTGAACTCCGAGAGCACGAAGTCCTCGAGACCGTCGCCGTTGAGGTCGGCGGCGACGCCGGAGTGGCCGTCGTCCGCGAACGTCTGGTCATGGGTGAAGTTGGGGGTCGGCAGGTTGCCGTCACTCAGGAAGAGCTGCGAGCCGGCGCTCTCGTTGACGGCGATCACGTCCGCGAAGCCGTCGTCGTTGGCGTCGATGAAGAACACGTCGTGGAAGGAGGCCGTACCGACACCGGACAGACGGCGGGACACGCCGAAGGTCTGGCCGTTGTCGTTGTAGAAGACGTCCACGTTCTTGCTGAAGCGGTAGGAGACCGCGATGTCCACGAAGCCGTCGAAGTTGACGTCGGTCGAGCAGACGTCGTCCGGGGAGCCCGGCGCGGACTGGCTGGGCAGCCAGGTCGCCGTGTCCTCGACGAACCGGCCGGGAACGCCCTGGTAGTCGTTCATGTCGACGCGGACGCGCAGCGCCGAACCGGCGTCGCCGGTCACCCAGTCGGGCAGCTCGTCGTTGTTCAGGTCGATGAGGTCCGCGTCGTACACCACGACGTTGCCGGGGTAGAGGCCGCCGGGCAGGATCGTCACCACGAAGGTGCCCGAGTCGTTCGAGTCCAGCGGCTCCCAGCGCGCGTCGGAGAAGCCGGTGCCGCCGTCGTTCAGCCGCAGGACGGAGTGGGTGCCGTTGTTGCTGTTGTTCGAGTTGTTGTCGATCAGGTCCGGATAGCCGTCGCCGTTGACGTCACCGAAGTGGGCGTCCTTGGTGCGGGCCTTGTTGTCGTCGACGGAGCCGAGGAAACCCGAGACCTCCTCGTTGGCGACGATCTGGGTCCGCTGGACGAAGTTCAGCGTGTCCGCCGAGGGCCGGGCGAGGACCTGGAACGGCAACGCGTTGGAGGTGCCGCCGACGGCCTCGACCGTCACGTCGATGTCGTCCAGCGGGATCTTGCCGGCGGGTCCGCCGACCGGGACCCGCACCTGGATGAAGTCGTTCCGCCAGACGTAGGGCCGGGCGTCGTCGATGACGATCGAGCCGTCACCGCTGGTGAAGACGATCTTGCTGATGCCTGGGCTGTAGGTGCCGAAATCGGTCCCGCGCAGCGTGAGCATGGAGTAGACCGCCTGCTGCTGCGGCTCCAGGACGTCGAGGGTGACCGCCCCGGCCGCCGAGGCGACGAGGAGGGTCAAAAGCGCCACGGCGACCGCGCCGTGACGGGAGAAGGTACGGAAGGTCGAAGGCATGGAATCTCCTTGCGGTTGGGTTGGATCCCGGGGGCGCGCCGATCGCGGCGCGTCGCCCGGTCCGGTTCTAGGGACAGATGTCGATGTGAAGGGCGTCGCTCAGGCTGGCCCGGGAGCCGCCGACGGAGTCCTCGAAGAGAACCTGCACGGTGATCTCTCGACCCGCCAGGCCGGGGTGTCCGGCGAGGGGCACGGGGACGGATGCGGTGCCGTCGGCGGCGACGGTGAAGCTCACCACCCGACGCGGCGCCGCCACCAGCCGCGTGCCCGCCTCGAACGGCTCGCTCGCCGTGCCGTCGCCGACGAGCAGCGTCGCGCGACCCGGCACCGCGCCGGAGAGCTCGACGACGAAGTCCCCGGCCGCCACGCTGGGCGTGCCGCTCCAGCCGAGCCGCGCGCGATCGCCGTTGGAGGCGACGTTGCCCAGGCCGTAGACGATCGGCTGGGGGCAGGCGCCCACGGCGACGTCCACCTCGACGCTCGACATCGGGACCGGAGCGCTCCGTCCCTGCTCGACCCAGACGTCGTGGGCGATCTGGCCCCGGTCGTTGGTGCGGTTCTCGTCGCGCAGGAACTCGATGTACTCGCGCGAGGTCGTCTGGTGGTAGAGGGTGACGCGGACGCTGGCGGTGCCCTGGGGCAGATCGAAGAGGGCGTCGTCCCAGTACTGCTCGTCCGCGTAGACGTGATCCACGACCCCGGTCTGGTGCTCGTCGTACACCGCGTTCACGAAGCCGCGGGGGGGAACCCGGTTATCCTTGTAGACGGTGTTGTTGAGGACGAAGTGAAAGCTCTCCCCCGCCGGCAGTCCCGTCTGTTCGGCCATGTAGTCGTCCAGGCCCTGATGCGACTCGTAGACCCGGGTGTCGTCCGTCGTCAGGGTGGCCGTCTCGGCGTCGTAGTGGCCGCGGTCCTCCAGGAGCTGGCCCACCTCGTCGAGGAACTCGACGTGGAGCCACATGCGGCGCCCCTCGCCGTAACCCGTCGGCAGCTTGTGCCCCGTGCGATTGATCACCCGGGTCACGAGCTGACCGTCGCGCAGGAAGACCTCGAGATCGCCGGCCCGCTCCAGCATCGAGACGTTGCGCGCCAGGGCCGCGTCGGCGATCTCGTCCGTGAGTCCCGTCTCCGCGTCCGGGTACAGGGTGCGGACGGCCGCGATCACCCAGGAGTTGGCGCCGTTGAAGTTGTGGAGGGGCATGTCGTCGCGCTGGGTCCCGCCGACCCCGGGCTTGCACGCCTCCCCGGTGTGGTCCTCGAGGTGGCAGTCCTGACAGGTCGAGACCGCCGGCTTGTTGCCCCCGAAGCGCCCGTCGACGTCGATCTCGGCCTGCCCGAACGAGGAGAGCTTCCACTCGGTGAAGGTGCGCTCGATCGGGAACTCGTCCTGCTTGTCGTGGGTCGGGTGCGGGGTGTCGAGCTCGTTGAGCTTGTAGGTGCCGTCCTCCTGCCGGGAGAGAGCCGGATTCGAGACGTCGTGGCAGTTGGCGCACAGCATCGCCTCGCGGTGGAAGGGCGACTGCGCCCAACGGTGCCAGGGGAAGCCGGGAAACAGGACGAAAGGCCCGCGGCGCCGGTCGATGGGATCGATGATGTACTGGGCCGTATGAGGCTCCCCGGGCACCAGCGGCAGCGCCGCCAGCACCTCCTCGTCCACCGGCGGGTTCTCGTCCGGATCGAACACCGGGTCGACCAGGCGGTGGCAGACGTGGCAGGTGACGCCGTCGAAGTCGCCCTGCGCCGGGTCCAGCGCCGAGCCGTCCGGCGGGTCGCTGCGCCCGCCCAACCACGCGCTGGGCGTGTGGCAGCGTAGGCAGATCTCCCCGACCCCGTTCACGTCCTGGTTGGCGATGGCGAGGCAGGCCCAGAAGACCGGGTCGCGGGACGACTGGGCCATCATGCTGCCCTTCCAGCGCCCGTACGGCTCGACCTCGAGGTCGTAGTCACCGTGGCAGTCGCGGCAGTCGTTGGAGTCGAAGATCGCCTCGTCCAGCGTCTCGGGCTGCGTTCCGGGTTGGAGGAAGTCGTTCGCCGTCGTAGGCAGAGGCAGCAGGCCGGGGCCCGCGATGCCGCCCGTCGCCGAGAGGGCGAAGGGGAGGGAGAGCAGAACGGAGAGGAGGACGCTCTCCCCGAGCTTCTTGGGTCGCATTTGAGTCGGTCTCCTTCTCACCCGGAGCAGCGGCTTGGGGCGAACGCGGCCGTGAGCCGCGCGACGTTCTGGTGAAACGAGCGCCCTATTATCCCCCAAAGTCGATGGAATGCCAGCCGGACCCCGACGGAGGTTCCGATCGGGGACGAGCCGCGGATCTCGGCCGCCCCGGAGACCCCGGGGCCGTGCGGTATCATCGGCCTCGCAACCGGAGGGTCTTCGCCTTGTTCCGCCACGCCTCGTTCCGCCATACCCTGCTCCACTCCCTCGTCTCCAGATGGACCCTCGCCACGCTCCTCGTCCTGGGGCTCCCGACGGCCATCGTGGCCGGCGGCGACGGGAGCGCCGACCAGCCCACCGACCCCAAGCCCCTGGTGGCCGGCTTCCTGCTGGTGGACGGCGTATACAACACGGAGCTCACCGCCCCGTGGGACGTGCTCCAGCACACCCGCTACCACGTTCGCGGCGAGCCCTGGATCGACGTCGTCTCGATCTCTCCCGACGGCCGGCCGGTCACCACCGCGGAAGGCCTGCGGCTGACGCCCGACTTCGGCTTCGCCGACGCCCCGGCCCTCGACATCCTGGTCGTGCCGAGCGCCCAGGGCAGCCGGGGCACCGACCTCGAGAACCGCGAGCTGGTCGAGTGGGTACGGCGGGTCGGCTCCGACGCGCGTTTCGTCGTCTCCCTGTGTTGGGGCGCCTTCGTCCTGGCCGAGGCGGATCTGCTGGACGGGAGGTCCGCCACTACCTTCCCCTCCGACTACGAGTCGTTCGCCCGGCGCTTCCCCGGGATCGACCTCCAGGTCAACGTCAGCTTCGTCCACGACGGCCCCGCCCTCACCTCCCAGGGGGGCGCGCGCAGCTTCGACGTCGCCATGTACCTCGTCGCCCACCTCTACGGCAACGAGGTGGCCCGCGGTATCGGCGGCGGTCTCCTCCTACCGTGGCCCCCGGACCCGGGCCTCGTGCCGTACATTTCGCCGGCCCTGCCCCCGACCGCGGACGAGAGCGCCCCCTGAACCCCTCCCGGTGAGGACCATGGCCGGGGGCTCACTCCCACTCGGGCTCGCCCTCGATCCCCAGCCCGTCCGCGATGCGGTTGTAGTAGGCGAAGAGGCCGGTCACCTGGACGACGTCGTGGATCGCCCCGTCGTCGAAGCCGTGGCGGCGCAGCTCCTCCACGTCGCGCCGGCGCATCGCCTGGGGCGTGCGGGTGAGCTTCAGGGCGTAGTCGAGCATGGCCCGGTCCGCCGGATCGAGGTCGCCCTCGCGGTGGTCCATGGCCACGGCCTCCACCAGCGCCCGCCCCTCGGGGGTGTCGGGGACCTCGGCACGGAGGTCCTCTGCGTGGGCGCGGGTTCAGTAGTGGCACCCGTTGGCGCGGGAGACGGCGGTGGCGATCATCTCGCGCTGGGCCCTCGTGAGGCCGCTGCGCGACGAGTGCATCACCTCCGTATAGAGCTGGGTGGAGACGCGCAGCGTATGGGGGCGCAGGCCCTGGATCTGGATGACGTGGAAGACTTTGCCGGCGCGTTCGATGGCGGCGTCGAAGAGGCGCTTCAGGAGGCCCGTGGCCTCCCCCGGCTCGATCGTGCGAATCCAGGCCATCACCTCTCCCCCGTCCTCCGCGCGGCTTCGGGTCGCATCAGCCCGTGGCCGACTTCGGCGTCTTGGGCGGGCGATCCTCGAGCACGTCGCGGACCTTGCGCGCCAGGCTCTCGGCCGAGAAGGGCTTCTGCAGGAACTCGAACTCGCCGTCGCGCACTCCGTGGCGCACCACGACGCTGTCCGTGTAGCCCGAGATGAAGAGCACGTTGAGCTCGCGGTTGCGCTGACGGATGTGGTCCATCACCTCGCGGCCGCTCATTCCCGGCATCACGACGTCGGTGATGAGGAGGTCCAACGAGTCGCCCAGCGTGTCGTAGAGACGCAGGGCCTCCTCGCCGTTCGCCGCCACGTCGACGCGGTAGCCCATCTCCTCGAGCAGGCCGCGGGTCGAGTCCCGCAGGTCGTCGCTGTCCTCGACGAGCAGGATGCGCTCCTGGTGGCCCCGGGCGGGCGGCTCGGCCCGCACGGCCGAGGTCACGGGGCGAGTCTCGGGCTCGGTGCAACGGGGGACCAAGATGCGGAACTCCGTGCCCTCACCTACCTGGCTGCGGACGGTGATGTGGCCACCGTTCTGGCGCACGATGCCGTAGACCGTCGCCAGGCCGAGACCCGAGCGGCCCGCCTCCTCCTTCGTGGTGAAGAACGGCTCGAAGATCTTGTCCCGGATCTCGGGCGGGATGCCGGTGCCGCTGTCGGCGATGGAGAGCATCACGTACTCGCCCGGCGGCAGGTTCACCGGCGCCTCCTCCCAGGCCTGGCCGAGGCGGTAGTTGCGGGTCGTGAGCATCAGGCGGCCGCCGGTGGGCATCGCCTCCCGGGCGTTCACCAGGAGGTTGACGATCACCTGCTCGAGCTGCGAGGGGTCGATGCGCACGTTCCAGATGCTGCGCTCGAGGGCGGTCTCCAGCTCGACGTCCTCGCCGATGAGCCGCGTCATCATCTTGCCCAGACCCTCGACGACGCGGTTGAGCTTCACGACCTCCGGCTGCACCGGCTGCCGGCGGCTGAACGCCAGCAGGCGCTTGATCAGCGTCGACGCCTTCTGGGCGGTGGCGATCACCGAGTCCATCTTGGTGGCCACCCGGCTGCCGGGCTCGGACTTCATCCGCACGAGCTCGCTCTGCGCCGTGATCGCCGCCAGGTAGTTGTTGATGTCGTGGGCGATGCCGCCCGCGAGCCGGCCGACGGCCTCCATCTTCTGCGCCTGGAGGAGCTGCGACTCGCTCTCGCGCAGGGCCGCCTCCGCCTGCCGACGCCGATGCTCGCGGCTCCACAGGCCGGTCACCGCCATCGCGACGATCAGGACCCAGGCGATGAGGATCGTGCGGAAGAGGAGCTGGGCCTGGCTCTTGTTCTCCATGACCCGCATCACGATCTGGCGCTCGAGAGCCTCGCTCATGTCCGTGAGGGCGAAGTAGAGGTCGTCGTGGAGCATGTCCATGTCCGACCCGATACCCACGCTCTCGCCCTGCCGGTAGAGCGCCTCGCGCTCTTCGGTGATGTCCCGGAGCCGGACGATCTGTGCCCGGATCTCCTCCGCCTGCGCGCGCAGGGCGGGCTCCGTGATCGCCTGCACCGTCACCTGGTGCACCGTGCCGCCGCCCAGGAGGGCGTCGCTCACCGCCGTGGCGCCGTCGAGCCGCTCCCAGATCCGGTCGTGATTGGCCTCGTCGCCCGAGACGAACTCCTTGATCCACAGGTGGGCCGTCGCCGCCTGGGTCTGCAGGTCGCTCACGGCGCAGACCATCGCCAGATCCCGGGCCACGAGCTCCTCGTGGATCCGGTCGCTGGCGATGAGCAGGCCGATCGAGGCGATCCCCATGGCCAGGACGGCCGCGGGCATCCAGTGCCACTGGTCGAAGACGCGCTTCAGTCCGCTGGCGCCTTCCGGGTGCTCTTGATTCATCGCGCGATCTCCGTCACGGGGCCCGAGGCCTCGAGGCTGCGGTTCGGCAGCATCACGTCCTCTCTTTCTTCAGGATGTACCCCACACCCTTCACGGTGTGGATCAGCTTCCCCGCCGCCGTCTCCCGGTCGATCTTCTTGCGCAGTCGGTAGACCGTCACGTCGATGACGTTCGAGACCGAGTCGAAGGTCTCGTCCCAGACGTGCTCGGTGAGCTCGGTCCGGGTCACCACCTCGCCCTGGCGGCGGAGCAGGTACTCCAGCACCCCGAACTCCTTCGGCGACAGCTCGACCGGCTCGCTGGCGAGGGTCACCTGGCGGGAGGCCCGGTCGAGCTCGAGGTCCGCGGCGCCGAGGGTGTTGGCGAGCGTCCGCTGCGGGCGGCGCATTAGGGAGCGCACCCGGGCGAGGAACTCCACGAAGGAGAACGGCTTCGTGAGGTAGTCGTCCGCCCCGGTGTCGAGCCCGTCGACACGGTGCTCGACCTCCGAGCGTCCCGTCAGCATCAGGACCGGGGTCGAGTCGCCCCCGTCCCGCCACTGGCGCAGCAGCTGGATCCCCGTCGGCGGCGGGATCGTCCAGTCGAGGATCACGAGATCGTAGCTGTTCACGTGCATGAGCTCGGATGCAGTCGCCCCATCAGCCGCCAGGTCCACGGCGTAGCACTCGTCCTGGAGCGCCTCGACGATCGCGTCTGCCAGGACCTCCTCGTCCTCCACCACCAGGATTCTCATCGCGCAACTCCTCCGAGCACCGTGCGCCCGACACTCTGGGGGAAAGTAGGCATCGCCCGTCAGGAGAGTGTCAGACGTCGGGGAAGTCTACCAAGACAACCGGCGGCGGAGCAGCGAGGGTCGACCGGCCGCGACCGGCCCGACACCCCGGTCGCCCCTCGCGCTCAGAAATCGGCGAACGGGCCGACATTCCAGGTCTTGTGGGAGAGCTTCTTCTGGCCCCGCGGGCTCGGGTGGAAGCAGTCGATCCACGAGATGTCGTCGGCGACGAATTCGGTGTCGAAGATCGAGCCCGTGTAGAAGTAGTAGTGCTCCGGGTCGGCCTGCGAGTACTCGTCGACCAGGGCCGACAGGATCTCGTTGAACGCGATGTTGCGGCCCCTCGTGAACTGTCGGTCCTCCTCGCTGTTGAGGGGGCTGAGCATGGTCCCGCAGGGGAAGAGCTCGAGGAGGGTGAGACTCCACAGGAGCTCGCAATCGAGGAGGCCCAGGGCGGTCAGCTCGTCGCCCAGCTCCCAGAGCTTGTAGATGTCGACGATGCTCACGACGTAGACCGTGGCGCCGACGGGCAGACCCGTGCGCAGGCTCTCCAGGCCCGCGCGCATGTTCGCCTCGAACTCCGCGTCCGTCGGGATGTCGGCGAAGTCGTTCTGGCAGACGTCGTTGTGGCCCATGAAGACGGTCACGTAGGCGGCCGCGTGATCGACCGCCTGGAGCGCCTGGCCCGGGAAGTCGAAGCTGTCGGCCCCGCTCTTGGCCTCGATGAAGTTCGCCCGGCCTCCGGGGTTGATGAAGAAGTCGATCCGCTGGTTGTGGCTGCGGACGTCCGCCAGGCCGAACAACCGGGTCCAGAAGTTGCTGTAGCCGCCGGCCCAGCTCGCCCAATGGTTGGCTAGCGGCAGCTCCGCGTCGATGGCCTCCGTGATGCTGTCGCCCGTAGACGAGATCCGGTTGGGCGCCAGCTGCTGGGCGGCCACGGGGGGCACGGCCGGGACCAGCGCCAGGGCGAGCGCGAGGAGGGCGGCGAAACTACGGTATCTCGGGGACATGGGACTCCTCCCTGCCGGCTGCGGCCGGCGGATCGAACGTCTCGGATTCGGTTTCGGATTCGGATCGGCCGCCGTCACCCGCGGGAGAGGCGACCGACGCGGCGGGCGCGGTGCGCGCCAGCTCGTCGGCCACCAGCTCCTCCAGGGCCTCGCGGCCGAAAGAAGGGTGGAAGTAGCGGCCGTTGACGAAGACCACCGGCGCCTGGCTCACGCCCAGGCGCTCGGCCTCGGCGAGCTCGCGGCCGAGGTCGGCGCGGCGGCTCGCGACGACCCCGGCGAGGGCCTCGGGCGTCGCCACCTCGGCGAGTCCCGCGTCCGCGGCCAGGAGACCCAGGTCGTCGGTCGTCAAGCGACCCTCGTAGGCCATCAACCGGTCGTGGACCGGCCAGAACCGACCGGCGGCCTGCGCCTCCGCGGCCAGCTCCGCCGCGGACAGGGCAAGGTCGTCGACGCGGCTCAGCGCACTGTGATGAAACCACGCGACCCGCTCGGGATGCTCGTCCACCAACGCCTCCAGCCAGCGGGCGCTCTCGGCGCACCGTGGGCAACGGAACCCGGCGAAGTGGACCACGGAGACGTCGGGCTGGTCCGCTCCCCTGCGGGGGAGCCCGGCGAGATCGATAGCGACGCGCGGCGGTGCGGGCGGCTCGACGAGCAGCTCCAGGTCGACCCCGGAGCGCAACTCCGCGAGCACCTCGAGACGGCGCGCGATGCGCGCCCGCTCCTCGAGATACGAACGCACCCGCGTGCGCACCTCGGGCCCGTCGCCGGACCGGTCGCGGGCCGCCAGGTAGGCGTCGACCTCCGCGTCCCCGACCTGCGCCAGGTGAGCGTCGACCTCGGCGACGAGGAACTCCTCCACCGTCACGCCACGCCGGTCGGCCTCGCGTGCCAGGAGGCGGTCGTCGACCAGCTCGCGGACGCCGCGCTCCAGGAGTCGATGCAGATCCGCCTGCAGCCGGTACGCCTCGAGACCCAGCCGGGGCTCGACCTCGTCCAGGTGGATGGCGCGCCCGTCGATCGTGGCCACCACCTGCCGCGCGGGCTCCTGGCCCGCCGCGACCACGGCGCCGACGACGATCAGCAGGCTAGCGCCGAGCGTCGTCGAGAGGGCGCAAGATGGGCTCACCGGTCTCCTCCACGCTCCTCTGCACGCTGCCGGCGTCGATCAGCCGGGTCAGCTCTTCCTTCGTGAGGCCGGCGGCCTCGAGCAGGGACTCCAGGCTGCGGCCGGCCCGCTCCCGAGCCGCCAGGATCCGCTCGGCATGTTCGGCGTCGCGCGGCAGCGAGCGCAGCTCGTGGAGGTCGGTCGCGAGCTCCTCGGCCGCCAGCAACAGGGCGTCCACCTGCGCGTCCGTGAGCATCGGGGCACTCGGCACGGCGGCCGACGCGGACGGCCCCCCGGGCAGCCCCACGGGCGGCCCGGCGAGCAGGACCGCGAGAAGGACGCCCGCCAGGGCGGGTACGGTGGCCCGGTTCGCACTCTTCATCGGATTCACTCCTCTCTCGGCGCGGGCCCGCCGCGCGAGGATCCGCGCCCGAAGGCGGCGGCCCGGGCGGCCCGCACCGGGGTCGTCGATCTCCGCGGCCCGTTCCGGCGACCGCGGCGAGCTCCTGGGAACTGGGAGGCGAGCCGAGAGTATGACACGAACGGCCACGAACCCCTCCGCGCCGGGGCGGGAGCCGTCAGACGTCCGAGTGCCCGTCCGAATGCCCGGGCAGGTCGCTCTTCCGCGGCAGGCCCCGAAGTCGCTCCCGCTCCGCGAGATGCCACTCGACGGTCCGTCGGAGGGCCTCGTCGTTGTCCACCGGGGGGTCGAAACCGGCGGCCAGGAGCGCCGCCGGATCGTAGTTGGTCGGCGTGCAGAACTTGCGCACCCGAGCCGCCGTGATCGGGAAGTTGATCCCGGTCCAGCGGGCCGCCAGGTCGGCCGGCCAGGCCAGCGGCTCGGCGATCCACCGCGGGAGGTAGGCACGGGGCGGGCGGCGGCCGAGCAGGTCGCAGAGCCGGTCCACGAGATGGCGGGTCGTGAGCCGCGGCTCGTCGACGCAGATGTAGGTCTGGACTCCTGGGCGCAGGTGCTCCAGGAGCCAGACGGTGGCCGCGTTGAGATTCTCGACGTAGGAGAAGGTCTTCAGCGTCTCCCCCCGCCCGATCATCACGAAGCGGCCGGTGTGGAGCGCCTCGATCAGGCGGTAGATGTTCGTGTAGGGGTAGTTGCCCGGGCCGTAGACGATCGAGGGTCGGAGGACTCCGACCCGCACCGCCGGGTCCTGCCGGGCCAGCTCCCGAAACAGGCGCTCGCCGGCCACCTTGGAGCCCCCGTACGGGTCGGTGGCCTCGGCCGGGGTCTCCTCCGTCGCGGCCTCCGAGCTCGGCCCGATGACGGCGACCGTGCTCAGGAAGATCCAGCTCTCGACACCCCGACGTCCACCGGACTCCACCAGCTTCTCCGTCAGCTCGATGTTGTCGCGATGGAACTCCTCCGGGGCCAGTCCCCAGTCGTCCTTGGCGGCCGCCAGGTGCAGCACCGCGTCGACCCCGGGGTTCCGCTCGGGATCGGGGCCGTCGAGGGCATCCTCCAGGACCGAGGGATCCAGGAGATCCCCCCGTACCTGGCGCTCCAGGCCCAGGCCGTCTCCGCTCCGGCGGTCGGCGCCCGCCACCTGGTGGCCGGCGGCGGCCAGGAGCGGCGCCAGCGCCGAGCCGATGAAACCGGCCGAGCCGGTCACCAGGAGTCTCACTCCGTCCCCCCGGCGATCACCCGCTCGAGCATCTCCGAGTAGCGCCGCGCCGACAGGCTCAGGGTGTAGTTCGACTCGAAGGCACGGCGGCTCGCCGCCGCCATGGCCTCCAGACGCTCGGGCTCGGCGGCCAGACCCGCCAACAGCTCGGCGACGCCCTCCGGGGTGGGATCGGGCAGCACGAACCCGCAGGCCTCCTCCTCGACGGCGAGGCCGATCTCGCTCTCCCGATCGACGAAGGCCAGGATCGGCACGCCGGCGGCCATGATGCCGTAGGTCTTGCTGGGCACCGAGACCCCCGTGTAGCGGCTCCCCAGGCAGACGACCGCCAGATCGGCCGCCGACAGCACCTCGTGCAGGTGCTCCCGCGGCTGGTACGGCAGGAACATGACGTTGTCGAGCCCCCGCTCCTCGGCGATGCGCTGCAACACCTTCTTCTTGGCCCCGTCGCCGATCATGAGCACCGTGATCGGCAGATCCCGCAGGTGCTCCACCGCCTCGACGAGCGGCTCCAGGTTGTGGGTCCGCGCCATGCGCCCCGAGTACTGGACGACGGTGCGCTCCTGGAGACCGTGCTCCGCCCGGAACGGGTTCTCGTCGCGCGGCACGGGCCGCACCAGGCTCTCGTCGGACCAGTTGGGGATCAGGGTCGTGAGGCCGTGGAGCCGGGCCGGGAGCTTGCCCCGGATCAGCTTCTCCATGTCCCGGCCGATGACGACCAGGCTCGCCGCCCCCTTCAGGATCGTCCGCGTGACGCGCTCCCAGAGCCAGGCCGCGGGAGAGCGCCGGCCGAGGACGCCGAGCCGCACCGCCAGGTCCGGGTACACGTCGTACACGATGACGGCGTAGGGCGGCCCCCCGACGAGCCGGAGGATGCGCCCCACGAGGCCCAGGAACGGCGGGTTGGTCGTCACCAGGACCGCATCGAACGAACGGCGGTGGCGGAAGACGGCCACGAGGGTCGACAGCAGGTAGGTGACGGCGAACGCCAGCCGGGCGGCGAGGCCGGCGCCGTGCGAGCCCCAGGCGGAGACCCGCAGCACGCGGACCCCCTCGTGCTCGATCTCGCGGGGCACCTTCTCGCTCTTCCCCTCGAGATCCAGGGTCGGCTGGGCGCAGAAGACGGTGATCTGCCAACCGAGACGCGTCAGGCTCTCGGCCAGCTCCGTCATGTGCATGCCGGTCGAGATCAGTTCGGGATAGAAGTGCTGGCAGAGCAGCGCGATACGACGACCTGAACGAGGATCGGACACGGGGGGAGAGACCTCCGAATCGGGAGTCACCGGCGCCGGCAGATCGGCGGGAACGCCGGCTTCGGGAAAATCAGTCGAGGCAACGTCGCGAAGGATACCCCAGGCCGAGACCCCCGGGCCCCGGCCCGAGAGCGGAACGCGGACGCTATGATGAGCCGCTGGAGAGGCCCTTGAACATCGACGAATTGGAGCTTTCGACCTCGTCCCGGCCGACCCGCCGCGGATCCGAGCGCCCCCGACGCCGGCCGCCGCGGCTGGGACGTTGGGTCGCGGCGATCGGCATCCTCGCCGCCTTGGGCCTGGCCGCCTGGTTCGCGGCTCCACCACTCTCCCGTCCGGAGCCGGAGCCCCCGGCCGTCGCCACCTGGCCCCTGGAGGTCTCCAGCGACCCCACGGGGGTCGAGATCCTCGTGGACGGGTCCACCCGCGGCACGACGCCGACCACCGTGCAGCTCGAGGGGCCCGAGGGACGGACGGCGAGCATCTACCTGGTGCGCGACGGCGAGATCGTCGCCGAGCGCGAGGTCGAGGTGGGTCCCGGCCTGCCGGAGCGCTGGGTGCCCCGTCTCCAACGCCCCCCGGTCGAGTTCCGCGTCGTCAGCCGGCCCGCGGGGGCCACCGTCTACCTCGGCGACCAGCACCTCCCGGGGGTCACGCCGCTGACCGTGGCGCTCGACCCCGACGCCAGGCATCGGTTGAGAATCGAGCTCGCAGACTTTCACGAAGAGAGCCTCACCTTTCGTCTCGCGGACCTGCGCGACTCCCAGCGCGAGCAGCGAGAGCTGTTCTTCCCGCTGCGCGAGGTCGTCCTACCCGCCACCCTGGTGGTCCACGCGCCCTTCCCGGTCCGCCTCACCACCGGCGGCCAGACCTGGAACGTCGAGGGCCGACAGGCCATCTCCCTCAAGCCCGGCCGGCGCGAGGTGGTGCTGCGCAGCGCCTCCGTCGTCTACGAGGAGCGCCTCACCCTCGACCTAGCGCCGAACGAGACCCGCGACCTCCGGCTGCCGGGGGTCGTCACCGTACGGGTCATGGCGCAACCGAGCCGCTGCCGGCTGTCCGTCGACGGCCGGGAGATCGACTGGCTGCCCGCGGACGTCGCCCTGCCCCTCGGCTCGCACCAGCTCACCTTCGTCTGGGACCAACTGGGCGCCCAGCGGACGGTCGAGGTCGAGGTGACGCCGGAGACCGAGCGTTTCGTCGTCTCCGCCACGGGCGGGGGTGCGGGCGGATGACGCCTCTCCTCCGGCACCTCCCCGGCCGCCTCGGGTTGGCCTTCTTGACGGTGCTCCTGGCGCTGGGGTCGGGCCAGGGCGCCCGTGCCCTGCCACCGGCCGGCGAACGCGCCCTCGAGGCGGCCGCGCGGCTCGCGGACGCGGGGCGGCTCGACGACGCGTTGCGCGCCTACGTCGATCTGGCGGGCGACGGGGACGGGCCGACGGCCGCGGCCGCCAGCCTCGAGGCCTCCCACGTCGAGCGTCGGCTCGGGCTCCGGGACGCCGCGAGACGGCGCGCCGCGGAGCTGGCCCGGGTCCAGCCCGAGACACCGTGGGCGGCCGGGGCGCGGTGGCTGGTCGCGGACCTCGACCTCCAGGCCGTGGGCTCCGGCGTCGACCTCGAGGCGGCCCGCCGCGGCTTTCGCGAGGTCGTCCAAACCTACCCCGTCGGCCGCTGGCCCGGGCTCCCCTGGCGCGTCGCCGCCCAGGTGCGGATCGGAGAGATCGACCGTCGGCTCGGCGACTCGCTCGCCGCCGAGGCGGCCTTCGCCGCGGCGCTTCTCGACACCCTGGCCTCACCCTGGTCGGAGCGGGCCGCCGTCGGCCTGGCCGAGATCCTCCTGGCCCGGGGCGAGTGGGCCGACGCGGCCCGGCACCTGCAGAGCGTGCGCGACCGAGGGGCCGAAGGCAGCGAGGCGGCGCGAGCCGGGCGGAGACTCGCCCTGGTCGAGAGGCTGGTCGTCCGCCCCCTGGCCGGCGAGAGTCGATGGAGGACGGCGCGGGTCCTGGGCGCGGAGCTCCGGAGACCGGAGGGCGTCGCCGTCGACGACGAGGGGCGACTCCTGGTGAGCGACCGATCGCTCGACGCCCTCCTCGTCCTCGACGACGGCGGACGGATCGCCGCGCGGCGCGACGACCTGCCCTCCGGACGGCCCTTCTGGGGCGCCGACGGTGCGGCGTGGCTCGCCGCGGGCGACGCCCTCCTCTCCCTCAACCCGGCCGAGGACACCGCCCTGGCCGACCCGGCGAGACCCGATCGGCAGGCCGCGGACCTCGAGGCTGGAGCGCCCTCCGGGGCGGGCGCCGTCGCGGTCCTCTGGGGCCGCGGCCGGGTCACGCTGTTCCCGTCCTCGCCAGGCTCGACTCCCCGGGACCTCGTCTCGCCGACGAGCACGGAGCCGGCGGACGTCGCCGCGGGAGTCGCCGGCTGCCTCTACGTGCTGGACCGGAAACGATCCGCCGTCGAGCGCTTCGCCGCGGACGGGTCGGCCCTCGGCACCGTCGCGCTCGGCGTGGGCCAGCGACCGGCCGCCCTCGCCGTGGACTCCGCCGCGAACGTCTACGTGCTCGACCGAGGCTCCCGGAGCGTCGGCGTCTACTCGGCCTCCGGCGAGCTCCTGGAGCGTCTCGGCCCCGATCTTCCGGGCGGCGTCCGGCTGGACGCGCCCCAGGACCTCGCCGTCGACGGCGCCGGCCGTCTGTACATCGCGGACCGCGGCCTGCGGGGAGTGGTGGTGATCGAATGACGACCCGGCTGCCCTTCCTGCTCGCTCTCCTCGCCGTCCTCGCCGGGCTGGCCTCGGCGCCCCCGCCGGTCCGGGGGCAGATGGTCGTCGAGGACCTGGAGCGGGACCTCGAGAGCGAGATGCGGAGCTCGATGGACGAGGCCATGGCGCGCTTCCGCTCGGTCGACCAGCCGGAGTCGATCCCGCTGCTCTCCCGGGTGATCGACGAGCTCGCGGGCGACGCCGTGGCCACCGCCGAGGACCCGGCCCTGCTCGAGATCCTGGCCCGCGCTCTCGCCCTGCGCTCGGAGGCCCTCTTCAACCTGGGCGACGGGCCCGCCGCGAGCCGGGACCTCGCGACGCTGCTCACGATCGACCCGGGCTTCCGCCTGGACGAGGAGCGGGTCTCCCCCAAGCTGGTCTCGACCCTCGAGGACCTGCGAGCCTCCTCGGTGGGCCGGCTGATCCTGCGCGTCGGCCCGGCGGACTCCCGGGTGCTCGTGGACGGTGTCGAGATCGAGAGCGGGCGGACCGAGGTCCCCCTGCTCGCGGGGGAGCGCCTCGTGCGGGTCGAACGCCCCGGCTTCCTGCCTCTCGAGGAGCGGATCACCGTCGGAGCGAGCGCGGACGAGGTCCTGAAGGCCGACCTCGAGCGCGTCGCTCCGACCTTGTCTCTCTCGGTCCGACCGGCCGGCGCGACCGTCCGGGTCGACGGCGCGCCCGCCGGCGATGGCGCAGGTTCGGCGAACGGCGAACGCCTCGTCGCCGTCGAGCTCGGCGCCCATCGGGTCACCGTCTCGGCGCCGGGTCATCGCCCGCGGACCCTCGCCCTGCGTCTCGACCGCCTCGCCGACTACCGTCTACCGGCGATCGTCCTCGAGCCGGCGCGGGGCCGGATCGTCGTCGCCGACATCCCCGAGGGCTCGTCGTTGACCCTCGACGGACAGCGCGTGGCCCACGGCGACGGCGCCGACGCCGTCCTGACCCTGGCGCCGGGGAGCTACCGCCTGGAGGTGCGCGCCGGCGCCCGCGGCGCCTGGAGCCGATTGGTGCCGCTGGCCGACCGCCAGGAGGTCGGGCTCCTGGTGCGCCTGCGCCCGTCCCTCGTGTTCCTGGGCTTCGGGGGTGAGGACCGGGTCGCGGGGATCGAGCTCGCGGGCCAGATCGCCCAGAACCTGGGGAGCTCCGAGCGCTGGTTCTTCTCCTCCGCCGCCGACGACGACGGCCAGCCCGAGCCGGCCCTCGGTCTCGAGACCATCGACTGGGCGCATCTCGGAGACGAGCCGTGGCGCGTGGCCGCGCTGCCACCCCCGGGCGACGGCTGGACCGCCCTGCAGGCCCGCCTCGACTCCGAGGTGGGAGGCTCCGCCTACCTGCTCGTGACCGTGCGCGGAGCGCCCTACGCCGACGTGGCGGACCTGTGGCTGTGGTCGGCAGGACCCGGTCCGGCCCGACCCTGGCACCGGCGCTTCGCCATCGACTCGCGCACCGGGAAGGCCCCGTGGCTCCGGGAGCTCGAGCGGCCGATCGTCTTCTCCACTCCGTGGACGGGTGTCGATCTCGTCGAGATCCCCGGGAAGGACGGCCTGCGGGTGGTGGCGGTCGCCGCCGAGGGCCCCGGCGCCCGGGCGGGCCTCGCGCCGGGCGACCGGATCGCGGCCGTGGGCGATCTCCCCGCAACCCTGGAGAGCTTCCGCAGCCTCGTCGCCGAGGGCGCCGGCGAGCTCACCCTCGACACCCATCGCGGCCCGGTCCGGACCCCCCGCACACTGCTTCCCGTCCCCGTGCCGACCCTGGTCCCGGCCGACGGAGGGGGTCCGCCGGACCCGGCCCTGTGGGCCGTCCTCGCCTGCCCGGACACCCCGGAGGTCACCACCGCCTCCCCCTGGCTCACGGAGCTGCTGCGCGCACTCGTCCTCCTCCGGGCCGATCGCCCCGACGCCGCCGCGGACCGTCTCGGCACCCTGGAGCCGCCGTCGGGGCCGGGCCTCGGGCGGGGGACCGTGGACCTTTGGCGCGGGATCGCCCTGCTGCGCACGGGCCGCGGCGGCGTGGAGGCCGCGCGCGCCCTCGAGAGCGCCGCGGCGTCGGCGTCGCGCCTGTCCGGCGTGGACGGCGCGCCGGCCGTGGCGCCCCTGGCCCGGGCCTGGTCGCGTCCCTGAGCGGCGGGCGGACACGAAGAGGGCCGGACGACGCGCGCGCCGGCCGGCCCTCAAAAGGCAAAGGCCGCGACGAATCGCGGCCCCGCAAGGCGAGAATGGAGGTCCCTGCCTAGGTGGTGGGAAGTCTCGGATTTACCCCTGGTAAAGGGGAATCAGGCAGGATGGTGTCGGTGGGTCGGAAGCGCGAGGCGCCTCCGTCCTGCGTTGGAAGGAACTGCGTGGGTGAGAGAGACCTCCTGTCGGTTCTCGTCATGGAACTCTCTGAGCTCCTTGTTGAACGCAGTATACGACCTTGTGACGAAATTCACAAGCGATCGTTCGGGATCTCTCCGGGAAATCCTGCCGCGAAGCGGCGGAGGCGGAGTTCGCAGCCGCCATCGCGTCGCGGGACGGACGCCGCCCACCCCTTCCTGGCCCTCTTGCCGCAGCGCGGCTAGCTAGGGCGAGTCGGCGCAAATCGGCTCAGGCCGTCGGCTGGATCAGGCTCTCCAGGAACTCCTCCAGGTTCGAGTACCCGTTTCCGTCCAGATCCCCCACCCCGTCCGCCGGGTCCAGGGGATCCAGACCCTGGACCCGCTCCCAGGCGTCTTCCATGCCATCCTGGTCGGTGTCCTCGTAGGGCGTACCGAGCGTCGGCGTCGGCAGGGGCGTGTCGTGGGTCCGCCCCGGGGCTCCGGAGGCGCCCCGACGCTCGGCGAGGTCGGAGAGCAGTCTCAGGTCGACCGAGTCGCGGGGCAGGGCGCCCACGGCGTCCGCCACGAGCTCCTCCAGGAGCTCGACCGGCGTCGGCGAGACGAACGGCGCCGGGATCGGCGCCGGGAGCAGACCCGTGAGGGGAGGCTCCATGAAGCCCACCAGATCCACCTGCGGCGCCCCGGGGAGAGCCTCGCTGGCGTTGCCCTCGACCCACGCCTCCGTTCCCCGGTCCGAGTCCTGGAAGTAGATCGGCGGCGATCCCCTCGGCGTCGAGGGGCCCGGGAGGTAGAGGTTGCCGACGAGGTTCGCCCGCGCTCCGAACGACAGGTGGCTCGCCCGGCGCGACCAGTTGTAGACGACGTTGTGGCGCACGTCGAAGACCGGCGCCACGGACCATTCGGGGTTCAGCGCGCAAGCCGGGTTGCCGTTGCAGCCGTTCAGGTGCGGGTTGCGCATGTTGTTGGCGATGAAGAGATTGTGATGCACGGAGAAGCGGTCCGCGCCGCGGCTGAGGTTCATCCCCCGGCTATGGACGCCGGCCTCGTGTCCCCCGTCGGCCAGACCCTCCGCCACCAGGCTGAACTGCACGGTGACGTCCCGGTTGACGAACCGCTCGGCACTGAAGTTCTCGTCGGTCGCCCAGGAGAACGAGCAGTGGTCGACCACCACCCGCGAGGCCGTCTGCAGGTCGATCCCGTCCCCGGGTGAGCGCGGCTCGGCGTCGATCGACCGCCGGGCGTTGCGGAAGCGCAGGTGCCGGAGCACGACGTCGTGAACCCCGTTGCGCAGAATGAGCGAGCCGTCGGCGATCGTGACCCCGCCGCCGGGAGCCGAGTGGCCCGCCACGGTGACGAAGCTGTGCTCCTCCGGCGTCGCCGGCTCCGCCGGGGCGCCCCCCAGGTAGACGGGGCTCGTCAGCCGGATCACCCCGGCGACCCGGAAGACGATCGTCCGCGGGCCGGCGGTCCGCAGCGCCTCCCGCAGCGAGCCGGGGCCGGAATCCCCCAGCTGGGTGACGAAGAGGGTCTTCCCCCCTCGCCCACCCGGCGTCGTGGCGCCGAACCCCTCGGCTCCGGGAAACGCCGGCAGCGCGCCGGGCGGCGGGTCGCCCCCCGGACCGGGCGGTGGCGCCGGACCGGGGGGCGGCACGGGGCCCGGGGGTGGCTGCGGTGGCCCGGGAGGCCCCGGGGGCCCGGACGGGGTCCAGAGATCGCCCGGCGGCGACGGCACCGGCACCGGGGCGTCCCGCAGGACGCGGGGTCGTGCCCAACGCCCCAGCGGACCGTCGCCGAGGATGGGCGACGGCCAAGGCTCCGCCGCGGCGCCGGCCGCAACGAGCGCCAGCGCGATCCAGACGCAGCCCCGGATCCACCTCACAACCGCTGCGCTACCTCTCCGGGGCCTCCGCACGGTACGAGCCTACCAGGGCGACCGTTCGCTAACTCTCCTCCGCCCGCCGCCGGACCTCGTCGCGCAACCGGTGGACGTGACCGCGGCCGAGACCCCGAACCTCGCAACCGGCCTCGAAGAGACGGCTGATCCCCGCGTCGGACAGGATGCAGAAGCAGTCGACCACGGCGAAGGGCTGGCCGACCCGGCGCACCATGTCGTCCGGCTGGAGGTCGAGGTAGGCCTGGTGCCGCACGGCCAGGACGACAACGTCCGCGCCCTTCAGCACCGCGTCGAGATCGGACTGCACCACGAGCTCGGAGAGGCCCTCCTGCCCGTCGAAGAAACGGGCCCAGCTGTGGCGGGACTGGGGGTAGGTGTCCTGGGTCTCGAACTCGGCCCAGGACTCGACATACGGGTCGTGCACCCGCACTCGAGCGCCCATCTCCGCGAGCTTGCGCACCACCATCTCCGAGCCGCTGTAGCGGGTGTCGCCGACGTCCTCGCGGTAGGCCGCCCCCAGGACCGCCACCTCGGCTCCGGAGATCGAGCGCCCCAACGCCGCCAGACCCTCCTCCGCCAGGATCGGCACCCGGAGGCCCCGCCGGTCGTTGATGTCGATCGCGATCGGCGTGATGCGGAAGGGACCGTCCTCGTCGTCGAGGATGTGCTGGTTGGCCCACACGCCGAGGCCGCCATCCTTCGGCAGGCAGTAGCCGCCGACGCCGGGGCCGGGGAACATGATGTTCGAGTGCGTGGGCCGCACCTTGATCGCCTCGATCACCTTCCGCAGGTCGATCCCCTGGCGCTCGGCGAAGGTCGACCACTCGTCCATGAAGGCCAGGAGCGTCGCGCGGTAGCTGTTCTCGATGATCTTGGCGGTCTCGGACTCGAGCGGCCGGTCGAGGACCGTCAGCGGGTACTCCTCGGTGTTCAGGACCTCCTGCAGGAAGGTGGTCACCCGCTCCCGCGCCTCGGCGTTGTTGCCGCTCGCGACCCGCCAGAAGTCACGCACCGACGAGACGTACTGGCGGCCCGGCATGATGCGCTCGTAGCTGTGGGCGAGCAGCGGATCCGACAGGATGCCCCGATGGTCGAAGATCTGCTTCATGATCGGGAACGCCACGTTCTCGGTGAAGCCCGGCGGGACCGTCGTCTCGATCAGGACCAGGGCGTCCGGCTCGACGTTCTCGGCGATCGTCGCCATGGAGGCCTTGAGCGCCTCGAGATCCGCGGCGCCGTTGCGCACGTTCCCCAACTCCTCCTTGAGATAGTCGCACTGGACGTCGACCACGACGACGTCGGCCAGGCGCAGCGCCTCGTGGGTGAACGTGCCCACCAGCGTCCTCTTGTCGACGACGCAGCGCTGGATCATCTCGTCGACCTCCGGATCCTCGGCCTTGACCGGCGAGAGACCGCGGTTGAGCAGCGGGATCTTCCAGTAGCTGCGCACGCTGGGCCGCTGCATGGCCAGGACGAACTTGGATGGGGTCCCGTCTTCGTGCTCCGCATCGGCGATCACGGCGGCCATCACGGCGCCGACGAAGCCGACGCCCACGACGACGACGACCTCGCGTCCCTGTCGGCGATTCTCGGTGGCGAGCGCCTTCAGACGCTCGAACTCTGCGTGGTAGTCGTCGACGTCCGGCAGGGGGAAGCTCTCTCCGGATGGGCAGATGGAGTTGGGTCGCTCCGACATGGAATCTCCTCGGTTCAAATGACCGCAGTGGACAAGAGGGAGGCTCGAAGGACGGTCCGTAGGCTCCGGAGGTCCCTCGAGGAACGAGCCGCGACTCCCGCCCCGGATCGCGTCCGTCCGGGCGGAGCCGCCCCGGGTCGCTCCTCGGCGTCCCTCGGCCCCGCACCGGCTCGATCGATCCCATGGGGCACCCCTGGCGCGGCCCTCCGGGTGACCTTCCTCCCGAAGCGCGGAGTATAGTCGAGGCCGCCTCCCGGACCAACGACCCGACGCCCGCACGACCTCTCGCTCGACAGCGCTCGTCCCCTGTTCCACCTTCCCCACCCGGCCACCCGCCCGATGTCCACTGACGGAGCTCCCGACCTGCGCCTCGCGCCGGACGTTCTCGACACTCTCGGCCGTCTCGGCGTCGCCCGCGATCTCGAGCCCGGCGAGCCCCTCTTCCGCCGCGGCGACGACGGCGATTCCATGTTCGTCGTGGAGGGGGGAGAGGTCGTCCTGCGCTTCGGCGCCGAGAAGCACGAGAAGCGGCTCGCGGCCGGCGAGCTGTTCGGGGAGCTCGCCCTGGTGTTGGGCTCCCACCGCCGCACCGCCGATGCGGCGGCCGGGGTGGGTTGCACCGTCCGCGAGCTCGGCCCCTCCAGCATCGAGCGACTGGAGGCCGAGAGTCCGCAGGTGCTGCTCCGTGTCCTGCGCCGCTGCTGCGCCTATCTGGTGATCTCCGAGCGCCGGCTGATCGACGACCTGCGGGCGCGCAACACCGAGCTCGAGCGAACGCTCGGCTCGCTGCGCCGCACCCGCCGCGAGCGCGACCAGCACCACGCCCTCGCGCTCACCGACGAGCTCACCGGGCTCGCCAACCGCCGCGGCCTCCGAGCCCTGCTGGATCGGGCGCGGGAGGACGAGCCCGGGCGCAGTCTCGCGCTCGTCGTCGTGGACGTCGATCGCTTCAAGGCGATCAACGACCGCTGGGGGCACGCCTTCGGCGACCAGGTGCTGCGCCTCGTCGCGGAGGCGCTCCGGGGCGCCGTTCGGGCCGACGACATCGCCGCGCGCCTGGGGGGAGACGAGTTCGCGGTGGTCCTGCCGGGCCTGGGCGAGCGGGAGGCCGTCCTGCGGGCGCGCGCCCTGCTCGAGGCCCTGGGCGGCCTGCGGCCGGAGACGGCAGGCCGGCCCGTGGTCGTCACGGTGAGCATGGGAGGCGCTCGGGCCGCGGCCGACGAGCCCTGGGAGCGACTGCTGGAACGAGCCGACCTGGCGCTGTACCGGGCGAAGGAGGCGGGACGGCGGCGTCTGGCCTGGAGCGACCGGGTCGTGGCCGTCGCGGACCCCTCGGGCGAGAGCTGAGAGCCCGCTCGGCCGTCGGGCCGTTGTTATGCTCCGCCGATGCTGCAGCCAAAGGCCCCATCCGGGCCGCAGGGCATCGGCTTGGCCGGCCTCGGCTCCTACGTGCCCGAGCGGATCTTCACCAACGAGGAGTGGGCTCGCAGGGTCGACACGAGCCACGACTGGATCGTGGAGCGCACCGGAATCGAACGGCGACGCTTCGCCGCGGCCGACCAGACGACACTCGACCTCGCCGAGGCGGCCGCCCGCGCCGCGCTGACCGACGCCGGACTGGAGCCGTCGGAGATCGGCGAGATCGTGGTGGCGACGGACACGCCGGAGGTCTACATCCCCGACACCTCCGCCTTCCTCCAGGAGCGTCTCGGCCTCGGCGAGGTGCCCGCCTACGACCTCGCCGGCTCGGGCTGCGCCGGCTTCCTCCAGGCCGTCGACGTGGCCCGGTCCCGGGTCGCCGCCTACCCGGATCGGCGGATCCTGGTGGTCGGGGTCGAATTGCTGAGCCGTCTCATGAACTGGAACGACCGCGAGACGTGCGTCCTGTTCGGAGACGCGGCGGGAGCGACGGTCGTATCCAAGGGGGGCCGGGTCGGCGAGATCCTCTCCTCGGACGCCGGCACCGACGGCTCGCGAGCCGACATCCTGTCGCTCGAGGCCGGGGGCACGCGCCTGCCGTTCAGCGTCGAGGGAGCGCAGCGCGGAGACCACCAGCGCGTCGTGATGCGCGGTCGCGAGGTCTTCCGCGAGGCGGTCCGCAGGATGGCCGACTCCTCGCGCCGGGCGCTGGCCGCCGCGGGACTGTCGATCGACGAGGTCGACCTGCTGGTACCCCACCAGGCCAACCTGAGGATCCTCCGCGCCGTCTCTCGCGCCCTCGAGATCGACGAGGAGCGGGTCTTCGTCAACGTCCAGGAGTACGGCAACACCGGCTCCGCCTCGGTACCCCTGGCCCTCGACCAGGCCCGTTCGGAAGGTCGGCTGCACGCCGGAGACCGGGTCCTCCTCACCGCCTTCGGAGCGGGCTTTCACTGGTCTTCCCTGGTCCTTCGGGCGGGGCCGGGGATCGAGCGCTCGGAGTAGACTTGTCGAGCCGTCGCCCGGCGCTGGTACCGAGCCGGCGGGGCAGCGGCTGGAGAGATGCCCCGTGATCGGGTCTGGCCGCATCCATCGGCGTCGGGAGCTTCGGCACCCGAGCGCCCGTCGACTTCGAACCGCGCCGCGGGCCTGGGCGCTCGGTCGTCTTCGACGCACGCCCCCGGGGCAGGTGCTCGCATGAACGCCGGACCCCGGCCGGTCGACCCGCCCTCGCGCGAGGGGCGCGAGGAGATCGAGACCCTCGAGGTGACCCGGCGGCGCCTGCCGCCGGGACCCGTGCGCCGGCTGCTCACGACCTGGCGACACTTCCTCGGCCTGGCCCTGGGGGGCCTCGCCTCCCACCTGCGCTCGCTGCCCCGTCTCCAGCGCCGCCGCCTGCGCGTGGCCCTCCTGCGCTTCCTGATCTTCTGGCCCGGGCTACTGGTGGACAGGAAGCTCAAGAAGAAGCCGCTGCCGGTGCAACTGCGGGTCCGGTTCGAGCGGCTGGGGCCGACGTACATCAAGCTCGGCCAGATCCTGAGCCTGCGCGAGGACCTGTTGCCGCGGGAGGTCACCGAAGAGCTGAAGAACCTGCTCGATCGCCTGCCGGCCGTGCCCTTCGAGCAGGTCGAAGAGCAGCTCGAGGCGGAGCTCGGCTGCCCGATCAAAGAGGTCTTCACCTACGTCCACCCCCGGCCCCTCGGCTCCGCCTCGATCGGGCAGACCCATCTCGCGACGACCCACGACGGACGGCGGGTGCTGTTGAAGGTCGTCAAGCCGGGAATCCGGGAGCTGCTGCAGGTCGACACCCTCCTCCTGCGCATGTTCGGCGGCCTCCTCGAGCTGTTCCTGGCGCGCTTCCAGCCACGCAGGATCCTGCGCGAGTTCTGCGACTACACGTTGCGCGAGGCCGATCTCGTCCTCGAGGCGGACAACGCCGAGACCTTCGCCGCCAACTTCGGCGACCTGCCGGAGGTCGTCTTCCCGAAGGTCTTCCGCGAGCACAGCACCCGCAACCTCCTGTGCATGGAGTACATCGAGGGGATCAAGCCGGACGACCCGCGGGTCATGACCCTCGCCCGGGAGGACCGCGAGAGGCTCGTCGACCTCGGGGCCGAGGCGATCATCCGGATGCTCTACCGGGACGGCTTCTTCCACGCCGATCTCCACCCCGGCAACCTGCTGATCCTGCCGGGGCCCCGCTGCGCCTTCATCGACCTCGGGATGGTGGGACGCTTCGACGAGGACCTGAAACGCTCCCTGCTCTACTACTACTACTGCCTCGTCATGGGGGACGCGGAGAGCGCCGCCCGCTACCTGGCCGGGCTGGCGCAGTCCGGCCCGGGCTCGGACCCCAAGGGTTTCCGCCGCGACGTCGAGGACATCTGCCGCCGCTGGTCCCGCGGGCCCAGCTTCCACGACTTCTCCCTCGGCCAGCTCGTCATGCGCTCGGTGGCCAAGGGGGGCCAGTACCGGATGTACTTCCCGGTGGAGATGGTCTTGATGGTGAAGGCCCTGGTGACCTTCGAGGGGGTGGGCCAGATCCTGCTCCCCGGCTTCGACGTGGCCCAGGTCTCGAAGCGGCACATCAACCGCATCCTGCTCGAGCGGTTCGCGCCCCTGAAGGTGGCGCGGGAGAGCCTGCGCGGAGCGCCGGAGCTCCTCGACAGCCTGGTCAAGGTGCCGATGCTCATCAGCGAGGGCCTGCGCCTCCTGGAGCAGAGCACGCGGGGACCCGCGGAAAACCCCTTCGCGGGCTTGCGGGGGACGCTGTTCGGAGGCTTCTGCCTGGTGGCGGGCGCCATCTTCGCCGCCTTCGGCGGCCCCTGGCCCATCTGGGCGCTGTTGCTGACCGTCGGCCTCCTCCTGCCGCTCAGGAGGGGCAGCTGATGGCGGCCGCCTGGGAGTGGCTGCGAGCCGCGCTGAGCGACCTCGAGACGTGGAAGTACATCAGCATCCCCTTCGTCGCCGGCTTCGTCGGCTGGTGGACCAACTGGGTCGCGATCCGGATGACGTTCCGCCCCCTCGAGTTCCGCGGCATCCGCCCGTTCCTGGGCTGGCAGGGGATCATCCCCTCGAAGGCCGGCAAGATGGCCCGTATCTTCGTCGACCAGACGATGCACCGCCTCGGGACGATCGAGGAGCTGTTCCGGGAGATGGACCCGGAAAAGATCGCGGCCCACATCACGGGCATCATGGAGCAGCGGGTCGAGTACTACGCGGACGAGATCCTGTTTCTCAACCGGAGCGTCGCCTGGCAGCGGCTGCCGCGACCCCTGCGGCAGCGTGTCTACGACCGCGTGCGTCAGGAGCTGCCCCAGCTGGTCGACAACCTGGTGGAGGAGATCGCCAAGAACATCGAGGATCTCCTGGACTTCCGGCACATGATCACGACCCAGCTCGAGTCCGACAAGGCGCTCCTCAACCGCCTTTTCCAGGAGTCGGGGCGCGCGGAGTTCCGCTTCATCGTCAAGTCGGGCTTCTACTTCGGCTTCCTCTTCGGGCTCGTCCAGCTCGCGGTGTGGATCGCCGTGCCAGCCTGGTGGGTCCTGCCCGTCTTCGGCCTGATCGTGGGGTACGCGACCAACTGGCTGGCGCTGAACATCATCTTCCGGCCCCTGGAGCCCACCAAGATCGGCCCCTGGACCGTCCAGGGCCTGTTCCTCAAGCGTCAGAACGAGGTCGCCGGCGCCTGGACCCACGTGGTGACCGAGGAGATCCTCACGCTCCAGAACCTGGTCAACGCCATGCTCACCGGACCCCACTCGGAGCGGGTCAAGTCGCTGATCAAGGAGCACATCCGCCCGGTGGCGGACGAGGCCGCCGGGCTGCTGCAGCCGTTGGCCGAGATGGCCATGGGCGAGTCGACCTTCGAGCGCATCCGGGACTCCGTCGGGGACAAGGCCGTGGAGGTCTCCGCCGAGCCGTTCGACCACTGGCCCTTCGTCCGCGAACGGGGCGAGGTGATCGAGCGTCTCCTGCGCGAGCGGATGGAGGCGATGCCGCCGGAGCAGTTCCAGGACCTGCTCCGACCCTGCTTCCAGGAAGACGAGATGATCCTCATCCTGGTGGGCGCCGCGTTGGGCCTCCTGGCCGGCACCGCACAACTCGTCCTCGTCTTCGGCGGCGTCTGACCCGGTGCGCGTCTCCTCGGACAGCCCGCGACCGGCCGAGGTGTTCGCCCGCTACCGGCCCCTGGTCGACGACTGGCCGTCCTTCCTCGAGGCGTTGGACCGCCCGCTGCCGCGCTGCGCCTGGGCGCACCCGGAACGGATGGAGGTCGCGACCCTCGCCACGACCCTGGGCACCCTCGGGTTCCGTTCCGAGCCCCTCGGGTGGCAGGCGGACGCCCTCCGGCTCCCCTCCGATGCCCGCGCCGGCTCCTGCCTGGAGTTCGCCGTCGGCGGCTTCCACCTGCAGGAGGAGGCCTCGCTGGCGCCGGTGGCCCTGCTGGACCCGCAGCCCGGGGAGAGGATCCTGGATCTGTGCGCGGCCCCCGGCGGCAAGGCGCTGCGCATCGCCCTGCTCCTGGGACGCACCGGCACGCTGGTCGCCAACGACCTGGTCTCCGGCCGGCTCGCACCGCTGCGCTTCCACATGAACCGGCTCGGCGCGGCCAACGTCGTGATGACCCGTTGGGACGCCTCGAGCTACCCCCGGGCAGCCGGCGCCTTCGACCGCGTGCTGGCCGACGTGCCGTGCACCTGCGAGGGGACCTCGCGCAAGAGCCCCGAGGTCCTGGCCCGCGTGGGGCTCCGCGAGATCTCACGGATGCGGCCGATCCAGGTCGGCATCCTCTCCCAGGCCGTGCGCTGCTGCCGGCCCGGCGGCCTGATCGTCTACTCCACCTGCACCTACGCGCCGGAGGAGAACGAGTCCGTGGTGGACGAGGTCGTCCGCGGCTTCGGCGAGGGCGCCCTGGAGATCGTGCCGGCCCGGCTGCCCGGGCTGCGCTCGGCGCCCGGTCTCGCGGCGTGGGACGGCCGGCGATTCGTCCGCGGCATGGAGGGGGCCCTCCGCCTCTGGCCCCACCTCCACGACACGGGAGGCTTCTTCGTCGCCGTCCTGCGCAAGCCCGAAGACGGCCCGGGACGGCGCGCGGAGCCGCGGTCCGCGGCCCCTGCCGTCGACGAGGAACTCTGGCGACCGGTCCTGGACCGCTTCGGCCTCACCGGAGAGGATCTCGGAGAGTTGCGGCCGGTCCCCCGGGGTCGTCGTCGTCTCAGCCTCGTGCCCGCGGGGCTGGCTCTGCCCGGCCAGCCACGGCCGGAGGCGACAGGCCTGCCGTTCCTCCGCCTCGACTCCCACTTCCCCAAGCTGGCCACGCCGTCGGCCCTCGTCCTGGCGCCCCTCGCCCGGGACCATGCCCTCGACCTCGACCGACCGGCGGCCGAGACCTTCGTCCGCCGGTCGCCGATCCCGTGGGGGCCACGGTGGTCCAGGGCCGCGGCGCCCGGCTGGTGGCTCACTCGGTACGCCGGCCTCGGGCTCGGACTCGGCGAGGCCGCCCACGACGGCCACGAAGCGCGGCTCGAGAGCTGTTTCCCGAAGGCCTGGGTGCCCGGGGGCTCGGGCGGGTGAGAGGAGACCGCGGATCCCGGCGACCCGCGGTCTGATAGGGCGCTACTGGAAGGTCGCCCGCAGCCGGTTGCTCGTGTCACAGGTGGACGAGTCGATGGCCTGGTACAGACCCCCCGTCGCACCGGGACCCACCGTGTCCACGAGATCGACGTTGCCCGAGCCGTCGGCGAGGGCGCTCGCCCGCACATTCGGCGTCTTGAGGTTGACGATGACACCGGGACAGCCCGGAACCTCCGTGTTGCCGACTTCCTTCGCCCGGACCAGGTAGACCATCGCCCCGGGCGTCGCGCCCGTCACATGGAGCGTGTTCTCCTGCCCGGGGATGCCCGGATCCGGCCCCGAGACGAGAAACTCCGGCTGCACGAGGTGCACCCGCTGGTCCGCGGTGAAGACGCCCAAACCCTGGACCTGACCGTCGGGCCAGCGGACGATCACGGTCGCATCGGGCTCCGCGCCCAGACCGAAGAGCGCCAGACGCTCGTCGCCCCCGCCGTGGGTCGAACCAGTCGAGATCTCCCGCATCTGGGTGACCCCGTCGGCGTTCCGAACCCAGATCCGGGTGCCGATGGCGTCGCGGTTCGAGACCGTTCCCTCGACGGTGAAGGCGAGGTAGCCGTTGGTCGAACCGGCCGCCAGGTCGCCGTTGTGCATCAGGAGCGGCGCCTCGCCGAAGTTCGTCACGAGGAGATCCGGACGACCGTCCTCGTCGAAGTCGGCCACCGCGGCGCCCCGACCCCGGCCGACATGGTCCAGGCCGATCGCCGCCGAGATGTCCTCGAACCGGCCCGTGCCCAGGTTGCGGAAGAAGGCGTTGGGCTGATCGAAGGGCGGCGTCGCGATGTAGCCCGCCACGAAGAAGAGGTCGAGCAGCCGATCGGCGTCATAGTCCAGGAACACCGTGCCCCAGGTGATGGAGTTGTCGCCCGAGGGGATGATCTCGCGCTCGATCCCGGCGGCGGCCGAGACGTCCTTGTAGGTTCCGTCTCCCTTGTGGCGCAACAGCTTGTTCGGCCCGATGTTGCTGAACGCGAGGTCCAGCCAGCCGTCGTTGTTGACGTCGCCGATCCCCAGGCCCATGCCGTTCAGGGCGATGTCGGTGCCGGACGCCTGCGAGACGTCGGTGAACAGCCAGCCGCCCGCTCCGTCGGGCCCGTCGTTGCGCCACAGGACGTTGCCGGAGTGGATGTCGTTGATGTCGTCGTTGACGACGTAGAGGTTCAGGTCGCCATCGTTGTCGAAGTCGAACCAACCCGGGGCGAACCCGAGACCGTCCGTGAGCGCGAAGCAGCCGACGCAGAGGGTCGATTCCGTCACGTCGGTGAAGGTGCCGCCGTCGTTGCGGAAGAGGCGGTCCTCGTTGTCCCCGAAGACGTCGTTGCAGCGGCCGTGCTTGGCCAGGTAGACGTCCAGGTCGCCGTCCTCGTCGTAGTCGGCCCACGCCGCCGTGATGTTGCGTCCGAAGTCGGCCAGGCCGGAGTCGGTCACCGCCACGAAGTCGGAGCTCCCGGTCTCCACGAGCTGGTTGGCGTAGAGGATGTTCCCCACCTCGGTCTCGCCGCCCTTCCAGCTCGCGACGTACAGGTCCTGGTCGCCGTCGTTGTCGTAGTCGACGAACACGGTGCCCAGGCCGACGCCGGCGCCGTCGGCGACACCGGCGACGGCGGCCACGTCGACGAAGTCCGGCAGGCCGTCGAGGTCGGGGTCGCCCTCGTTGCGGTAGAGCTGGTTGGCGCCGCCGTGGTTGCTGAGAAAGAGATCGACGTCACCGTCGCCGTCGAAGTCGGCCCAGGCCGCACCGGCCGAGATCGGAGGGTTGCAGATCCCCGCCAGGTCGTGCCCGGCGAGCAGGCCGACGTCACTGGCGACGTCGACGAAGGAGGCACCCACGGGGGCCGTCACCGCGAGGGTGAGCACGGCGGCAACAGAAGAGAAACGCAACATAGAGGACCTCCTCGAGAAAGCCGCCACCCCCTTCTCGTGAGGCGGCGGTCGTTACCTGATGAGTGCCGACGATCTCCCCACTCGCCGGTCCTGTCATCGAATCGAAAGGATTGTATAGCGATTTCGTCACGCCTTGTCACGCACCAGCCGACATATTGACCGATCTCTCTACTGGATCTCGAGGACCAGCCGGTTCGTGGCCGAGCAGTTGCCCCGGTCGACGACCTGGAAGTAACCCACCCTGCCGGCCGCTCCCTGCGGGAAGAACGTCGTGAAGGTCGCGCCGCCCGAACCGTCCGCGACGGCCTGGCCGGCGAGCCCCGGCGAGCCGAGGTTGATCTCGAAGTCGCAACCCGGCACCGCGATACGACCCGGCTGGCGAGCGCGCACCAGAGCCAGGTTGGCGCCGGGCTCGGCCCCCGTGACCACCAGCTCGTTCATCGCGCCCGACTGGGGCGCCCCCGTGATCTCCAGGCGGAAGGAGGGCTCCACCAGGTGCAGGTGCTGGTCGGCCGGAACCGCGGTGCGGCTGCGGACCTGGCCGTCCGGCCAGCGCACGACCAGGTCGCCCTCGGTGAAGCTGCCCAGGCCGAAGACGGCCTGGCGATAGTCGCCCCCGCCGTGGGTCGAGCCGGTGTTGATCGCCCGCATCTGGCGCAGTCCGTCCGCCGTCCGCAGGTAGAGCCGGGTCCCGATGCCGTCGCGGTTGCCGTGAACGCCCTCCACGGTCACCGCGAGGTAGTGGTTGTTCGAGGTGAGACCCTCGTCGTTGTGGTAGACGATCGGCGGCTCACCGTAGCGGCCGACCACCACGTCGACGAACCCGTCCTGATCGAAGTCCGCCGTGGCCGCGCTCCGCCCGCGACCCGTGTCGGCCAGGCCGGAGGCAGCCGAGATGTCCGTGAAGGTGCCGTCGGCCTCGTTGCGGAAGAAGGCGTTCGGCTGCTCGAACGGCGGGATGGCGATGTAGCCGGCGACGAGGAACAGGTCGAGATCCCGATCGAGGTCGTAGTCGAGGAAGACGGTGCCCCAGGTGATGGAGGGGTCGCCCGAGGGCAGCTCGGCTCGCTCGATCCCCGCGGGCGCCGAGACGTCCGAGAAGGAGCCGTCGCCGCGGTTGATCAGCAGGAAGTTCTTGCCGATGTTGCTGAACGCGAGATCCATCCAGCCGTCGTTGTTGGCGTCGCCGATCCCCAGGCCCATGGCGTTGATCTTGGCGCCCGTGCCCGACTCCGTCGTGACGTCGGTGAAGGACCAACCGCCCATGCCGTCCGGGCCGTCGTTGCGCCACAGGACGTTTCCGGAGTGCTCGTCGGCGATGTCGTCGTTCACGACGTAGAGGTCCGGGTCACCGTCGTTGTCGTAGTCGAACCAGCCCGGGGCGAAGCCCAGACCCTCCTGGATCGCGAAGCAGCCGTCGCACAGCAGCTCGGTGGTGACGTCCACGAAGTGCAGGTCGTCGTTCCGGAACAGCCGATCGAAGTTGTTGTCGAAGAAGTCGTTGCACTCGCCGTGCTTGGCGATGTACACGTCGAGATCGCCGTCGCCGTCGTAGTCCGCCCACCCCGCCGTGATGCCCCGACCCGTGTCGGCCAGGCCGTTCGCACCGGGAGCCTCGGTGAAGCCGACGGAGCCGGTCTCCACGAGGTCGTTGCGGTACAGGGCGTTGCCGCCCCAGCGCAGGACGAAGAGGTCCTGGTCACCGTCGTTGTCCACGTCGATCCAGACGGTGCCCAGGCCGACCGACTCGTCGGCGAGTCCGAGGGCGGGGGCCACGTCGACGAACTCGGGAATCCCGTCGCCGCTGCCGTCCCCGTCGTTGCGGAAGAGGTGGTCGGCGCCGCCGTGATTGGTGAGGAAGAGATCGGCGTCGCCGTCGTTGTCGTAGTCGGCCCAGGCCGCGCCGGAGGTGATCACGGGCGGGCAGATGTCGGCGATCACGTGGTCGACCAGGATGCCGGTGGCGGCGCTGACGTCCACGAAGGCCGCCCCGGCCGGGACGGTGATCGCGAGCGCGACGAGCGCGGCGGTGAGAGTCCTCGAATTCATCTTTGTCAACTCCTCCTCCCCTTCTCTGCTCGGCGTTGCACCCCGAGGGTGCGAAACGCTGTGGCGACCAGCCATGATGCTCCGGGGAGAGTCTCTGAATGCGGCTTTCCGACCCGCCGCGTACTACGCGAGAACGCGGCGGGCCTGCGATGTCTCGACATGCGGGATGCTAGGTTCTCGCGGATGAAACCGACATGACAAAGGGGTAATCGGCGATCGCTCGGGACCGTCCGGCTCCCTGCTACACTCCGCGCCGTGAACCCGAACCTCAGCCGTCGCTTCGCCCTCCTCGCCACCGTCCTTGCGCTGGCAGCCGCCTGCGGAGGCGGCGCCCCGGACACCACCTCCGAAGCCGAGGTGGCGGAACGGCACTTCCTCAGCATCGGCACCGCCCCGCCCGGAGGCGCGTTCTTCGTGGTCGGCGGCGCCCTGGCCGAGGTGCTCGACTCGCACGGCGGAGAGTGGGGGTGGCAGGTGGCCGCCGAAGCCACCAAGGGGACCCAGGAGAACCTCCGCCGACTGGCGCTGGGAGACCTGGACCTGGCCCTGGCGAACTCCGCCATCACCTACTTCGCCGTGCGCGGCGAGGGGTCGTGGTCCGAGGTCCAGGAGGTCCGCTCGGTCATGACGCTGGCGCCGAACGTGGCCCTGTTCCTCGCACCCGCGAGCGGGGCCGTCGAGCGCATCCCCGACCTGGCCGGGCGACGGGTCTCGGTCGGGCCCGCGGGCGCGGGCTTCGAGGCCTTCGTGGGTCCGATCCTCGAGGCCCACGGGCTGACCTACGACGACTTCACCCCGATCAACGCGACCCAGGCCGGTGCCGTGGACCTGCTGGCCGACGGCTCGGCCGACGCCGCCTTTCTCGGCGGCGCCGTGCCGACCGCCTCCATCACCCAGGCGGCCGCCGGTCAGGAGATCCGGTTCCTGCCCTTCGAGCCCGAGGCTCGCGAGAGGCTGACGACGGAGTACCCCTTCTTCCGTCCGGCCACCATCCCCGCCGGCACCTACCGGGGCCAGGACGAGGAGTTCGCGGGGCTCGACGTGGGCTCCATGCACCTGGTCACGAGCGCCGACGCCGACGAAGAGCTCGTCTACCAGGTGACGCGCGTGCTCTGGGAGCACCGTGCCGAGGTGGTGGAACGGCACCCCGCGGGGCGCGCGATCCGCGCCGACAACGTCGCCCGCGATGCCGGGACGCCCTTCCACCCCGGCGCCATCCGCTTCTATCGCGAGATCGGGATCTGGCCGGAGGGCTGACCGCCGGTCGGCCTCCGCGAGCCGGACGTCGGCAGCCATGTCGAGCGACCCCGTGACCCCGAGCGCCGCCTCGACGCGTCCGGCCGCCGAGCGTCTGCGCGGAGTCGTCGAGCCGATCGTCGCCCTCGCGCTGCCCCTCTTCGTCCTCGTCGAGGTCAATCGGCCGACGCTCACGCCCCAGGGCGGCCTCTCGATCTTCGCCGCCCTGGGCCTGGCGCTCGTCTTCCTGGGGCGGCCCGAGCCGGAGGCCTCCGCCTGGCGACGTTGGGCCGACCTGGGCCTCGCGGCCGCGGCCCTCGCGACCTGCCTGTGGGTCACCGTCCAGAGCGAGCCCGCCCTCTCCTCCCTGTGGCTGGGTGACAGCTCGCTGGGAGATCGCGCCGGAGCGGAGACGCCGCTGGACCTCTGGGTCGGCGCCGTCGGCCTCCTACTCGTCCTGGAGGCCTCGCGCCGCCTGCTGGGATGGGCCCTGCCGGTCCTCGCCGGACTCTTCGTGCTGTACGCCCTCGCGGGCCCGCACCTCCCGGAGCTGCTGCTGCCGCACCGCGGGTACCCGGTGGAGCGGATCGTGGCCCAGACCTTCCTCCAGAGCCAGGGTGTCTTCGGCATCGCGCTGAAGGTGATGCTGTCGTACGTCTTCCTGTTCGTCGTGCTGGGCGCCGTGCTCGAGGCGACGGGCGCCACCTCGTTCCTGATCGGGTGGACACGCAAGCTCTTCCGCCGCAGCTCGGGCGCCCCGGCCAAGGTGGCCGTCGTCTCGAGCGGGCTCCTGGGCTCCCTCTCCGGGAGCGCGGTGGCGAACACCGCGACGACGGGCACCTTCACCATCCCGCTGATGCGCAGCGCGGGGTTCGACCGCGCCACGGCCGCCGGCATCGAGGCGGCAGCGAGCTCGGGAGGCGCCCTGGTCCCTCCGGTCATGGGCGCGGGCGCCTACATGATGCTGGAGATCATCGACCCGCCCGTCAGCTACCTGGAGATCGTGCGCGCCTCCCTGCTCCCGGCGATCCTCTACTACCTGTCCCTCTTCCTCATCGTCCACTTCCGCGCGCGGAGGCTGGGCGCCGAGACGAAGACGGGAGGGGACGCGCCGCCGGTCCTGCGCGACGCTCCGGCCTGGGCCGGGCTGGTGTTGGTGGGAGCGCTGGGCGGGCTGGTCGTCGCACTGCTCCAGGGGGTCACCGTGTCGCGAGCGGTGACCGTGGCGCTGGTGGTGACGCTGCTGGTGGCCCTCCCCCACCCGGCCACGCGCCTGGGTCTTCGAGCCCTGGGGCAGCGTCTGGCCGCGGCCTCGCGCTCGGGCGTGTCGCTCATCGCCGCCGCCGCCTGCGTCGGAATCGTCATCGGCGTCGTGACGCTCACCGGGGTCGGCACCAGGCTGCCGGCGCTCCTCGTGCCCCTGGCCGAGAACAACCTCCTGGGCGCCCTGGCCCTGCTGATGGTGTCGGCGATCGTGCTCGGCATGGGACTCCCGTCCGCCGTCTGCTACCTCCTGCTCGCCACGCTGGTCGGCCCCGTGCTGACGCGTCTGGGCGTCGTGCCCCTGGCGGCCCACCTGTTCATCTTCTACTTTGGCATGATGTCGATGGTCACACCGCCGGTGGCGCTGGCGGCCTACGCGGCCAGCTCGATCGCGGGCTGCCGGTTCCTCCCGGCGAGTTGGGCGGCGTTCCGCTTCGCGCTCGCCGGCTTCACCCTGCCCTATCTGTTCGTCTTCCGGCCCCAACTGCTGATGCTCGAGCCGGGCGGCGGCGCCGCCGGCTTCGGCTCGGTCGCCCTGGCCACCGCTCTGGCCACCGCGGGCATCGTTCCCCTCGCGGCCGCCCTCGGCGGCCACCTCTTCCGCCCCCTCGGCATGGTGAGCCGGGGAGCCCTCCTGGTCAGCGCGGGGCTCGCCCTGTTCCCGGGGCCCGGCCCCCTCCTCGGGCGCGCCGACATCTCACTCCTCAACCTGTCGGGGATCGCCCTCCTGGCAGCGGTCGCGGTCGTCGAGTGGCGGCGTCGGGAGCGATCCGGCCCGCGGCTCCGGCCCTCCGAATCCTGACGAGGGAGAGCCCGATGGAAGTGTTCGCCCGACCCCGCCGACCCGCCTCCGCGACAGCCCGGGCCCTCCTGGCCGTCACCGTCGTGGCGCTCGGCGCCTGCGGCGGCCCCGGGGCCTCCGATCCGGGCCTGGCCTGGAGCCGGGCGGCAGGAGAGCCGCCCCGAGCGACTCGGGAGCCCCACGAGACCGAGGTCCACGGAGATTTCCGGGCCGACCCGTACTTCTGGCTGCGGGACCGGGACGATCCCCGGGTCGTGGCGCTCCCGGAGGCCGAGAACCGCTACCTGGAGCAGGCCCTCGCCCCGGTCGAGGACCTGCGGCGCCGCCTGGAGAGCGAGATGACCGCCCGCGCGGTCGGGACGATCCCCATGGCGCCGTTCGAGTGGGCGGGGTATCGATACTTCGCCCGCCAGGAGGGGGAGTACCCGAGCTACTACCGGGCACGGACGGAGGGGGGCCCCGAGCAGCTGCTCCTCGACGGCCGCGAGATCTGCTCCGGGCACGGCCACTGCCGGATCGAGCTCCAGGAGCCCGACTCCCGGGGTCGCGTTCTCCCCTGGGCGATCGACGTCACCGGTGGCCGTCGTTACACCGTCCGGTTCCTCGACATGGAGACCGGGGAGAGCCTGCCCGACGAGCTCACCGGCCCCGTGGGCTACGCGATCTTCGGACCCAGGGCCTTCCCTTCCGTCGTCTGGGCGGCCGACGACGCCACGCTCTTCTACCCGAGCCAGGATCCCCAGACGATGCGGACGCGGGCCATCCTCCGACATCGTCTGGGCACCGACCCGGCCGGCGACGTGGCGGTCCACGTCGAGGACGACGAGGGCTTCTGGACCATGGTCGGGCGCACCCGCTCGGGGCGCTTCCTGGTGATCTACTCCTTCCACCCGGACGCCACCGACTGCCGCATCCTCGAGGCGGACCGCCCCGGCGGCGAGTTCCGCCGGATCGCCCCGCGCGAGACCGGGCGGGAGATCTGGGTCGAGGACTCCGGCGACGAGCTGATCCTCCGGGTCCGCGGGGACGGGGGCCCGATGCGCGTCGTGCGGGCTCCGGTGGACGACCCGTCGCCGCCCCGCTGGCGCGGCGTCCGCGAGCCGGGGGAGGGAGTGACGATCGAGGATGCGCTCCCGACCGGGGAGTGGGTCACGATCCTGGAGCGCACCGCGGCCACGCCGAGGCTCGTCGCGGTCGACCTGCGGACCGGGGAGGAGCGCCACGCCGAGTTCGACGAGGAGGCCTTCCGGCTCTTCTTCGACATGCGCCAGGATCCGGGTGGCGAGGCCGTGCGACTCCACTACTCGTCGCTCACCACCCCGCGGACGCTCCTCGCCTGGGAGCCGGGCGCGGGCGACACCCGCGAGCTCGCCGCCATGCAGCCCCTGCCGGGGTACGACCCCTCCCTGTACCGGACCTGGCGCACCTGGGCCACCGCCCGGGACGGTGTCCGCGTGCCGGTGACGCTGGTCGCCCGCCGCGACCGCGTGGAGGAGGGCGGCAACCCGACCCTGCTGGAGGGCTACGGCACCTACGGCGTGACCGTCGATCCGCGCTTCGACCCCCTCCGCCTGAGCCTGCTCGACCGCGGCTTCGTCTATGGGATCGCTCACCTCCGGGGCGGCGGGGCGCTGGGCCGTGAGTGGTACGAGGCGGGGAGGGGCGCCCACAAGATCCGCACGTTCCACGACTTCGTCGACGCCGCCGAGCACCTGGTCGCCACCGGCGTCGTGGACCCGGAGCGTCTCTACGCTACGGGGATCAGCGCCGGCGGCGCCGTCGTCGGCGCCGCGCTCAACATGGCGCCCGAGCTCTTCCACGGCGCCGTGGCGAGGGTGCCGGCCCTCGACCTGGTCAACTCCATGCTCGACCCCACGATTCCCCTGGTCAGCGGCGAGTACCCGGAGTGGGGGGACCCGCGGGACCCGGAGGCCTACCGGGCGATGCTCGCGTGGTCGCCCTACGACAACGTGTCGGCGCAGGCGTACCCCCACGTGCTGGCCCTCGCCGGCTTCAACGATCGCCAGGTCGGCTACTGGGAGCCGGCCAAGTGGGTCGCCCGTCTGCGCGCCGAGCGCACGGACGGCGGCCTGACCCTGCTCCGGACCCACATGGAACAGGGGCACGGCGGCAACGCCTCGGTCAGCGCGCGGGTCGAGGACGAGGCCCTCGCGCAGGCCTTCCTCCTGGGGTTGGCGGGACGGGACTGACCCCGGCCCGGCGGCTACCGGCCGAGCCAGAAGTGGACCCGGGCGCTCCCGAGGTCCAGGGTGCCGAAGATCCTCTCCCCGAGGAGCGTGCCGGAAAAGCGCAACGGCCGCGCGGTGAGCCCGGTGATCTCGAACGTCAGGCGGGCGCCGTCGATCTCCAGGGCCTCGACCGGATGGTCCTCGAGCCCATCGGCCGGGAGGCTCCATCGGCCCACCCACTCCCCCGACCGCTCCTCGATTCGGAGAGAGGCTTCGTAGGCGCCGCTGCCCGCCCGTAGCTCTCCGGACCAGACCGCGGGCCGGAGCAGCGGGTCGCCGGCAGGCTCGGCCAGCGTCGCCACCGCCTCGACGGCCGGGTCGCGACCCGCCATCCAGTCCTCGCGGGAGAGGGGGGCCGGCAGCTCCGGGGTGATCCACTGCCGGTCGTCGCGGGGGTCCGACTGGTGCCAGAGGGTCGAGGCGCGCACCGTCAGGCCGGTGCCGGGCAGGCGGATCTTGCGGGCGTCGCCGTAGTGATTGGGCCGCGAGCCGGTGGCCTCGCCCACGAAGATGGCCTCGGTGTGCTCCTCCAACTGCTCGGCGAGCATCATGGCCGCGGAGAAGGTGCCGCGGTCGATGAGGACGAAGAGCGAGCCCCTCCGGTTCAGCGGCGAGGCGATGAGCCCGTGGAGCAGGGGCGCTGCGGTCGACGAGTCCCCGCCGAGATTGCCTCGCAGGTCGAGAACGAGGCGCTCGAACCGCCCCTCCGCCACCCGCGCCGTCCAGCGGGTCGTGAACTCCCGGATCGTCTCCTCCGGCTCGTCGTAGACCTCCCGGAGACGCAGGTAGAGAAGCCGCCCCTCCCCCACCTCGCTCATCCAGAACCGCGCTTCGGGACGCCGCAGGGCGTAGGGCGCCCGCGGCGCCCCGTCGAGGACGTCGGTCCAGCGGGGCGCCGCGCCCGCGGCGAGGGGCTGCAGATCGACCTCCACCGTCGTGCCTGCCCGGGTCTCCACGGTGAGGGCCACGGCGGAGGGATCGGGCGCGACGCCGCCGGCGTACAACACCTCGGCCAGAGTCAGGAACATCGGCAGGTTCTGTAGGAGCTGCTGCGGGTTGTCACGGTGGATCGCCGGCGACACGGCCTCGATCACCTCCTCGATCGGCCGGCCCGCGACGGCGACCAGGGAGCCGCCGAGGATCTCCTTCGGAGCCGGCTCGGCGACGGCGCGGATCCACGGGCCGCGATCGTCGATCTCCAGGCGCAGCGGGAGCTGGTGGAAGACGAGATCCGGCGTCGCCGGCGGTTGCGTGTCGGTGTGCCCCTGGACGAAGTCGCTTCCCGGCGCCAGGGGCAGGGTCAGGCGCGTGTGGCCGTCGCCGATGGCGGCCACGATCCGGGCCAGCTCGAAGACGGCGTGGGGGTGGTCGAGCTCCGGAAGGCGCTCCCCGAGGGTCGCGAGACCGGTCTCGAGCGCCGCTCTCGACTCCCGGTCGTCGAACCGGGGGTGCTGGGCGGGAAGCTCCGTGGCGAGGAACTCCAGGTCCGATCGCCACCTCGCCAGCCACTCGGACGGCATCGGCGCGGCCGCCATCGGCAGGCCGGCCAGCAGGGCGACGAGCAGCAGCAGCGCGGCCCGAAGCGCCGGAGCGAGGCGCGGGCGCCGCGCGGAGTCGGGGGATCGCTCCCGGTGCGGGGTCGAACGAAACGGTGGGACGGTTCCCGACGGAGGTTTCATGGGTCGATTCTCCTCGTTGCCGCAGCCGGCCGAGCCGGGCGGTCGTTGTCGCCGTCGTTCTCGACGGGCAGGGGGCCAGGCCGAGGGGCGCCCAGGGGATGCGCGGGGTGCGGGTCCTCGGGTGGCGGCTGGAGTGCTACGTTCATAGCATGATGCTACGATCGCAGCACCAAGGAAGTTTCAACCCTGACGATCGAGGAGGCGGAATGGCGGACGCGGACCAGCTGAGCTGGAGGGAGCGCCAAGTGGTGGACGCCCTGTTCGAGCTGGGGAAGGCCTCCGTGCGGGAGATCCGGGAGGCTCTGCCGCAGCCGCCGGCCTACTCGACGGTTCGGGCACTCCTGGCCAAGCTCGAGCGCAAGGGCCTGGCGCGTCACGAGCAGGAGGGGGCCCGGTACCTCTACTCTCCCGCGGTGCCGGCCCGGGACGCGCGCAGCAGCGCCCTCTCCCGCCTCGTCCGCGTCTTCTTCGAGGGCTCCGCGGCCCGCGCCGTCAGCGGCCTGGTCGACGAGAACGCGAGCACGCTGAGCGACGCGGAGCTCGAGGAGATCGCGGCCGCGATCGAGCGCGCCCGCCGGCGACGCGGGGACGTCGGATGACCCCGCCGTTCGGAGGCGTCCTCGCCTTCCCGTTCGAGACGGCCCTGCGAAGCCTGCCGTTGCTCCTCGCGGCGGGTCTGACCACACGGCTCCTCGCTCGCCAGCCGGGCGCGGTCCGTCACCGCCTGTGGCTCGCGACGATCGGGGCGCTCGGGGCTCTGCCGCTACTCGCCCTCGTCGTGCCGACCCTCGCCCTCCCGATTCCCGGGAACGCCGCCCTCGAGCCCGTTTTCGGCGACGGCGCCCCGGGCTTCCCATCGCCCTTCGAGGCCGTCGTCCCCGTGGCGACGGCGAGCTCGGAGGCGCCGACCGACGCGGGCCGGGCCCTCGCCCCGACCCTCACGCTCGTGTGGCTCGCCGGCCTCACCGTCGGCCTCCTCCGCCTGGCCGGAGGGCATCGACGGGCCTGGAGGATCGTCGACCGGGCGCGCCCGTGGCGAACGCCTCCCTCGGCCGCGTCCGTCGACGTGCCGATCCTGCTCTCGGCAGAGGTCCGCTCACCCTTCGCCTGGGGCCTCGTCCGGCCCGTCGTGGTGCTGCCTCTCCGGGCGCCGGCGTGGAGCGACGTGCGCCTCCGCAACGCTCTCGTCCACGAGCTCGCCCACATCCGGCGACGCGACACCCTGACCCAGCTCCTGACCGCGGCGGTCGAAGCCGCCTACTGGCCCGGCGTCTCCGCTCCATTCTGGACGGCGGAGCGCCGGTCCGCCGGCGCCGCGGACTCTCGACGACGGCTCCCGCGAGCTGATCGACCGTCTCGCCGGACGTCGGCCGTGAGCCCTCCCTACTCCTCTTTCAGGACGCCCAGCATCGGGGTCCGCAGGGCCACGGTGACGGCGACCACGCTGGCCAGAAGGCCGGCCGCGAAAACCGCGGTCAGGGTCGCGGCCAGGGAGAGCCAGGGCACCGTCTCCGGGTGCGCCGCGAGGCGCGGCGCCACGGCCAGGAGACCGGCGCCGGCGCCCACCGCGAGACCCGCCGACGACAGGAAGGCGTTCTCCCCGACCACCAGCCAGCCGAGGGTCGAGCGCCGGAAGCCGAAGGCCCGCATCGTCGCCAGCTCGCCCCGGCGCTCCGCGACGTTGCGCGCCAGGATGACCCCGAGGCCCAACGTCCCCAGGAGCAGTCCCAGCCCGCCCAGGGCCTGGAAGGTGGCGAGGTACATCCCCTCCACCGCCTGGTAGGCCTCGATCCTCTCGGCCGTGCCCGTCGCGTCGACGCCGTAGCGCGAGAGCGCGACCTCCAGCGCCCTCGCCGTCGTGCCCACCGCCCCGGGCGCGCTGTCGCCGAGGAGCAGCCGGAAGCCACCCTGGCTCGGGAAGTGCCGTAGGAACGCGCTCTCGGAGATCAGCAGCTCGCTCTGGAAGAGGCTTCCCGCCAGGAGGCCGACGATCCGCAGGCGGACCTCCTCGCCGTGGTCGTCCACCAGGGTCAGCTCGTCCCCCAGACCCAGGTGCAGGATCCAACGCACGGAGTTGGCGTCGCCGATGGCCGGCACCACCCCCGGTTCGGCGGCCGCCTGCAGGAGACGCCACGGCTCCTCCGCCGGCTCCAGCGTCTCGGCGAAGGCAAACCCGCCGCGCTCGACGAAGGCCGGCGTCACCCCCACGATCCTCGGCTCGGCCGGTTGGTAGAGGTTCAGACAGCTGGCGTCGTCCCCCGACCTGAGCCGCAGGGGGGTGAGCTCCAGGCCTTCCAGGGCCTGGCGATCCCGCGGCTCGGTGCCCGCGAGCCGGCCCGGAGCCAGGGGATCGCCGTGGATCGAAACGTCACTCTCCGCCAGGATCGTGTAGCCGCCCGTCCCCGAGGAGCGCCCCGCCGTCAGGTCGACGCCGTGTCCGCGGTTGGCCGCCACGGCGACGAGCACGAAGCTGGCCGCGCCCACCAGGGCGACCGCCAGGACGCTGCGCCCTGGACTGCGGCGAGCGCTGCGCACCGCCATCCGCCAGCGCCCGAGCGGGCCGACGCCCACGCCCAGCCCCCCACCTCCGCGCCCGCACCAGACCGCGAACGCCGCCAGACCCGCGGTACAGGCGGCCGCACCCAGGGAGAAGAAGAGCGCCGGATCCGAGCCGCCGACGACGACCGCCGACCCCGCCAGGACCACCGTCACCGCGCCGGCCCCCGCCAACAGGCGTCGCGGCCACGGGCCACCCCGGCCGGGCTCCGCCTCCACGGCGGTGTCCGCGGCGAGAAGACGCCGCGGCGGTAGAGCGAGGAGCCGACGGAGGGTCGTGGCCAGGGTCACGAGGATGAGCAGCAGCGCCGAGACCAGGCCCGCCGCCAGCGAGAGGGGTCGCCAGTGAACCTCCAGGAAGGCTCCCGGCAGCAGCCGGCCCCACCACGACTCGACGCCGGCCAGCACGGCCGACGCGTACCAGCGGGAGCCGAGCGCTCCCAGCGCCACGCCGAAGAGCGCCAGGATCGCCCCCTCGCCGAGGAACCGGCGGCGCACCGCGGGCAGCGGGTAGCCGACCGCCAGGAGCAGGCCGATCTCCCGCGCCCGCCCCTCCACGGCCAGCGAGAACAACAGCGCCACGAGGAGGGCGGCGGCGGCGATGAGGAACATGCTGAAGCCGAGGAAGAGGCCCGCGAAGTCGGTGTTCCCCGACGCGGCCTCGAGCGCCTCCCGCCGCACGGGCCGGAGCTCGAGGCCCTGGGCGGCCCGCGGCAGCCGGTGGATCACCTCCTCCTCGAGCCGTCGAGCGAAGGCCGCGGGCTCCTCACCCTCCGGGACCCGCACCCGAAGCGTCGTCAGGTCGCCGAAGCGACTGCCCCAGAGGGACTGACCGAGCCCCAGGGGCAGGAAGACCTTCGGCGCGCCGCGATAGTGGTCCCAGTACTCCTCGTCGCGCTCGCCGACCCAGGAGAGATCGACCGGGAACGGAGGATCCCAGGAGCCCATGTCCTCCGCGTCGGAGACACCCGGCAGGTTCGGCACCCACGTCGGATCCACGGCCGCCCCGGTCATCGCCGCGACCCCCGCGACGCGCAGGGTCGTCGAGTCGACCGTCAGGCCGTCGTCGGGGCCGGTGACGAAGTACTCCATGCGCACCCGGTCGCCCGGAGAGACCTCGAGGGCCTCGGCCGTCCAGGCATCCAGGATCACCGCGTCCTCCGCTGACCCCTCGCCGCCCGCACCGGCTCCGAGCCGGGCGTCGCCGGCCGCCAGCTCGAGGAGCCCCGAACCCGCGTCCGCCCAGTCCGTCGCGAGGACGGTCGAGTAGGGCACGAACCCCGTCTCCGAGACGATCCGGTTGGCCAGATGGACCAGGGCCGGCTCGGCCGGCGCCCCCAGGGCCTCGGCGGCAGCCCGCGCCGCGGCGGCCACCGGAGCCGCGAGAACCAGACTCGAGCTCTCGACCTGCACCCACCCCGCGCCGATCCGGACCTGGAGACCGACGTCCTCGGGCCCGAGGACCCCCTCCAGGGCCTCCGCGAGCTCCTGCTCCGCCACCCCGGCGGCCTGTCCGTCCGGGAGGTCCGCCACCAGGAGGTCCAGCTCCCCGATCCGGGCGGCCGCCCGAGCCAGATCGCGGGCGGGCACGAAGGCGTTGAGCCGCACGGTCTGCGACGGATCGAGGCGGAACCCCCCCAGGCCGCGGTCGTCGAGAATGCCGGTGACGGTCCCCCGCAGGCTGGCCAGCCGGTGGGTGTCGTCGCGCCGACCCAGCAGGCTCTCCCGGGGTACGTCGTCGGGCCGCTCGAAGGTCAGGACCACCTCGTCGCCGACCTCGGCCGTCAACTCGTCGGCGAGGCTGCGATTCAGGGTCACCGGCGTGAAGAACGAGCCCTCGGGCCTGTCGAGCGCGACCTGGTCGCCCTCGGGGAAGAGCGCCAGGAAGTCCGGGCGGACGCCGACGAGCGCCACTTGCGAGGCGACGGAGCCCAGCTCCGCGTGCCGTGCCGAGGCTCTGACCGCCAACCCGCCACCGAGGCGGCTGTCGCCGCCGGCACTCGTGGCGGCCAGGCGCTCCACCAGGCTCTCGGGGAACGGCCGGGACGCCTCGAGGGCCAGGTCGACGGCCCCGAGGCGCTCCTGGGTCTGGTCCCGCAGGCTCCCGCGCAGCGAGTCCCCGACCACGAGCGCACCCGAAAGCACGGTCGTGGCGACGGCCGCGCCGAGCGCAACGGCGAGGCTCGCCCGCCAGTAGTGGATCAGACCTCGGAGCATCGCCCCTCCCGCAGCTCGAGCCGCCGCTGGAACCGTCCGGCGAGCTCGTCGCTGTGGGTGACCACGACCAGCGTCGCGGCGCGGTCCCTGTGGAGCTCGAACAGGAGGTCCGCCACGGTCTCGGCGGTCGTCGCGTCCAGGCTGCCGGTGGGCTCGTCGCACAGGAGCAGCGTCGGGCTGTTCATCAACGCACGGGCCACGGCGACCCTCTGCCGCTCCCCGCCCGAGAGCGCCGCGGGGCGGTGGTCCCGGCGGTGGGCGAGACCCACCCGGGCGACGAGCTCCTCGGCACGGCCCGCGGCCCCGGCCGCTCGATCCGAGAAGGCGAGGGCGGGCAGCAGCACATTCTCGAAAACGGAGTACTGGGGCAGGAGGTGAGCGTCCTGGAACACGAAGCCGACGCTCCGGTTGCGAAACCTCGCCCGTTCCTCCTTGTCCAGGCCCCAGGGGTCGAGGCCGCCGATCCGGACCCGCCCGGCTGTCGGCCGGTCCAGCAGACCCAGCAGATGGAGCAGGGTGCTCTTGCCCGAACCCGACGGCCCGGTGACGACCACCGCCTCCCCGGAAGCCAGCTCGAAGGTGACGTCGCGCAGAACGGTCACCGCCGTCTCGCCCGACCTGAAACTCTTCTCCACGTCGTCGACTCGAAGCGCCGACCGCCCGGTCTCTGGCATCGCACGAACCTCCCGTCGAGACGATACCAGGGGCGCTCCCCCGGGACGTCCTCGACCCGGGGCCGAGAGGGCGAGCCGCGACAGGCCCGCTCTGCCATAATGCCGGATGCGTCACCTCCGGCCAGAATCGACCCCACGGGAGCCCCCCATGCCAGACCGAGAGAGCACCGAGAGCCGACCCGAGCGCCGCGCCGCGGCCACCTGGATCGCCCTACTGGCGGCGTTCGCCGTCGCCCAGGCCGGACCGGCGCAGACCCGCTCCTACAGCGAGCGACCGGACGACCCGCCCGCTCCGACGGCGGCACGCGACGACCTCGGCGCCCGCACTCCCGGAGGCCGGATCGAGGCCGGCTCTTACGTCAGCATCCAGGTGAACGTCGACTCCGAGGGTCGGAACATCGTCGGCGACGCCGCCAACGAGCCCTCGATCGCCGTGAGTCCGGTCGACCCGCTCTCGATGGTGGTCGGCTGGCGCCAGTTCGACAGCGTCGGTTCGAACTTCCGCCAGGGAGGCTGGGCCTGGAGCGCCGACGGGGGGCAGAGCTGGACCTTCCCCGGGGTGCTCGAACCCGGCGTCTTCCGCTCGGACCCGGTGCTCGACGTCGACAGCGCCGGGCGCTTCTTCTACAACAGCCTGAAGGTCGACTTCTCTATGGACTTCTGGCGCTCCATCGACGGCGGGGTCTCCTGGCTGTCGCCGGTGCCGGCCTTCGGGGGCGACAAGAACTGGGCGGCCATCGACCGCACCGGCGGCGTCGGCGAGGGCAACGTGTACGGCGTCTGGCAGCGCGGGATCGGTTGCTGCGGCCCGGACATCTTCACCCGCTCCACGGACGGAGGCACCAGCTTCGCCTCCCCGGTCGATGTCGACCTCGATCCGTCGTTCGGCGTGATCGCCGTGGGTCCCGACGGCGAGGTCTACGCCACCGGCGTGGAGACCGCGCCCTTCCAGGACTTCGACACCTTCATCGTCTCGCGCTCCGACGACGCCCGCGACCCGTTCGCCCAGCCGACGTTCGTCGGTCGCCGGGTCGATCTCGGGGGGTCGATGGTCCTGGGAGCCAGCCCCAACCCGGATGGTCTCCTGGGGCAGGCCTGGGTGGCGGTCGACCGCTCCCAGGGGCCGAGCCGGGGCCACGTCTACCTCCTGGGCTCCGTCAACCCTCCGGGGAGCGACCCGTTGGACGTGAAGATCGCCCGTTCGGTCGACGGCGGGCTGAGCTGGGAGCCGCCCGTGCGCGTCAACCAGGACGCCGGAACGGCCTGGCAGTGGTTCGGCACCCTCTCGGTGGCGCCCAACGGCCGCCTCGACGTCGTGTGGAACGACACCCGCGCGAGCGGCATCTCCACGGTCTCCCAGCTCTTCTACTCCTGGTCCTACGACGGCGGCAAGACCTGGTCGCCCGACGAGGCCGTGAGCACGGCCTTCGACAGCACCCTGGGCTGGCCCAACCAGAACAAGCTGGGCGACTACTACGACATGGTCTCCGACTCGGCGGGCGCCGACCTGGCCTGGGCGGCGACCTTCAATGGCGAGCAGGACGTCTACTACCTCCGCCTGTTCCCCGACTGCAACGACAACGGCGTCTCCGACGTGACCGACATCCTGGGCGGTGCCAGCCCGGACGACAACGGCAACGAGATCCCGGACGAGTGCGACGGCCTCGTGCTGGAGGATCCCGATCCCGGCGTGGCGGGCGGCTCGAACACCTTCCGCATCACCGGCGCCACCGCGGGCGAGACGGTCGTCCTGCTCGCCGCCCTCGACGCCGGCGAGACGGCGGTGCCCGGTTGCCCGGGCGTCGGCGTCAACGTCGCCTCACCCCGGCTCCTGGGGTCGGCCGTGGCCGACGGCTCCGGCACCGCGATCGTCACCGCCACGATCCCGGGCGGCGCGGCGGGGATGACGATCCTGACCCAGGCCGTGGACCGCACGGCCTGCGCACGCAGCAACCTGGGCACCTACCGCTACGAGTAGGGCCGCTGCGAGTAGGGCGCAGTCAGCGCCGTCGACTGAGTTCCGGCCCACCGGTCGGATCGCCGACCGGGACGCCGTCGCGGAAGGTGATCGCATCCGGGTGGATCCGGATGTCGCCAGACACCAGGGGATCGAAGGACACGGTCACCGTTCGCCCGTCGAAGACGACCTCGACGGCCTTCTCGCTCCCGTTGACCGCCAGGATCTCGGGGCGGGCCTGGGTACTCTCGCGCCACGGGACGATGACGGAGAAGAACCGCGCGGCGGTCGAGGTGTTCGTCGTCGACACCCACAGATGGTGGCCATCGACGACGGGGTCCTGACCCTCGGTGCCCTCGAAGCGGTAGTCCTCCTCGCACGTCCCGGGCTCGGGATCGAGCCCGCAACGCCGGACGTTGACCTGACCTTCGGCGCCGAGAAGGTCCCGGAACGACAGGTTGTCCACCCCGGCGAGGTGACGAACCAGGACGCTCACCTCGGTTGGCGGTGACTCCGGGACGACCGGCACGGTGTACTCGAAGGAGAACGTATTCGGGTCGAACGTGACCGGAACGGCCTCACCGGGGACCGCGTGGTAGAGCCAGTCGAACTGGGACCTCGTTCCCGCCTGCATCCGGATGTCGTCGTAGATCACGAACCACCGCTGGTCCACGAAGACGACGTGCCGGACGAAGCGGTCGAGCCCGGCCTCCTCCGGATAGGCGTTGCCCGCGCTCCCCGCCCAGTAGACGTAGGGCACGCCGCCGACCTCGCCCTCCTCCCAGGCGATCACTCGGGCGCGAACGGGAACCGAGAGCTCCCGCAGCGCCTCGTCCAGCCCACCCTCGTCGTAGTAGCCGTAGGAGTCGTGGTCCTGGCCGTACCCGTTCACCAGGACGGTGTTGTGGCTGATCGACTCGATCGGGAACTGGAGATCGTTGTCCGTCGTGCCGCCGCCGACCGCGACGGTGCGGCCGTAGGCGTGGAGGTCGAACGCGTTGTCGGAGGCGAAGGAGTGGCCGTAGCCACCGCGCGGTCGCGCCTGGAAGGTCATCGCGACCGCGTCTTCCTGGGCCAGGAGGTCACTGGGCGCCGCGGAGGACACCGTCACCCAACCCTCGACCGGAAAGACCGCCGCGGTCTCCGTCTCCACCGCGGGCAACGGGTCCTGGTAGTGGACCGGCAACGGGTAGAAGAGCCAGGGGAAGTCGGGCGCGATCGAGCGGTTGTTCAGAGTCATGAGAAGGGTCGTGCCGTCCCGGTTCGCCTGGGCCTGCTCGCTGCCGAGCCCACCCGCCAGGAGCCACATCGCCTGCGCACGGGTGGCCAGCCAGTCGTACCGCCGGTACCCCCGGTTGCCGAACGAGCTGTGCTCGGCGGCCAGGGGGGTGACGCGGCTGAAGAAGTCCACGTATCCCGGCAACGAGTCGATGTTCCAGATGTCGAGTCCCGGAAGCGCGACATCCAGCGCGTAGAGGGCCTCGAGGAGGATCTCCATCTTGTCGTTGCCGTAGCCGGGCCCCTCGTTCCAGGCTTCGTCCTCCCCGTAGGAGTTCGTCACCGCGACCACGAAGTGGAGGCCCAGGGCCAGGGCCTCGCGGGCCACCGGGAGATCCTCGTAGACGGCCAGCGACCCGATGATGACCGGCATGATCTCCTCGAACTGGTGACTCCAGCCGATCCTGGACAGACTGTTGAACACGACGACCGGTCCGTCCGGGAACTCCCGGGTCCAGGCGAAGTCGTACAGGGTGTGGCCGATCCGCCATTCCAGGGACTCCAGCAGAATCCCCCGCTCACCGGGCGACAGGACGTCGTGGAACCAGTCGTAGAACAGCGCCAGCATGTGGGTGAGGTGGGTCGGGTCCTTGAGGGCGTTGCCGGGGTTCAGACCCTCGGGGGAGGACCAGCCTCCCGGGGGGTACGAGGCCAGGAGAAGGAAGCGCTCCTTGAGCTCGTCGAAGCTCTCCTCTCCGAAGACCCTGTGGAGAAAAGAGGCCGCCGACAGGGCCCTGCCGATGGACCAGTAGCTGTAGGAGCACGAGGGCGAGCCCGGGTCCGTGCCGGCGGGACAGTCGTCCGTCGGAAAGTCGTTCCACCAGTTGCTGGTCTTCGCGGCATCGACCAAGCCGCGCATCTGGCTGTAGAGCTCGGTCGCCCGTGGATCCTGGTCGCGCAGCGCCGGGAGGAGCGGCAGCGTCGCATCGTCGAAGAACAGCCGTGGATGGTCCGCGAGAGAGGCGAGCTGCTCCTCGAAGTCCGACCGGTCCCAGGTCACGGCGTCCGGGGAGACGGAGAAGGTCCGCGTCTCGCTCCAGGTCCCGTCCGGCAGGTCGATGTCGTAGCCGACCCGCCAGAACCAGGGCCCCTCGCCGCCCAGGGGCGGCAGGAAGCTGTGGAAGTTGTACGGGATGTCCTCGACCCGCAGGACGACCTGGGAGAACTCCGGATCCGCCGCCACCTCGAGGGTATAGCGGTTGTCCGCCAGGTAGCTCGACCAGGGCTGGACGATCCGGCTCTCGTAGGGCCAGGAGAAGCGCGGCGGGTCGAGCTCGACCACCTGTCCGTTCGCCGGTCGGAAGCCCAGGTGCCGAGCGAGGCGTTGCCGCGAGTCCGGCGGAATCCAGGACTCGACGCCCACGACGCCCGGCTCGTGGCGTTCCTGATCCGGTATCCGGACACCGAGAGCCAGGTCCACGACGCCGTGGATCGACTGGTCGATCGGGCTACGGAACGAGAGGGCTCCGAGGTAGGTGCCCGGCTCGAGATCGCCGAGCTCGATCGTGATGTCCACGTCGATCACGGACTCCGGCCGGACCGTCCCCGAGGCCGGTTCCGCCGACACCTGAAAGGCGACCGCTTCGCCGGAGGCAATCCAGTCCACGGGAGCGACTCCCGGGTTCAGGACCTGGATCCTCCCGGTCACCTGGGCCTCGCCCATGTACTGATTCACCTCGAGGCGCTCGGGCTGGATCAGGAGCTCCGGCTCGCCCTGGACGCCGATGAGGACGCGCGCCTCCGGCGTCGTCTCCAGACCGTCCGAGACCCGCCACTTGACGTCGTCGGTCCCGATGAAGCCGGCGTCGGGGGTGTAGGTGTAGACCCCGGGCTCCAGCTCCAGCAGGTCGCCGTGATCCGGCTCGACCAGGATCTCGAAGGTCAAGGGGCCGGGAATGCCGTCGTCCTGGGCGTCGAGCACCAGGGTCTTCGGCGTGTCCAGGTCGACGAACAGGATCTGGTCGCGGGTCTCGGGCGGGGCGTTGACCGCGAACGAGACCGTCGCCTGCCCCGACTGCGCCATGCCGTCGTCCACCGACCAGACGAAGGAGTCGTAGCCGCTGAAACTCGGATCCGGGCTGTAGGTGTAGATCCCGGTCTCGACCTCGGTCAGCGTACCGCTGACGGGGTCGTCGTGAGGGAAGACATACGGTCCCGGGAAGCCGTCGTCCGCGTACGCAAGCTCGAAGGTCAGCTCCGTGTCGCGCGCCAGCAACGCGTTCTGGTCGAAGGCCCGGGGCGGGTCGTTGACCTGGAGCTGGAAGTCGACGACCTCGCTCCACAGGCGTCCGTCGCCGATCCTCCAGCGGAACTTGTCCGACCCCGTGTAGCCGGGATCGGGGGTGTAGGTGAAGCTGTCGAACTCCTGGCCGATCAGCAGCTGCCCGTTGAACGGCTGGGTGGTGATCTGGATCTCCAGCGGGCCCCCGGGGAGACCGTCGTCGGTCCACTCCAGGCGGCCGCTCAACGCCGTGTCGACGTTCGTCGCGTCCGACTGCGCGACGGCGACGGGGGGCCCGTTCACGGCGATGGTGACGGTGGCCTCGGCGGACCAGGCCAGGCCATCCGTCATCCGCCATACGAAGCTGTCGATCCCCGACCAGCCCGCCGGCGGCGTGTAGTCGTACGTGCCGAAGGACCGTTCCGTCAGGACGCCGGCCGGGGAGGAGACGAAGTCGACGGCGTACTGTCCGGGATAGCCGTCGTCGGTCGCGTCCAGCACGAGGACGATCGGCACGTCGAGATCGGTCAGGAAACCCTGGTCAGCGACCTCCGGGGGGTCGTTCACCACCAGATCGAAACGGACGGTCTCGGAGTCCTCCACCCCGTCGCTGAAGTTCCAGGTGAAGAAGTCTTCGCCGGCGAATCCGGGTTCCGGGAAGTAGGTGTAGACGCCCGGGGGATCCTGCACCAGGGAGCCGCGCGCCGGCAGCTGCGCGATGAAGAACTGCGGCGCCTCCGGCCAGCCGTCGTCCACCGCGTCGAGCTCCAGGAGGAGCGACCCGTCGACGGCCACGGAGCCGGACTGCGGGGTGGCCACGGGCAACCCGTTGACCAGGATCTGCGTCGTCGCCGGCTCCGACTCGTCGGCGTCGTCGTCGACCACCCAGACGAAGCTGTCCCAGCCGGTCGCGCCGGGCTCCGGGACGTAGTCGTAGGTCGCTCCCGCGACCCTGCGCAGCTCGCCCATCGCCGGGCCCTCGAGGAAGCGGATCCGATAGGGCCCCGGGCCGTCGGAGTCGGTGACCTCCAGCGTGACGCCCACGACGACGTCCTCCACGGTGTAGAACTCGCTGTCGAAGGCCCTCGGAGGCTGGTTCCCCTCCCGGATCGGACCTCGGTCGAGGCCGTGACTGGCGACCGGCAGGAGGAGGAGGAGGGAGAGGGCGAGGGCCACGGCGGACCCGTGGTGACCCGGCGGCGCCGGACGGCCCCAACGGCGCACTTCCGCCACCCCGGAGATCCGGAATGGATGAGCTCGCTGCGGTCTCGCCATGTTGCGGTGGGCTTCCATACACGAGCCCACCGGAGGGGTCCGGCCGGGCTCGTGCCAACAGAACTGACTCGGAGGGAGGCGCTAGCCTGACCTTCTCACCAAGTCTCTACTGCGAAGCCGTATGTGCCTGAATCTGCGGCGTTACGCTCTCGTCGGCCTCCTCGACGTACCGACAGTACGCCTGCGTCGGCCTCGGTCGCAAGCCTTGCATCTTCAGGCACCTACGACCTCTCGCGACGACACCCGGTGAGAAGGGCAGGCTAGCAGCCGTGGTGAAAGGCGAGACACGCTACGAGCGGCCCTCTTCTCCGGACTCTTCGTTGGGAATCCTCCCCGATTCACCGAATCGAGTGCGGATTCCCGCCTTGATTCCGAAGAAGATTGCGCGCTCTCGCTCGCGCCCGGCTTCCA